>NZ_CP072642.1:1373636-1690170 GCF_018304765.1 Chloracidobacterium sp. N
CTTTACGGAGCGCGAGCAGGGGGTGATGACACTGCGGCGTGGTTTTACGCTGGATGCCGGCGAGCGTGCCTGTGTGGTGGAAGATGTGGTGACAACCGGCGGCTCGACGCGGGAAACCATGGACGTTGTCACCCGGTGTGGCGCGCAGGTGCTGGCTGTCGGCGCCATCATTGACCGCCGTGGCGGACCATCTGATTTTGGGCGGCCCTTTGCCGCATTGATCAAGCTGACGATACCAACGTATGCTCCCCCGGACTGTCCGCTGTGCCGGGCGGACGTTCCCCTGGTCAAGCCTGGGAGCCGGACGTTCATCTCCGGCTGAGGAAGGTACGCCGCTATGGAAGCCACCATATCCACGTCAACCGGGAAGCGGCTGGCGCCGATGCCCAGGGACCAGCACTGGCTGTTCGGCAGCTTTCTTCCGGTGCGCAACGACCTGCTGAACTTCTACACCCGCATGTTTCGTGAGCTGGGCGACATCATCCGCTTTCGTGGATTGCCCGGCCTGTACTGGCATCTCGTCCTGCATCCGGCGTATGTCGAGCACGTGCTGGTGCGTAACCAGCACAACTACCGCAAGGGAAAAGTCTTTGACGGCCCCATCGGCCTCATCACGGGGAATGGACTGCTGACGAGTGACGGCGATTTCTGGCGGCGGCAGCGCAAGCTCATGCAGCCTTCGTTTCACCGGCAGGCGCTGAGCCGCTTTGCGGCCACGATGGTCGCGGAGACAGAAGCGTATTTTGAACAGTGGGACAACCGGGCGCGCCAGTCAGAAGCTTTCGATGTGGCCCAGGACATGGCACTGCTGACGCTGAACATTGCCGGGCTGACGCTTTTTTCAACACCGGTAGGCGAAAAGGCCGACGCTTTTGGGCAAAACCTGCGGGTGGCCTTTGATTTCGTCGGTTTCAGGATGCGTCCGACCCTGCCCGTTCCGCTGTGGGTGCCAACTCCGTCCAACCTGCGCTTCAAAGCGGCCCGGCGGCGGCTGGATGCCGTTGTGTATCAAATCATCGAGCGGCGGCGAAAAACGCTCAATCCGGCGCCGGACCTGCTCTCGATGCTGATGGCGGCACGGGACGAGGAAACAGGCGAAGCCATGAGCGACACCCAGCTTCGGGATGAAGTCATCACCCTGCTGCTGGCCGGGCATGAAACGACCGCCATTACCCTGACCTGGGCGCTGTACGTCCTGACCCGGGAGCCGGCCGTGGAGGCGCGGTTGTACGAAGAAGTCGTGTCGGTGCTGCGTGGTGCTTCGCCAACCGTGGAAGACCTCCGGCGTTTGCCTTACACCCGCATGGTCATCGAGGAAACCATGCGGCTGTACCCTCCCGCCTGGGGCCTGCCACGGGAGGCGATTCACGAAGACGAAATCGGTGGCTACTTCATTCCGGGACGAAGTCTCGTGGCGCTCAACCAGTTTCTGACGCACCGCCACCCCGATTTCTGGGAAGACCCCGAACGTTTCGACCCGGAACGCTTCACACCGGAGCGGTCATCCGGTCGTCCGGCCTTTGCCTACTTTCCGTTTGGCGGCGGCCAGCGCGTGTGCATTGGCAGCCAGTTTGCCCTGATGGAAGCCACACTGGTTCTGGCCATGATCGTGCAGCGTTACCGGATCAGGCTCGTGCCGGGACACCCGATTGAGTTCGACACGATGTTTACGCTGCGGCCGAAGTACGGCGTGCGGGTCACTTTTGAACGGCGGGGGCAATAGGCGGGGTGTCTGTGGCAACCGGCGCGTCCACGGGCAGGGCAATGGGCTGTCCGCGAAAGCGGGGTTGCGTGCCCAGGACATAGACATCCAGAACTGCCTTGCAGCGCGCGCCATATTCGCGCAGGCGCGTCCGTACCGAAGCCGACCAGGGCAGATCAGGGGCACCGTAGGCAATGGCCCGGATGCCAAACCGGTCGCAGAGAAACAGCGCCCGATAGACGTGAAACTTGTCGGAAATGATGGTGAAGTGGTGCTGTCCGAAGATGTCGCGGGCGCGAACGACCGAGTCGAGGGTGCGGCGGCCGGCATAATCGGCCGTCATGGCCGCGTCGGGAACGCCCAGGCTGCGCAGCGACTTGCGCATTTCAGTCGGTTCGTCGTAGGCCGGTGTTTGATTCGAGCCGCTGAGGATCAGGTGTCTGATCCTGCCGCTGTGGTACAGGTCGGCCGCCGCCTGCATGCGATTCTGAAAGTACGGGTTGAGTCCCCCGGCCGGCAGGTATTTGGCTGTTCCCAGGACGAGCCCGACGGCATTGGCCGGGATGTCGGTGGGGCGCTCAAAAACACGTCCCTGGGTTGAAGAAACCACCCAGGTATTGGCAAGAACGATAAAAAGCGGCGGCAGCGTCAACCCTAGGAGGGTTGTCCACTGCCACCGCGTCAGGCGAAACATGGGCGTTGGCGGTGATGTGTCCGGGCAGCCTTCAGGCGGTGACAAGGGTGCGCTGGAGGCATTGCTGGCGCAGCTCAACCCGGTAGTCATAAAGCACCTTGTGCACCTGCCGGGGTGTCACCCCACCCACCTTCTCGGCAATGGTGGTGTGCAGGGCGCGCTCCGGCGGCAGGTCCTTGCTCAGGTAGTCCAGATATTCGGCAACGATGGCCGCCCGCTGGTCCAGGGTCGTTTCCGGCAGATCGGGTGGAAACTTGCTGTTGTCATAGAGCACATCAATCCACCGCAGAACCTGGTAGGGCGTGACAAAGCCCAAGTCATGCGCAATGGCTTCGGGCAGTTCCTCGTAAGGCTCCTGGCCTTCGGTCAGATAGTGGTAGAAACTCTTTTCGACGAGGAAAAGCTGCTGGCGGGTCGGTTTGGGCGTGGGCGACTGGGCATACTGTGACTGTGCCCACTGCCGAATCACCAGGATGACGGCATCCGGGCTGACGCCAAGTTGCTGGGCGATGAAGCGCCGCCGGCCACCGGGTGGACGCTCGCCGGTTTCAATGAAGTGGCGATACATCGCAATGGCCTGCTCCCGTTGCTCCGGCGTCAGATCAATGGTGGCGATTTCGAGCGCCGTGCGAAGTTCCTGGATGACCTGGGAGACAAGGGCGCGGCTGACCCACAACTGCTGGGAAATGGCCGTGTGAATGCGGCGCAGGTAGCGTTCGATGTGTTTGGCATCGAGTGGGATGGCGCTGCCTGGGACCGTCCGCATGTGCTGGAAGGCGGAAGCGATGCGCGCCCGGACTTCGGGCGTCAGGGTCCGGATTTGCGGCTGACGTTGCCGGGGCATTCCTTTCTGCCGTTTACCACTGGGCAGGCCGACGGACGGGCGGTTGCCCATGACGACCTTGGCCAGTTTGGGGGCGGACATCGGCGGCGGTGTGGTACGCCCGGTGGTGTCCGGTGCGGCCCGCCGGGGCTGGTGTTTGGCACAAAACCGTGCCTTGCGATCGGTGGAAAAAAACGTCGTACCACATTGGTCGCAGGAGCGGCGAAATTTCATCCCTGTCATGGTTTGCGACCTCGTTTGAGCGCTTCCGTCAGATGCGCCGAAGTAAGTAGGTGAACCTTTGGAAAAGGTATGCCACGGCGCAGCCGAAATCAACGTGGAGCCGGCGGGAGCGATGCCGGCCGGAGAGGCGGCGCACCGGTTTCGTCGAGTTCGCGCTTGATGGCATCCAGAATGCCGTTGATGAACTGGGTGGCTTCCGGCGTGCTGAAACGGCGCGCAATTTCGAGCGCCTCATTGATGACGACAGCCCGTGGCGTGTCGGGTTCGTGGAGGAACTCGTAAACCGCCAGGCGCAGGATGTTGCGGTCCACGGCGGCCATGCGCGAAATGCGCCAGCGTTCCGCGTGGCGGCTGATGATGAGGTCAATGTCGGACAGGCAGGTGATGACCCCGGTCACAATGCGGTTGGCAAAAGCCGGGACTTTTTCCTGATGTTCCTCTTTGAGTTCGGTCAACTCGTTCCAGTAGCTCTCGAAGAGGTCATCCAGGGAGGGCTGGCTTAAGTCGTACTGGAAAAGCATTTGCAGCGCGCACTCGCGCGCACGGCGACGGGAACCCATAGCGTTTCAGGGAGCTGTGGTCGGGAAAAGCTGCCGGGCCGGCACTGGCCAAACCAGCCTGCCGGACTTGCGACAGACGGGTTGTGTCACGAACGCCCGGTTGCCTGGCGGGCTTCAATGGCCCGGTAGAGATTGGCGAGTTCAATGGCGGCCAGCACGGCTTCGACCCCTTTGTTGCCGGCTTTCATGCCGGCCCGGTCAATCGCCTGTTCGAGGTTTTCAGCCGTGATGACGCCATAGGTCACCGGGACGCCGGTTTCCAGCGACACGGCCGCAATGCCTTTCGTCACCTCGGCGGCGATGTAGTCAAAGTGCGGCGTCTCGCCGCGCACCAAGGCCCCAAGGCAGACGATGGCTTCCCAGGCAGAGGTCAGGGCCAGTTTTTTGACGGTCAGGGGGATTTCAAATGAGCCTGGGACGCGCACCACGGCACAGTCGTCAAGCCGCCCGCCGAGCCGCTCAAAAGTATCCAGCGCACCGGAGAGCAGCCGGTTGACGACAAAATCATTCCAGCGACTGACGACAAACGCCACCCGTAACCCGTCAGCAACAAGTTTTCCCTGAATTTCGCGCACGGTCTTCAGTCCCTGACTCCGGTCGAAAAAGCTGCGCCCGTCATCCGGCTTGGCCGTCACTTGACGGGCATTCAGGCCGGTGTGGTGTACCATGGCTGGGGGTTGTGTGCAACCGGCGCGGTCGGCCAGCGCGGTCGGATGGGCCCTGTCACCCGCCCTGTTGTCACCTGATGTTGGTCATTGCCGGGCGGGGTGCTTCAGGCTTGACGACACACCCGGTCAATAGCGACCAATTGCCGGAGCAGTCCGGCGAGTTGGTCGAGGGGAAGGGCATTTGGCCCGTCACTCAGGGCGCGGGCAGGATCGTCGTGGACTTCCATGAAAAGTCCATCCACGCCGCAGGCCACACCGGCGCGGGCCAGAGGCGGGATGAAGATGGCGTCACCGTCCGAGGCTGTGCCACGTCCGCCGGGGCGTTGCAGGCTGTGGGTGACATCGAAGATGACCGGGCAGCCCAACTCGCGCAGGATTGGGAAGCTGCGCATATCCACCACCAGGTTGTTGTAGCCGAACGAAGCTCCGCGCTCGGTCAGCCAGATGTCCGCGGCATTGGCTGCGCGGAGTTTTTCGACGACCGGGCGCATGTCCCACGGGGCCAGAAACTGCCCTTTCTTGACGTTGACCGTGCGTTTGGTTGCCGCCGCCGCCAGGAGCAGATCGGTCTGGCGGCACAGAAAGGCCGGAATCTGAAGCACGTCAGCGACTTCCGCGACGGTTGCCGCGTGGTGCGTTTCGTGGATGTCCGTCAGGATGGGCACGCCGTGGGTTTCCTTGACCCGTTGCAGAATCCGCAAGCCTTCTTCCATACCGGGTCCACGGAAAGAGGTGTGGGAGGTACGGTTGGCTTTGTCGTATGACGCCTTGAATACGTAGGGAATGCCCATCTGCCGGGCAATCCGGGAAATGGCTTCGGCCATGCGCAGGGCATGGGCTTCGCTTTCAATGACACAGGGGCCGGCAATGAGGAAAAAACCCTGGGCTTGTTGGGCGCGTGAAAAAAGCGGTGTGGACATGGGATTGACCTTGGGAGTTGGGGGCCCTACGCCGGAGGAAACAGATCACAAACCTGGGCAACGATGGCCGCGTGCTGGAGACCGTTGCTGGCAATCAATCCGGCCCGATGATGCAGGTTCGGCTGGCGGTAGTCGAGCGGCCGGCCCTGAAAATCCGTCAGTACGCCGCCGGCGGCCCGCAGGATAGCTTCCGGCCCGGCAGTATCCCAGAGCTTGGAGCGGGTCGAGGCGCTGATAAACAGGTCGGCGCGCTGTTCGACGAGCAGCCCGATTTTGAGTCCGCCGCTGCCGGAGATGATTTCTTTCTGGATGCCAAGCCGCTGCGCGGCCGCTGTGAGGTAGCGGTTGCGGTGCGACCGGCTGGCCGCCAGGGTCATGTCGGGGATATGGTTGACAGACGAAACCCGCAACGGCCGACAGGTGTTCCCCTGAGTGAGCCAGGCGCCGTGGGGGTTGGCATACCATGTTTTGCCGGTTGTGGGCTGGTGAACAACGCCCACGACGGGACAGCCTTCCACGCACAGACCGATCATGACAGAGAATTCACCATTGCCGGCGATGAATTCCCGCGTGCCGTCAATCGGATCGACAAACCAGACCCGATGCGCCAAAGCGCGCCGCCGGGCATCGTCGTCTTCCGCTTCTTCGGAAACAATGAGGTCGTCCGGGAAGCGGCGCTGGAGTTCCGTCACCAGAAACGTGTTGATGGCACGATCGGTGTCCGTTACCGGTTCACCATCCGGCTTGTAACGGACCGGGCGGCCGGGCTGGAAGTCGGAAAGAACGCGCTGCCCGGCCTCTGTGGCCAACTGGCAAATGAAGCTGGTTTCGGAATCGAGCATGATCAAACGGGCAGGAGCGTCTCAGGAGCGGGGTGGAGCCGTCAATAAGTGACAGAATCTGCTCTGGTAATGTGACATAAAATGTCACGCTGGGTGTATTGTCGGCAAAGTGTCAGGTATGAAACCGTCACGGTTGGTGAAAGACATGTGTCGTCCACGTGAAAACGGAAACCGTGGTGCGGAAAAATGCGGCAAGGATGTATCAGATGTGGGCAGGCGGGTCACACCGGGAAGGCTGGAAAGTTTTGGCACAGGGTTTGCCTCATTGGAGTGATGAAAGCGCAAGCTTCAGGCATCGTTTGCAGTGGTATCAAGCTGCAAAGTTCTCATGCCTTGTGGATACAGGGCAACCATTTTCGGCCACCGGCCTTTCACCACCAAGGAGACCTACCGCTATGAACCTCAAGAAGCAAAAGGGTTTTTCACTGATTGAGCTGCTCATCGTCGTTGCCATCATCGGCATCATCGCGGCGATTGCAGTTCCGAACCTTCTCGCTGCCCGGCGGAGCGCCAACGATGCTTCCGCGCAGCAGACCCTCCGCAACATTCACTCTGCCAACGCCACCTATGAGTCTGGTATCGGCCGCGGCAACTTCGCTTCGCCTATCTCCCTGCTGGGCGGTTCCGGCACGAACGAGGTCGGCATGCTGGATGAAACCGTCATCAACGCCACGACGACTCCGAAGAGCGGCTTCTCGTTGCAGAACTACAGTGCAACGCCCAAGACCTCCACGTCGGCTGCGCTGTACTCCGTGCGAAACCGGCCCTCACAGTCAGAAGGTATTTCGCGCACGGGCAACCGGTCGTTCTTCATCAACGAAACCGGTGTGGTTCGCTCGTCGGATGCCTCGAACCAGCTTGCCGACTCCGAATCTTCGCCCATCGGCAACTAGTTTCGTCACTCATTGCCAAGCGCGAACGGGGGCGTCAACTCTGACGCCCCCGTTTTTATTGCGGCTTTTTCCCAAAAACAGCGATCACTGACACCCCTGACTGGACGTGCCTGGCCCCAGTGGCCGGGACGGCTATCGCCCGTAAAGTGGAAAGTCGCGGGTCAGTTCCCGCACCTTCTGCCGGACTGCCGCCTGCGTTGCCGGGCTGTCAATATCGGAGAGGACCTCGACGATAAGCTGTCCGACGTAGCGCATGTCCTGTTCGCGCATCCCGCGGGTGGTCAGCGCCGGTGTGCCGAGGCGAATCCCACTGCCTACCAGCGGAGGGTTGGTGTCGAAGGGAATGGTGTTTTTGTTGACCGTGATCCCGGCCCGTTCGAGTGCCTGCTCAGCGGCCTTGCCGGTGATGCCCTTCGTGAAAACATCCACGAGGATGAGGTGATTGTCCGTACCGCCGGTGACGAGGCGAAAACCGGCGCCGGCAAGAACTTCACCCAGGGCGACGGCATTTTTCCGAACCTGCCGCTGGTACTCCACAAAGGACGGTTCGAGGGCCTCTTTGAAGCACACAGCCTTGGCCGCAATGATGTGCATCAGCGGTCCGCCCTGTACGCCGGGAAACACCGCCCGATCAATGAGCTTGGCATCTTCCGCCCGGCAGGCAATAAGTCCACCCCGTGGTCCGCGTAGGGTTTTGTGGGTCGTTGTGGTGACAAAATCCACCTGTCCCACCGGGGAGGGATGCTCACCGGCGGCAACGAGTCCGGCAATGTGCGCCATGTCGGCCAGCACCCGGGCGCCAACCGAGCGTCCGATTTCCCCGATGCGGGCAAAGTCAATCTGGCGCGGATAGGCGCTGGCGCCGCAGATGATGAGCTTGGGACGGTGTTTTTCAGCCAGTTGGGCCAGGGCGTCGTAATCCAGCCGTTCGGTTTCGCGGTCCACCCCGTAGGTGACAACGTTGAAGTACATCCCGGAGATGTTGAGCGGATGTCCGTGGGTGAGGTGCCCGCCGTGCGCCAAATCCATGCCCAGAATGGTGTCGCCCGGCTTGAGAACCGCCAGAAACACGGCCAGGTTGGCCTGCGCCCCGGAATGGGGCTGGACATTGACATGCTCAGCGCCCAGAAGCTGTTTGGCCCGCTCGATGGCCAGACGTTCGGCGACATCCACAAATTCACAGCCGCCGTAGTACCGCCGCCCCGGATAGCCCTCGGCATACTTGTTGGTCATGACCGAGCCGGCGGCTTCCATCACCGCACGGCTGGCATAGTTTTCCGAGGCAATCATTTCCAGCCCGTCTGACAGGCGGTTGGTCTCATCTGCAATGGCTTGGGCGATTTCAGGATCGGTTTCAAACAGGGAACGGTTGAGGTTCAGGGACATGGCAGGTCTTTCCAGAAAATGAAGTCGTCAGGGGGGAGAAGTCAGCGGGAGGCGGCCGCTTCGAGCGCCGCGATTTTTTCAATCCGGCGGGCATGACGCCCACCGGCGAAATCCGTTTTGAGAAAAGTTTCGATGACCGCCGGAAGCAGGTCCGGGCTGGTATTGCGAACGCCCATGGCCAGCACGTTGGCATCATTGTGTTCCCGGGCCAGACGGGCCGTCTCGACATCGTGGACGACCGCCGCCCGGATGCCGGGAATTTTGTTGGCAGCTATGCCGATGCCAATGCCGGTGCCGCAGAAAAGCAGCCCCACATCCGCCTGCTGTCTGACAACGGCCTCGCCGACGGCGCGCGCATAGTCCGGGTAATCCACCGATTCCGCATCGGTTGCCGTGCCGAAGTCTTCGTAAGGGATACCGAGTTGTTCCAGCACCCGTTTTGCGGCTTCTTTGCCGGGAAAGCCGGCATGGTCACTGCCAAGGGCAACTTTCATGTGAAAAACTCCGGGAAACAACGCCGAGTGATGTTGTGTCGTGATGTCCTGCTGCCGGGACCGGTGTGAAGTGTACGTTGGCGTACGTGCCACGAGTGTAGCACGCTTACCTTTTCGGCGGGAATTATTTTACCCTGAGCGTCCGTATGTCCTACTGTTCGGGGGACACCGGCAAGGGCCGTTGCGCCTTTTCTTCCAAAGCCAGTCTCACTTTGCCACGGGACACTTGTCATGAGTCGCAAAAAAATCCGGCGTCGTGGGTGGCCGCCAGAAACCGAGCGGTCGCTGCATGCCCACCTGACGATGCGTGATAACGGGCGTACCCTTGACCGGCGTGAGGTTCTCGACCTGGTACGCGGCGGGGAGGACAGTGAGGTTGAGTTCAAGGTTCGCTACAGCAACCCGGAGCGGATTGCCGCCGAAATTCTGGCCCTGGCCAACAGTGGCGGCGGCGCGATTCTCTTTGGTGTAAGCGATACCTGCCGCATCGAGGGGCTTGACGACGCCGAGCGCGTCGAAGCCGAGTTGCGCGAACTGTGTGCAACGGCCATGGTGCCGCCGGTTCACCCCTACATCAACAAGGTTGCCTTCGACAGCGGCAAGCGCATCCTGGTGCTGGAAGTGGATGACCGCCGTTCACCCCACGCCACCCGTGACGGCCGGTATTACATCCGTATCGGCTCGACCAAACGCGAAGCAGACAGTCAGGAAATTGCCGAACTGTTCCATCGCTACGACAGCGTCCGCTATGAACAGGTGCCTCTGCACGACGTGTCTTTCGATGACATTGACGAAGCTGGTGTGTGGGGCTACATCCGCGCCATCGTGCCGGATGAATCCCGGTTGCCCAAGGGCTTCCCGACGGCGCTGGCGATGACCGACATGCGGCTGGCGGTCATGACGGCCGATGACTATGCCCCCACCGTGGCCGGACTCGTGTTGTTTGGGCAAAGTCGCGCCATGACGGCGTCATTCCCACGCAGCCACGTCGTCCTGACACGCTTTGCCGGTCACGATGTCACAGCGCCGGTCGTCGAGCAGGTGACGTTCACCGGCAATGCGGCCAGTCTCTACTGGCGCATCGAAGGCTTTTTGACGCGCTATGCCGATTTGTCTGACACACCCCCGCTCCGGCGGGGAAATGGAGCTGACCCCGAGGCGCGGTCCATCTACTCACGCCCGGCGGTCATGGAAGCCATCACCAACGCGCTGGTGCATCGGGATTATGGCGTACGCCAGGAAGGTGTGCGCGTCATGCTCTATGAGCGGCGGCTGGAAATCGTCAACCCGGCGGTGGGCAAGCATATCTGGCGCGGGGCGATTGATTACGGCGTCAGTCACCCCAATAACCCGACGATCAAAAGCTTCTTCAAAAATGCGGCCTACGGCGTGACGACCTACACCGGCGGCCTGCCTATGGTGCGCCGCGAAACCCTGCGTTTTGCCCGCCGGGAGCCGAAGATCACCGTGCTGCCCCACGAGTTTCGGATCGAGCTGCCGGCCGCGAACTGAAAAACCATGGAACTCAATGACCAACCCCTTGCCGTCCATGAGGCCCAAGCTCTGTCACTGGCGTGGATTGCACCCGTCGGTGTCGAGCGTGTGTCGTTGTTTGAGGCCGTTGGGCGGATTCTGGCGGAAACTGTCCACGCACCCCACGATCTGCCGCCCTTTGACAACAGCGCCATGGATGGCTATGCCGTCGTTGCTGCCGACACGGCCGGAGCAAGCGAAGCTTCGCCCGTGCGTCTGGAAGTCAGCGAGCAGGTCACAGCCGGCCAGCTTCCGCAGCAAGCCATGTCTTCCGGCCAGGCCGTACGCATCATGACCGGCGCGCCCCTGCCGGAAGGCGCGTCCGGCGTGGTCATTCAGGAGCAGGTTCGCCGTGAAGGAAATACCATCTGGCTGACCCGACCGGTCAGGGAGGGCGACCACATCCGGCGACGCGGCGAGGACATTCGTGCCGGGCAGGCGGTGATGTCCGCCGGCGAGTGTCTCACGGCGGCGCACATTGGTGTCCTGGCGGCGTTTCACCGGGCGTTTGTCACTGTCCGGCGGCGGCCGGTCGTGGCCATTGTGGCCACCGGTGATGAACTCATTGAGGTGGATGAACCGCCAGCGCCCGGAAAAATCGTCAACAGCAATGCTTACGCCCTGGCGGCGCTGGTACGTGCGGCCGGCGCGCAGCCGCTCGTCCTGCCGCTCGTGCGCGACGACGTAGCGCAGGTCGAGGCCGCCTTTGCCGAAGCTGCCGCCACGGCGGATGTGGTGGTGTCATCCGGCGGCGTGTCAGTAGGGGAGCATGATCTGGTCAAACCGGCGCTCGAAAGGCTGGGGCTGGAAGCGCGTTTCTGGCGCGTATGGATGAAGCCGGGAAAGCCGCTGCTGTTCGGTCGCCTGCGGGGGCGTCCCTGCTTTGGGCTGCCGGGCAATCCGGTATCGGGCATGGTCTGTTTTCACCTGTTTGTACGTCCGGCGCTGGGCAAAATGCTGGGCCTGCCCGAAACCCGCTGGCGGCTTCCCGAAGTGAGCGCCCGGCTGGCGCACGAGGTCAGGACGAAAGGCGACCGCCCAACCTATCTGCGGGCGCGTCTGGTGTGGACTGAAACGGGCTGGCAGGCCGAAGTGCTGCCGGGGCAGGGATCGGGGATGCTGACCTCGATGCTGGGCGCGCAGGGGCTGGTGTTCTTTCCCGAAGGCAAGCGCGTCGGGCAGGCCGGAGAAGTGGTTCCAGTGCTGTGCCTGACTTCGCTGGTCGGTGACTGGCCGGGCCTCTGAACATCACCTGCCGGCCTGTGTCAGGCCGGCACGTGTCAGGCCGGCACGTGTCGGGCCGACACGTGCCCGGGGCGCCGGCGAACCACAAAAAATTGCTTGCAAGGCCTCGCCTTGTGAAACAACGTGCGGTTGTGACCAACACCCTTCTGATGCGCATCGCCCACGTTGTGAGTCTATGCCGGCCCGGTTGGGTCTGGCAGAAGCCGGCGCGCATCCGTGGGCTGATGGCTTTTGGGCTGGTGGTCTGGATGGCGTGGGGGGATTCCGCCGCCCGGGCGCAGAATGTGGCCATCGAATCCCGCCCCTCCATACGCATCACCCGGACGGATGAGGCGATCACGATTGACGGTCGCCTTGACGAACCGGCCTGGGAAACGGCCGAGGTCATCCGCGACTTTCGCCAGCAGGAACCAGTGGAAGGTGCGCCTCCAACCGAGAAAACCGAGTGCCGCCTGCTGTACGACAAGACCTACGTTTATATTGGCATCCGGTGTTTTGACAGCGAGCCGGACAAAATCAACGCCCGCGATCTGAACCGTGACTCCAGCTTTGGCAACGACGACAAACTCGTGGTGCTGCTAGATACCTACCGCGACGGGCGCAACGCCTACCGGTTTTCCGTCAATCCCCTGGGAACGCAGTCCGATGCCCTCATTACCGATGAAGGTCGGGATTTCAACCTCGCCTGGGATACGCAATGGCTTTCGGGCGCCAGCCGCGACCAGGAAGGCTGGTCGGCCGAAATGGCCATTCCGCTGGTGAGTCTGCGGTTTCGCAAAGGGGCGGATACGTGGGGGTTCAACGTGTCGCGCATCATCCGGCGCAAGAACGAAATCCTGCTCTGGACAAGCTGGCAGCGGGCTTTCGGACTGTTGCGCGTTTCCCAGGCCGGTGTGCTGACCGGCGTGGAAGGCATTACCCGTTCCCGGCTGGTGGAAATCAAGCCATACGTCACGGGGCGTCTCCGCCAGAATGTGCCGGACCCGCTTGGCAATCGTTTTGAACCGCGCTTTTCCGGGACGGTTGGCGTTGAAGTCGCGCGCGTGGGGATTACGCCCTCCGTGACGGCCGAGTTTACCGTCAACCCCGACTTCGGACAGGCGGAAGTGGACCAGCAGGTGGTCAACCTGACGCGCTTTTCGGTGTTTTTTCCCGAAAGGCGCGATTTTTTCCTCGAAAATGCCGGCATCTTTCTGTTTGGGCGGCCCGGTGTGAACCAGATGTTTTTCACCCGCCGGATTGGTCTGACCGATAACGGCGCGCCGCTGCCGATTGACTTCGGGGCCAAGGTGACGGGCAAGGCCGGGAAGTGGAACCTGGGATTTTTACACGTGGAGACACGCCCGCTGCGGGAAGTCCAGCCGGATGGAACGGAACGGGTTGCCGTACCGCGCGAGCGCTTTACCGTGGCGCGGGTCAAGCGCGATGTGGGCACGCGGTCGAATGTCGGCGCCATTGCCCTCAATCGTCAGGGGGGCGAAGGCCGGCCCTACAACCGTGGCGTGGGTCTCGATGCCCAGATCAACTTCAACGACTACTGGACAAGCTACGCCTTCTTCGCCAGGACCTTTTCTCCCGGTTTGCGCGGTGATACCACGACCTTTCGCGTACAGAGCGGCTATGACACGAATCAGATGCGGCTCTTTGGGATATATGAGGAAATCGGCCGCAACTACAACCCGGAAATGGGTTTTGTCCTGCGCCGGGATGTGCGCCAGTACTTCGGGGATGCTGCCTACAAGTGGCGGCCGTCCGCCGTGGCTGGAACCATCCGTGAGATTCGCTTTGAAGGGTTTGGGGAGTATTACCAGGACCGCACGACGGGCGACCTCCAGACCCGTACGGTGGCCACGGCCATCAGCGTGGATTTTGCCAATTCGGCGTCGGCGACGATTCGTCCCTGGCGGACGGAAACCGATGTGCTGACCCGTCCGTTTCGGATTCGGCCGGGGATTGTCATTCCACCGGGTTCGTACACCTTCAACCGCCACGGGGCAAGTTTTGGGACGAATCGCAGCCGGCGCATCGTGTTTGACGCCGGGGGCAGTTGGGGCAGCTTCTACAGCGGGCAGCGTCAGGAAGCCAGTGCCGGTCTGACCTGGCGCCCCGACTCCCATCTGTCACTCGAAGCGAGCCACGGCTTCAACGCTGTCCAGTTGCCACAGGGAGATTTCTCAACCAGCTTGTTCAACGGACGGGTAACGTATAACTTCTCACGAAAGTGGCTTTCAACGTGTCTGGTGCAGGTCAACTCTGCCGCCCGCCTGACCAGCATCAATGCCCGGGTGCGCTATATCTATCGCCCGAACTCGGACATTTTTTTCATTTACAACCAGACGACCGGCGTGGGTGTCGAGCGTCCCAATCGCCAGTTTCAGATCAAAGTGACCTACGACTTCATCCGCTAAGCCGGGCTGTTATGCCCACCCCTGCCCCATTGCGGGCAACCTGACCCCTGGAGGTTTCTTATGCAGCCTTACCCACCACCCTACAGTCCTTCCCCTTACGCCCCTCCAGCCCCACCCAAAAAGTCGGGTAAAACCTGGTTGTGGGTTCTCGGCGGCTGCGGGTGTTTTTCAGTTCTGGCAATTGCGGTCATCCTTGGCGTCATCCTTCTTGCGGGTTCAGGCGGCAGCGGAATTCCCTCAGACAAGCAGGCGTATGTTGGTGACTGGAGCGGCTCCGAGGCAACGCTTTCCATCAAGCCCGACGGCAAAGTGTTCTGGGAACGGCGGACGGGTTCCAGTTCGTCTAAAATCGAAAATGTCCCGATTCGGCGGTTCATCGGGGATGACTTTGAAGTTGGCGTAGGGCCTTTCACCACCCGGTTTGCGGTGCAGAGTCCTCCAAAACTCACAGCCGGACGCTGGACGATGACGGTTGAAGGGGTACAACTGACACGCGCCGGTACATCCTCCGGGGGGCCTTCCGGCGGCGACCGCTCAGACGACAACCGATCAGGCAGTGACACCGGCGATGATACGCCGCCAGGTGGCGGGAAACAGCTCCGTGACCTCAAGATGGCACGCCCGCTTGGCGATGACGACCTGCAGTTTACGTCGTCCTTCACCACGCGCGACACCAGGCTGACCTGCGTGATTTATCCCCGGAAACTGGAGATTGGGGAAAACTACGGGTCACGCTGGTACGCCGAGCGTGTACCGCGGCTGTCCCGCAACAAGCTCATTGGCGAGGTTGATTTTCCAACGATTACCCAGGAAAACAGCCGGTTGACTTGGATTCAGCTTTCCCTGATTTCAGGTAGCGGCTTCCCGCCGGGTGTGTACCGGGTGGAAGTTGTGAAGGATGGGGCGGTCATCGGCACAATCCGTTTTACGGTTGAGTAAGCCCCTGCGGATGGAGGTCTGAGATGGAAGTTGACACGAGAAAGGCCGTCCGGACGGCGTTCCGGGCGGTGTTTCCGGTTTCTCTGGGATACCTGCTGTGCCTTCTGGTGGCCGGGGTGGGGATGAGCGTGCCGGTCCGGGCCGGACTGCCGCCGCTCATTGACCGCCAGCTCATTTTCGGCAATCCCGACCTGGCCGGGGCGCAGTTGTCGCCCGATGGGAAATACATGGCGTTTCTCAAGCCCTACCGGGAAACGCTCAACATCTGGGTCAAGCGGACAGACGAACCCTTCACGCAGGCGCGGCCGCTGACGGATTCCACGACGCGCCCGCTGCGCAACTTTTTCTGGACACGCGATGGACGGTTCATCCTGTACGTGCAGGATCAGGGCGGCGATGAAAATTTCAACCTCTACGCCGTCGATCCCGCAGCGGCTCCGGCTGCCGGGCGCGACGTGCCGCCCGCACGCGACCTGACCGGCCTCAAGGGCGTGCGCGTGCAAATCTACGCCGTGCCCAGAGACGCCCCGGATGTCGTGTGCCTGGGGATCAACGACCGTGATCCGGCCTGGCACGATGTCTATCAGCTCAAGCTTTCGACCGGTGAGCGGACGCGGCTGCGGGAAAACCGGGAGCAAATCTCAGGGTGGTTTTTCGACGAGGCCGGGCAGTTGCGGCTGGCCATACGGGTGGCACCCAACGGGGATACCGAAGTGCTGCGCGTGGATGCTGACCGCCTGGTGAAGGTCTATGGCTGTAGTGTTTTTGAGTCCGCCAGTCCCATTCGGATGCACGCCGATGGGCAGCGGGTCTATATGGTCACGAACCGGGGCAACGGTGTTGATCTGACCCGGCTGGTGCTGTTTGACCCCCGGACGGGCAGGGAAGAACTGGTGGAAAGCGACCCGCTCGGCCGGGTGGATTTTGGCAGCGCCTCGTTTTCGGAGGTGACAAATAACCTGGTGGCCACCAGCTACGTTGACGAACGGGTACGCACCTACTGGCGTGACAAGGGCTATGCCCGCGACCACCAGTGGCTACAGAAACGTCTGCCGGGGAAGGACATTGCCTTTGCCTCCGGCACCCGCGACGAGCAACTGTGGGTGGTCGTGGCCACGAGCGATACCGAACCCGGCGAAACCTATCTGTTCGACCGGCGCGCCCGGCGGCTGACGCTTCAGTACCGGCTCTATGACAAGCTGGACCGGCAACACCTGGCGCCGATGAAAGCCATCCGGTATCCCTCCTCGGACGGCCTGGAGATTCCGGCCTACCTGACGCTGCCCAAAGGCGTGCCGGCCAGGGACCTGCCGCTCGTCGTGCTGCCGCACGGCGGCCCGTGGGCGCGGGACGTGTGGGGATACCAGCGGCAGGTGCAGTTTCTGGCCAACCGGGGCTATGCCGTGCTCCAGCCCAACTTCCGGGGTTCGACCGGTTACGGAAAAAAGTTTCTCAATGCCGGCAATGGGCAGTGGGGCGATCTGATGCAGGATGACCTCACGTGGGGTGTCAAGTATCTCGTGGCACAGGGTATTGCCGACCCCAAGCGCATCGGCATCATGGGCGGCAGCTACGGCGGCTACGCCACGCTGGCCGGGGTGGCTTTTACGCCCAAACTCTACGCAGCGGCCGTGGCCATCGTCGCGCCGTCCAATCTCATCACCCTGCTGGAAACCATCCCGCCCTACTGGGAAGCCGCCCGCCGCCTGTTTCACACGCGGATGGGCGATCCCGGCCGGCCGGAAGACCGCGCCCGTATGGAACGGCAGTCGCCGCTCAACGCGGCCGATCGCATCGAGACGCCGCTGATGATCGTCCAGGGGGCCAATGACCCACGGGTGAAAAAATCCGAGGCGGACCAGATCGTAGTCGCTCTGCGGGACCGGGGCTTTCCGGTTGAGTATCTCTGCGCGCCGGATGAAGGTCACGGCTTTGCCCGCCCGGTCAACAACCTGGCGCTCTATGCCGCAACCGAACGGTTTCTGGCGGCCTATCTCAAGGGACGTTTCCAGGAGACAATGCCGGAGGAGGTTGCCGCGCGCCTGAAAGACATCACCGTGGATGTCAAGACCGTAACCCGTCCGGCACGGGTGGGTGTCACTTCACCGGCGCTGACCCGACCGGAAAGGGATTTGCAGGCTGGCGTCCTGCGCTATCGCGGAACGATTGAGGTGCCGGGGCAGAGCATTCCCGCCACGGTGGAAACCATGGTCACGGAAGCCGATGGTCTGTGGGAAATCCGTGAGGAAACCCGGCTCCCCATGGGAACGGTCGTGGAGACCACCAAGCTTGAAAAATCCTCCCTGGTGGTGCGTGCGCGGCAGGTCAGTCAGGGGCCGCTCACGGTGGATGTGGCGTTCCGGGCTGGCAAAGCAGACGGTTCGGTACAGCTCAACGGCACGCCCCGTCCGCTGGCGGCTGATTTGGGGGGCGAACTGCTGGCCGACGGTGCCGGGCGCTATCTTGTCATCGGGCGCCTGCCGCTGGCGGTTGGCTATACGGCCACGCTGCGCAACTTCAACGTCCAGAACGGCCGCCCGACGCTCGTTCAGCTTCGGGTGGTCGGTATGGAGGAAGCACAGGTGGCCTCCGGGACGTTCAACACCTACCGCGTGGAACTTACCGATGAAGGCGGCACCCAAACCGTCGTTTGGGTGGATGCGACCACCCGGCTGCCGGTCAGGCTCGCGGTCAAGGGGGCCAGTCTGGGCGGCGCAGCAATTGCTCTCGAACTGGTCGAGTCCCGGTTTTAGGTCTGGACCGTCATGTAAAGACGGCTTCGCCGCTGTCGCCGGTTCCAGCCAGCTCCGGTGCAGCAAGCGAGGTCTGGCCAACTTTGCTGGCCCAGCAGGGAAGGGTCACGGTGAAGGTGCTGCCGACCCCGACCTGGCTTTTGACCGTCACGTTACCGTCGTGGGCCGCGACAATCCGTTTGACGATGGCCAAGCCCAGCCCAAACCCGACGTGCTTTTTGCCCTGTCCGCCCTGGCGGTAGGGGTCAAACAGAAACGGCAGTTCGGCAGCCGGGATGCCCTTGCCCGTGTCGGTAATGGACACTTCGACAAAGGACAAACCGGCTTCGACGCCTTCGCCGACAACTTCCCGTGCCGTAACTGTGATTCTGCCGTCGGGCGGGGTGAACTTGGCCGCGTTGGTCAGCAGGTTCATAAACACCCGCTCCAGCTTGCGGCTGTCGCCAGCGACGGCAGGCAGGTTGGGAGGCAGATCGCGGACAAACGTCAGCGGGTGTGGCGCACCGAGACGGGCATTTTCAATGCACTGCTGGAGTAACGGCGCCAAATCAAGTAACTGGAGATCAAGGCTGAGCGATTGAGATTCTGCGCGGGCAAGTTCCAGCAGGTCGGTGATGAGGTCGAGCGTCCGCTGGACGTTGCCCTGGGAAGCGCGCACGAGTTCATGCAGGTCCGGGTCAGTGTCGGGCAGGACCTCTTCGATGAGTTCGAGCGTCCCCTTGACGGCTGCCAGCGGAGAACGCAGGTCATGGACAAGCATGGCGGTGAACTCGGACTTGATGCGATCAAGTTCCATGAGACGCGCATTGGCAGCTTCGGCTTCGGCCCGGCGCTGTTCGGCCTCCCGCCGTGCCTCTTCACGCGCCAGAAGTGCCTGGTTGAGTTCTTCGTTGGCCTGCTTGAGCTGTCGGTTGAAGGCTTCTGAAAGCGACACTTCAACCGTCCGCCGTTCGGCTTCGGCCTGCGCCGCTTCCTTTTCCTGCTGAAGCTGGGCCACGCGGGCAACCAGCCCCACGGACAGGAACAGGCCCTGCACGACCGTGCCAAGGTGCAGCACCGACGGCCAGGCAATGGCCGGCGAAAGCACTCCGGCCGTCCGCAGCGTGTTGAGTATGACGGCCAGCACCACCGCCGACCACGCCAGCAGGAAATACAGCGCCGGCCGGTAGCCCTGACGCAGCGGCCCAATGGAAGAAAACAGTCCCGGCAGCACCCCCAGTGCCATAAGATACGTTGAAATCCTGGCTACGGTCTGTGTCGGAGCAATGGCGGCAATGGCGGCCATGCTGAAAAACACCCCTGCCAACACACTCAGTCCACGGTTACAGAAGTTTTGCAGGCAAAGGTACTTGCGGGTAAAGAGGGCAGCCATGCCGCAGGCCGCGTTGCCAAAAACAAGCCGCAGCCGCAGTCCTTCCACAAGCAGGCCGCCAAAGAACCACTCCTGAAGCTGAGTGGCAAAGCCATCCGCGCAAGCCTGAAACAGGCCGATGCAGGTGACATAGCCGGCAAAGAAAATGTTGGTCTGATCGTGGGCGCCAAAAAAGAATGCCGCGTTATAAATGAGAAGGATAAGGAGAAAGCCGTAGTAGGCCCCCAGGAAAAAGGTATGGACACGGTCCTTGCGGCCGTGTTCAAGTGGCTTCCAGAGAGCAGCCGAAAAAGTAAACGCACCCCTGGTTTCGACGCGCAGGTAGATGGTCTGTTCGGCGTGGGCCGGCAGGGAGATGGGGAACACCGGCAGGCGGTGGCGAACGGCCCGGATTGAAAAGGGCAACTCGTCTCCAGCAGCAAGGCAGGTGAATCCTTCGGTGTCAGTGCGGGGCAGGTAGGCTTCGACGCGGCCCAGATAGGGTTGTTCGACCTCGATGACCCGCTCCACCGGATACGCCAGATCGTTTCGCAGGCGCAGGCGGAACCAGTAGGCCGAGGACGTATAGCCCAGGTTGAGGTAGTCGGTAGCTACCGGAGTGAAGGGAAGCGGTTGGCGGGCCACCTGCTCGATGGTGAGTTGCCGGGTGGGGTCTTCCAGTTGATCGAGTTGGGCCGTAAGCGGTTGACTGTCCGGACGGTCGCTGATCACAACCGGGTTGGCCGGCGCTGTATGTCCGGCTGCCAGTAACAGGGCCAGTACCAGAAGCAATCTTCTCCATGGTGGATGCCGGTGGGGGTGTGGTTTCCCGGATGGCATAAAACGTCTTTTGCAATGGTTGGGCTGAATGGATAGCCTGAAGTGTAGCCAGCGCGGCATCGCTTTTCCAATTTGTTATGCCCCTGCTGTCGGAAACGCCCTGCCCGAAAGAGGACGCACGGATGTTGAAACTTGAGGAACTGACCCCCGGTGCAAGTGTCCGGGGCATCCTGCCCCATTCGGCGGTCACGGTCGTCAGCGTGCAGTGGTACGGCTCGGAGGCGCTGACGCTGGTGTACCGCGATGCGGGCGGTCAGGTGGACGAAGAGCTGCTCTTTCGCCAGGATGAGGAGCGCCTTGAGCTTGTCGCCGAGGGCCGCCCGTGGAGCTTTGACGGTGACGGCGCGGCTTTCCGTCTGGTGGCGGAAGCCCACCGCATCCGCCTCGCCTACCTCTTCGATCCGCTTCTGGCCGTGCATACCTCGCTGGTGGAGCCGCTGCCGCACCAGATCACGGCAGTTTACGAAGCCATGCTCCCCCGTCAGCCGTTGCGCTTTCTGCTCGCCGACGACCCCGGAGCCGGCAAAACCATCATGGCGGGCCTCCTCATCCGGGAGCTGATGGTCCGGGGCGATCTGGAACGCTGCCTGATTGTCTGCCCCGGAAACCTGGTGGAGCAGTGGCAGGATGAACTGACCCGGCGCTTTCACCTGCCGTTCGAGATACTGACGAACGACAAACTGGAAGCCGCCCGCACCGGCAACTGGTTTCTCGAACAGAACCTGGTCATTGCCCGGCTGGACAAGCTCGCGCGCGACGAACAGGCGCAACAAAAGCTGGCCGCCCCCGCGAACCGCTACGACCTCGTGGTGGTGGACGAAGCCCATAAGCTCGCCGCCAGCTTCTTCGGGGGCGAGGTCAAGTACACCAAACGCTACCGCCTCGGCCGATTGCTTTCCGGCCTGACACGGCATTTTCTCCTGCTGACCGCCACGCCCCACAACGGTAAGGAAGAGGACTTTCAACTCTTCCTGGCGCTCCTGGACGAAGATCGCTTCGAGGGACGCTTCCGCGATGGCGTCCACCAGGTGGACACCAGCGACCTGATGCGGCGGATGGTGAAGGAAAACCTGCTCACCTTCGACGGTACGCCGCTGTTCCCGGAGCGCATCGCCCACACCGTTCCCTACCGGCTCTCGGAGTCCGAGGCCGCCCTGTACCGGGAGGTGACGGAGTATGTGCGGGAGGAGTGGGGCCGCGCCGAGGCGCTCCGGGATGACCGCCGGGCGGGCACGGTGGGCTTTGCGCTGACCATCCTCCAGCGCCGCCTGGCCTCGTCCCCGGAGGCCATCTACCAATCGCTGCGCCGGCGACGTGAGCGGTTGGAAAAACGGCTGCACGAGCTGGAACGGTTGCGGCGCGATGGCGCGGTGGCCGTCAACGCGGTAGCCGTCAACGCGGTAGCCGTCAACGGTGGGGCGGTCTTTGACGCCGAAAAGCTCGAAGACCTGGAAGACGCGCCGGAGAGCGAAATGGAAGCGGCCGCGGAGGAGATTCTCGATCAGGCGACGGCCGCCAGCACGATGGATGAACTCCGGCGGGAAATCCAGGCGCTCGGACGGCTGGAAGCCCTTGCGGCGCAGGTGCGAACCAGCGGCGCGGATACCAAGTGGCGGCAACTGTCCGAACTGCTGGACGAAATCTTCACCCCGCCCGCCCCGCAAGCTGACCCCCCGGAAGCCGGGAAATACGTTCCTCCGGCGGTGTCCTCGCCACGCCAGAAGCTGGTGGTGTTTACCGAACACCGGGATACGCTGGGCTACCTGCAGCGCCGCATCGGCGACCGCTTCGGGTACCCGGAAGCGGTGGTGATCATTCACGGCGGCATGGGACGTGAGGAACGGCGCCAGGCCCAGGAGCGCTTTCTGCACGACCCCGAGGTGCGGGTGCTCCTGGCGACCGACGCCGCCGGCGAGGGCATCAACCTGCAGCGCGCGCACCTGATGGTGAACTACGACCTGCCCTGGAACCCCAACCGCCTCGAGCAGCGCTTTGGCCGCATCCACCGCATCGGCCAGACCGAGGTCTGCCACCTGTGGAACCTGGTTGCCGCCGAAACCCGTGAGGGGGACGTGTACCGGCGGCTGCTGGAAAAGCTCGAGGAGGCGCGGCAGGCCCTCGGCGGGCAGGTGTTTGATGTGCTGGGCAGGCTGCACTTCGCGGGCCGCCCCCTGCGCGAGTTGATGATTGAAGCCGTCCGCTACGGCGACCGGCCTGAAGTCCGGGCGCGCCTGACCCAGGCCATTGAACACGCGGTGCAGCGTGACCATCTGCGGAACCTGCTCGAAGAGCGGGCGCTGGCCCACGACACCATGGACATCAGCCGGGTGACCCGCGTGCGGGAGGACATGGCGCGGGCTGAGGCACGCCGCCTGCAACCACACTACGTCGAGTCATTTTTTCTGGAGGCTTTCCGGCGTCTGGGCGGAAGCCTCCGCGAGCGCGAGCCGCGCCGCTACGAGATCACTCACGTGCCGGCACTGCTGCGCCGACGCCATCGCCAGCCGGGCGCTGGCGACCCGGTGCTGGAGCGCTACGAGCGGGTGGTTTTCGAGAAGCCCCTGATGGCCCCGGCAGGCCAGCCGCTGGCGGCCTTTGTCTGCCCCGGCCATCCGCTGCTCGAGGCCGTACTTGACCTCACCCTTGAGCGCCACCGCGACCTGCTGAAACGCGGCGCCGTGCTGGTGGATGACCGTGACCCATCCACAAGTCCACGGGTGCTCTTTTTCCTGGAGCACGCCATCCAGGATGCCAGCCGGTTGTCTTCGGGAGCGCGGCGTACCCTCTCGCGCCGGCTGCTTTACGTCGAACTGGACGCCGAAGGCCGCGCCCGCCATCGGCACTACGCGCCCTATCTGGACTATCGTCCCCTGCGCGACGACGAGCCGGATGCGCCGACCATCCTCAAGCAGCCCCAGTGCGCGTGGATGACCGGTGCGCTGGAGCAGCACGCCCAGAGGCATGCCATCGCCACGCTCGTTCCCGAACATGTGCGTGAAGTCCGCCAGCGGCGCCTGACCCAGATCGAAAACATCCGCGCCGCAGTCAAAGATCGCCTCACCAAGGAGATTGCCTACTGGGACCGCCGGGCCGAGGAACTGAAGCTGATGGAGTCGTCCGGCAAGCCGGGGGCGCGGCTCAACTCGCAGGAAGCCCGCCGCCGGGCTGACGAGCTACAGTCCCGCCTCGAGCGTCGCCTGGCCGAACTCGAGCGCGAGGCCCAGATCTCGGCCCTGCCACCGGTGGTGCTGGGCGGGGCCGTGGTGGTTCCCGCAGGGCTGCTGGCCCGCATGACCGGCCACGCTGCGTCAGCACCCACCACCCCTGCCGATACCCAGGCCGTGGCCGCCCGCGCGCGCGACATCGTGATGGACATTGAACGGCAGCTTGGCTGTGAACCGACCGACCGGGAGTTCGATCGGCTCGGCTACGACATCGAGAGCCGCGACCCGAAAACCGGCCGGCTGCGCTTCCTGGAGGTCAAGGGCCGGGTCAGTGGAGCCGCCACAATCACCGTCACCAGAAATGAGATTCTCACCTCGCTCAACAAGCCCGATGACTTTATTCTGGCCCTGGTGGAGTTTCTGGAAGACGGCACGCACCGGGTGAGCTACCTGCGCCGCCCCTTCCAGCGCGAGCCCGACTTTGGCGTTACCAGCGTGAACTACGACTTTGCTGTCCTCCTAGCCAGGGCCGAGGAGCCAAGATGAGAAAGAAGCTGATCGAAGTTGCACTCCCGCTCGAGGCCATCAACGCCGCCAGCGCTCGTGAGAAGTCCATTCGCCACGGCCACCCCAGCACCCTGCACCTGTGGTGGGCGCGCCGTCCGCTGGCTGCGGCCCGGGCCGTCATCTTTGCCCAGATGGTGGATGATCCCGCCAGTGTGCCGGAGGAATTTCCCACCCCGGAAGCCCAGGAACGGGAACGCCAGCGCCTCTTTCGCCTGCTTGAGCAGCTTGTACAGTGGGAAAACACCACCAACGAGGAAGTGCTCGAAAGCGCCCGGCGCGAAATCCGCCGGAGTTGGGCGCGGCACTGCCTTGGCGCAGCGGCATCACGCCTTTCAGACGACGAGATTGTTGAGGCGATCAATGCGGGCAGGATGCCCGCGCTCCCAGGTTTTCACGATCCCTTTGCCGGCGGGGGCGCGCTGCCGCTGGAGGCGCAGCGGCTGGGACTCGAAGCCTGGGCCAGCGACCTCAACCCCGTGGCCGTGCTGATCAACAAGGCCATGATCGAGATTCCGCCCCGGTTTGCGGGCCAGCCGCCGGTGAACCCCGAGGCGCGCCAGGACAAGCAACTCTTCGCCCGCGAGTGGAAGGGCGCGCAGGGTCTGGCCGAGGACGTGCGCTACTACGGCCAGTGGATGCGCGCTGAGGCGGAGAAACGCATCGGACACCTGTACCCGAAGGTGGAAGTGACCGCGGCGATGGCCGCGGACCGCCCCGACCTCAAACCGCTCGTGGGCCAAAAGCTCACCGTGATTGCCTGGTTGTGGGCGCGGACGGTCAAAAGCCCCAATCCGGCTTTTGCGGATGTGGATGTGCCGCTGGTTTCCACCTTCATCCTCTCCAGCAAGGCGGGCAAGGAGGCGTACGTCGAGCCAATTATCCTGGCGTCCCGCCCGCGACTTGTGGCGGGCGAGACGCCCGCCCTCCCAGGGACGCCCGCGCTCCCAGGGTATTACTTCACGGTCAAGGTGGGTAAGCCGCCGGAAAGCGCGAAGAACGGCACGAAGCTTGCGCGCGGCGCGAATTTTCAGTGTCTGCTTTCCGGCATGCCAATTCCCAGCGAGTACATCAAAGCCGAGAGTATGGCAGGTAGAATGGGAGAACGACTGATGGCCATTGTTGCCGAAGGCCCGAGTGGGCGCGTCTATCTGCCGCCTGCCGAAGAACACGAAAGGATGGCCCGTTCAGCACAACCGTCGTGGAAGCCCGATCAGCCGATGAACCGCGATACGTGCGATCTGGTCAGTGGCCGTGGCTATGGCTTTTTCACGTGGGCCGACCTCTTCACCCCCCGCCAGCTTGTGGCGCTGACGACGTTTTCCGATCTGGTGGCCGAAGCGATGGAAAAGTGCCGCGAGGACTACCTGGGAGCGCGGGCGTCCCGCCCGCGAACCATCTGGCACTCCCGCGGCCGTCTCCCTCACTTCGAGGCCGGCGAGGTGCCCCAGCACATCACCTTTCGCCTCCACGACAGCCTGCCGCGCGAGCTGCTTGCCCGCTGGCAGGACGAGCTGGCGCGCCTGCCCGAAGATGAGCAGGCACTTGAACGCCGCAAGCGCATTGAAGCCGCGCTCGACGCCGGGCACGGCGCCTGCTGGCTGCGCGATCCGCACATTGCGGAGCTGGTGGAGCAGTCCCTTCTTCACTTTGACGGCGAGCGCTACGCGCTGCACGCCTGGTGCGTGATGCCCAACCACGTCCACGTACTGGTGACGCCGCTCCACGGCAACAGCCTGTCGTCCATCCTGCACGGGTGGAAATCGTTTACGGCCAAGGAGGCCAACCGGCGGCTGGGGCGCGAGGGGCCGTTTTGGATGGAGGAATACTTTGATCGCGCCATACGCGACGAAAACCACTTCCGGCGTGTGGTGGAGTACATCGGGAACAACCCCGTCAAGGCTGGATTGTGCCCGGAGCCTTCGGCGTGGCGGTGGAGCAGCGCCTGGGAGGGCGGGCGTCCCGCCCGCCATGACTCGCGGGCGGGACGCCCGCGCTCCCAGGATGCGATCCCCTTGCGCAACGGCGGCACCGGCGCGACGGCGTATGCGGAGGCGGTGGGGACGTATTTGGGTGAGGCGGTTTCAAAGATCACCGCCTATCACTGCTCGATGGGTATCTGGCGCGCGAACATGGGAAAGAGCGGTCGCGTATTCGGACGGCAGGCGATCCCGATGGTCTGGGACTATCCTGAGTGCAACCCGTTTGCTGGCGCTGGTGGAGATTGGCATGGGGCCTACAGCGATGGGGCCAAGGTCCTTGCAAGCCTCGGGATGCACGCATACGGCCATGTGCAGCAAGCGGCCGCACAGGAAGCTGGGGAGGTTGTCACCATCTCGCCCGTCATAAGCACTGACCCGCCCTACTACGACAACATCGGCTACGCCGACCTCTCGGACTTCTTCTACGTCTGGCTGCGCCGCTCGCTCCGGCCCGTCTTTCCCGACCTCTTCGCCACGCTCAGCACGCCCAAGGCCGAGGAACTGGTCGCCACGCCCTACCGCCACGGCAGCAAGGAAAAGGCCGAGCAGTTCTTCCTGGACGGCATGACGCAGGCCATGCACCGCCTGGCCGCGCAGGCGCACCCGGCCTTTCCGGTCACCATCTACTACGCCTTCAAGCAGGCCGAAACCCTGGGAGCGCGGGCGTCCCGCCCGCGTTTTGTGGCGGGCGGGACGCCCGCCCTCCCAGGGGTGGCCAGTACCGGCTGGGAGACCTTTCTCGACGCCGTGATCTGCGCTGGCTTTGCCATCACTGGCACCTGGCCGATGCGTACCGAGCAGTCCGCCGCCCTCAAGACGACGGTAAACGCCCTCGCCTCCAGCATCGTCCTCGTCTGCCGCCCGCGAGCGGCGGATGCGCCTACCGCCACGCGGCGCGAGTTCGTCCAGGCCCTCAAGACCGAGCTGCCGCCCGCGCTGGCCGAGCTGCAGAAGGCCAACATCGCCCCGGTGGACCTGGCGCAGGCCGCCATCGGGCCCGGCATGGCCGTTTACACCCGCTACGCCCAAGTGCTGAAGGCCGAGGGGCTGCCCGTCACGGTACGCGAGGCCCTGGCGCTCATCAATGCCACCCTTGATGAGGTGCTGGCTGAGCAGGAGGGGGATTTTGACGCCGACACGCGCTGGGCCATCGCCTGGTTCGAGCAGTACGGCTTTGAGAAGGGTGAGTACGGGGAGGCCGAGACGCTCTCCAAAGCCAAAAACACCAGCGTGGAAGGGCTGGTCGAGGCCGGAGTGCTGGAGTCCGGACGCGGCAAGGTGCGGCTTGTTCAGCCCGGGGAGCTGCCGGCCGACTGGGACCCCGAGACCGACCTGCGCCTGACCGACTGGGAGGTGGTCCACCACCTGATCCGCGCGCTGGAAGCCGGCGGCGAGAGCGGTGCGGCCACGTTGGTGGCGAAGCTGGGCGCGAAGGCTGAAACCGCGCGCGAGCTGGCCTACCGGCTGTTTACCGTGTGCGAACGCCGGAAGCGCGCGGCGGAGGCCTTTGCGTACAACGCGCTGGTGCAAAGTTGGCCGGAGATCGTGCGGCTGGCGGCCGAAAGCCGCACGACACGCCCGGCTCAGGAGACGCTTTTTGAGCATACGGAGGCTTGAGGCTGGCTATGACCAATCAGGAACGGGTGGGGAAGGGGCTGGACCTCTTGTGCGCAGGGCTGGGCCCCTACGTTGAGCGCGAAGTGGAGGAGGCGGAGCGGAAAAGCGCCTTCAACCTGGAGACGGCGCGTCGCTTCGCCGAGGACCCGTCGCTCAAGAACAAGCCCATCGCCGAGTGGGACGCGGCGGGTCTGCTCAAGCTGATGTGGGAGACCTGGAACGAGGTCTTCCGCAAGACCCTGGGCTTCGCCGAACGTTCGCTGGTCAGCGAGCTGCGCGATTGGCGCAACCGGTGGGCGCACCAGAAACCGTTTTCCAGCGACGATGCCGACCGCGCCCTCGACTCCATGGAGCGGCTGCTGACAGCCGTTTCAGCTCCGCAGGCCGACGAGGTCAACCGGCTCAAGATGGAGCTGCGCCGCCTGGTTTTCGACGAGCAGGTACGCCACGAGAAACGCAAGGCCGGAGGCTCGCTCATCGAGTCCGCGGCCAGCGGCGTGCTCAAGCCCTGGCGCGAGGTGGTGACGCCCCACCCCGACGTGGCCAGTGGTCGCTACCAGCAGGCCGAGTTTGCCGCCGATCTGTGGCAGGTACATCTGGGCGAAGGCAGCGACGAGTACCAGAAGCCCGCCGAGTTTTTCCGCCGCACCTTTCTCACCGCGAGCCTCAAGCGGCTGCTGGAGGGCGCGGTACAGCGTCTGTCCGGTACGGGTGGCGATCCGGTGGTGCAGCTCCAGACCAACTTCGGCGGCGGCAAAACCCACTCCATGCTGGCGCTCTACCACCTTTTCAGTGGGGCGACGCCAGCCGAGCTGGCGGGGGTGGATGAACTGATGGCCAACGCCGGTGTGACGGAGTTGCCCAGGGCGCGCCGCGTGGTGCTGGTGGGTAACAAAATTTCGCCCGGCAATCCCGCGCGCAAGCCCGATGGCACGCTGGTGCGCACGCTGTGGGGCGAGCTGGCCTGGCAACTGGGCGGACGGGAAGCCTACGCGCGCATTGCGGCGGACGATGATCGGGCGACCAACCCCGGCGACCGCCTGCGCGAGCTGTTCAAGGACTATGGCCCGTGTCTGATTCTGATTGACGAGTGGGTGGCCTACGCCCGCCAGCTTCACGACGCCGCCGACCTGCCGGGCGGCAGCTTCGAGACCCAGTTCAGCTTTGCCCAGGCCCTGACCGAGTCGGCCAAGCTGGCGGGCAACTGCCTGCTGGTGATCTCGCTGCCGGCCTCCGACACCCAGGCCGACGATGTGGAGGTGGGCGGCCTGCGCGGGCGCGAGGCGCTCGACCGGCTGCGCAACGTGGTGGGGCGGGTGGAGTCGGCATGGCGGCCCGCCAGTGCCGAAGAGGGCTTCGAGATCGTGCGCCGCCGGCTGTTTGAACCGCTGGCGGGCGCGGAAGCCTTCACCCAGCGCGACCTGACGGCCCGGGCCTTCGCCGAGCTGTACCGTACCCAGGCCGCCGAGTTTCCCCCCGAGTGCAAAACCACCGACTACGAACGCCGCCTCCAGGCGGCCTACCCCATCCACCCGGAGGTGTTCGACCGGCTGTACGAAGACTGGTCCACGCTGGTCAAGTTCCAGCGCACCCGCGGGGTGCTGCGCCTGATGGCCGCGGTGATTCACAGCCTGTGGGAGAAGGGCGACAAAAGCCCCCTGATCCTGCCGTCGACCATTCCCGTGGACGACCCACGGGTGCAGTTCGAGCTGACCCGCTATCTGCCCGATAACTGGACGCCCATCATCGAGAAGGACGTGGATGGGCCCAGCTCCCTGCCGCTCAGGATTGACGGCGAGGTGCCCAACCTGGGTAAGCTTTCCGCCACGCGCCGCGTGGCCCGCACGGTCTACCTGGGCTCGGCACCCACGGCGGGGGCGGCGCACCGGGGCCTCGAGGACCGCCGGGTGAAGCTCGGCTGCGTGATGCCGGGGGAGTCGCCGGCGGTGTTTGGCGATGCCCTCCGGCGGCTGGCGGGCCAGGCCACCTATCTCTACCAGGATGGTGCGCGCTTCTGGTACGCCACGCAGCCCACCGTGACCAAGCTGGCTGAGGACCGGGCCGAGCAGCTCAAGCGCGACCCCGATAAGGTGGCCGCCGAACTCGAGGCGCGTATCCGGGCCAACCTGAAACAGATGGGTGATTTCGCGAGGGTGCACCCATTGCCGCGCTCGAGTGCCGATGTGCCGGACGACCTCGCGGTGCGCCTGGTGGTGCTGCCGCCGGAATACCCCTACATCAAGGAAGCCGATAACGCCGCCCAGGTCGCAGCCCAGGCGATTCTCGAGTTTCGCGGTCATGCGCCCCGGCGCTACCGCAACACGCTGGTCTTCCTGGCGGCCGACAAGGTTCGGCTGCAAGACCTTGAGGAGGCGGTGCGCCGGTTCCTGGCCTGGCGGTCCATCCTGGATGAGAAAGTTGCCCTGAACCTCGATCCACACCAGGTACGGCAGGCGGAAACCCAGCTACAGGCCGCCGATTCGACGGTGGACGCACGCCTGCCCGAGGCCTACCAGTGGCTCCTGGTGCCCGAGCAGAAGACGCCACAAACGGCGCTCGAGTGGCAGGCGCTGCGGCTGACCGGCGCTGACGCACTTGCCGTTCGCGCCAGCCGGAAGCTCAAGGGGGATGAGCTGCTGGTGGGGAAACTCGGTGGCACCGTCCTGCGCCAGCATCTGGACGCCGTGCCGCTCTGGCGGGGGGATCATGTTTCCGTACGCCAGCTCGTGGAAGACTTCGCAAGCTACCTGTACCTTCCCCGGCTCACCGGGCCCGGAGTTCTCGTCCAGTCCATCCGCGACGGCGTGGAGCTGCCCAGTTGGGAAGTTGAGACCTACGCCTACGCCGAAGGCTGGGATGAGACCACGGGCCGGTATCGGGGGCTGCGCGGCGGCCAGCCGGTTCAACTCACACCCGAAGACCCTGGTCTGGTCGTCAAGGCGGAGGTGGCCCAACAGCAGCGGGCGGCCGAAATTTCGCCCCAACTGCCGGTCACCGGGGGGAAGGGGGCTGAAATTGCCCCTTCCAGGGCGGATACCGGAGGCAACGGCGATGCCGGCAACCAGGCCGGGGGGACGCTCCCGCCGCCACGCCCCTTGCCACGGCGCTACCATGGCACCGTACGCCTTGATCCGACCCGCGTGGGCCGCGATGCCGGCCGCATTGCCGAGGAAGTCATCGCGCATCTGGCCGGGCAACCCGGCGCCGAGGTTTCGGTGGTGCTGGAAATCCATGTCCGCCTGCCGGAGGGAGCCACCGAGCATACGGTGCGGACGGTGACGGAGAACAGTCGCACCTTGAAGTTTGAGACCTCCGGCTTCGAGATTGACTGACCGCACCCAAGGGACAGGCCCCCCTTTTGTTCCGTGGTGCTTTGTCGCCGGGGGGCGTCGTGCCGCCTGGTGGCCGGTGTGGGGGGCATTGGTTTTTCAATCCCCGGTGCGTCCCCAACGGCAGCCAGAATAGTGTGAACGAAAGAGTGGAGTCGTAGCCCGACGTGACACGAAAGCACAACGTACGCCTGGGACCGTGGTTGCACCACCTGGTGTCCTATGCCGTTGGCGGGGTGAGTGTGGCTGCCCTGACCGCCATCGGTTTTTACCTGGAGGTTCATTCGACGACGGCCGCGCTGCTCTACCTCATCGTCATTGTTCTGGTGGCGCTCCGAACCGGCGCCGCTCCATCGGCGGTGACCGCCCTGCTGGCGTACATTGGACTGGATTCGTTTTTCACCGCGCCCCTGTTTCGTCCGGCGATGAACCAGCCGCTGGATGTCGTCGCACCCATCGTGTTTCTGACGACGGCATTTACCATCAACCGCCTGGCCGCGAAAAACCGCCAGTCGTTTCAGGAGATTCAGTCGCTTCAGGACCAGCTCCGGCTGGTGATGGACACCATACCGGGGTTGGTCTGGAGCGAGTCGCCGAATGGTTCGGTGGAGTTTCTCAACCAGCGTTGGCGTGATTTTCTGGGGGCGTCTTCCGCGCCGGTGACGGATTTGCGGCGCAACCTGCCGGTACATCCGGCAGAAGCCGATGCCCTGGCGGAACAGTGGCAGCAGGCGCGGATGCGTGGCCGGGCCTTTGAAACGGAAGTCCGGGTGCGCCGTGCCGATGGGGTGTACCGGCGGCTGCGGCTGCACGTCGTTCCGGCCGGCGAACGGGAGCAGGTCAGCAAGTGGTACGGGCTTGGGACGGACATCGAGGACTGGCGGCAGGCGGAAGAGACCCTTGCCAGAGTCGAATCCGAACTGGCTCTGGTGTCCCGCCGGACGCTGCTGGGCGAACTGGCGGCCTCGATTGCCCACGAAATCAACCAGCCGCTTTCGGCGATTGTCACCAATGGGAATGCCTGTCTGCGGTGGCTGGGAGCGACGCCGCCCAACCTCCCGGAAGCCCGGACGACGGTGACGGCCATCATTCGGGATGGCAATCGCGCCGCCGAGATCATTGCACGGATTCGCGCCATGCTGAGCCGGACCGAGTTGAAAAAGGCCACGTTTGACCTGGGGGCAGCGCTGGTTGAAGTCTTGTCCCTCATTCGGAACGATCTCGTCAGGAAGGGCATCACCATCCACACCCGTTTGGCTCCAGACATCCCGGCCGTTTTTGGCGACCGGGTGCAGTGTCAGCAGGTCGTGCTCAACCTGTTGGTCAATGCCGTGGAGGCGCTGCTTCCGGTGACTGAGCGCCGGCGGGAAATCCGTCTGTCCGCAGAACCCTATGGCGACGGTCAGGTGCTGGTGACGGTGGAAGACAACGGTGTTGGTTTGGGGGAAGCCCACGAAGCCGACATCTTCGATGCGTTTTACACGACGAAACCCGACGGCATGGGGTTGGGATTGGCGATCAGTCGTTCCATCATCGAAAACCATGGCGGCCGCCTGTGGTGCGTTGCCGGCAATGGCTTTGGCGCAAAGTTTCAGTTTACGTTGCTGACCGAAGGTGGTGCCGGATGATGGATTCGCCAACGATGCCAGCGGTGCCAACGGTGTACGTGGTTGAGGATGATGTTTCGGTGCGCCAGTCGCTGGAGAACTGGCTGCGCGCGGTCGGCTATCGGGTGGTGTCCTTTGCTTCAGCCGAGGCGTTTCTGCGTGCCGTGCGGGCTGACGACACGCCGGGTTGTCTGGTGCTTGATGTGCGCCTGCCGGGGTTGAGTGGGCTGGATTTGCAGTCTCGCCTGACGGCGGCTGGGGTGGACCTGCCGATCATTTTCATCACCGGTCACGGAGACATCCCCATGTCGGTGCGGGCCATGAAAGCCGGGGCGTTCGAGTTTCTGACCAAGCCGTTTCAGGATCACGAGTTGCTTCAGGCCATCGAGCAGGCGATTGCGCACCATCGCCTGTGCTGCGCCCAGCGCGCCGAACTGGCTGCCCTGCGGCAACGCTATGCCACGCTGACCGCCCGCGAACGCGAGGTCATGGCGTTGGTCGTGGCCGGCTGGCTCAACAAGCAGATTGCGGCTGAGCTTGGGACAAGTGAAATCACCGTCAAGGTCCATCGTGGACATGTGATGCGCAAAATGCAGGCGGCCTCTCTCCCGGAATTGGTGCGGGCGGCGGAACGACTGGGGCTTTCCGGTTCCTCGTCGGCCTGAAAGCGCAAGGGTGAGAAACCAAACTTATACCAACGTATAATAGCTTTTTCCTTCATCCGGTTTCAGGATGAAAGCTTGTGCGGTTACTGTCCGAACAGTGGGCACGGACCGAAACCGGTCTTTGAAATCTCTCCCTGAAATTCCCCGAAACTCATTCTGTAAAAAGCCCGGCCGGGCTGAAGGGCCATGCTCTGCCCGGTTTGCCCTGTCCTGTCAAAAGACAGATTCAACAGCCAAAAGACAAAAACAAGAGATTTGGTAAAGCTTTCTGCCCTAAATCGTTTCCATTGGGAGGAAGACATGAAGAAAAACGGCATCTTCTGTGGCTTTGTCGTCGGCTTTATGGGCTGGCTTGCATCATTGGTCTGGGCGCAGACAACCGGTACGATCAGTGGCGTCATCAGGGACCCCAGCAATGCCAGGGTGGCTGGGGCGAACGTCACCGTGACGCTTCAGGGAACACAAATCACGCGCGTCACGACTTCAAGTGAGGATGGAACATTCGAGCTGCCGTCACTCCCGATTGGAACCTACCGGCTGGTGGTCACTGCCGAAGGGTTCAAGCAGTACGAGCAGACGAATCTGGAAGTCAGCCTGGGGCGCGTCAACAGCGTTACGGTCAGGCTGGAGATTGGGGAAACCAGTGAAGTTGTCCAGGTCAAGGCCAGTGGGACACCCTTGATTGAAACCGAAAGCACGCAGCTTGGCGCTTCGGTCAACAGCCGCGCCGTCGTCAACCTGCCGCTGAACACCCGTGACACCTACCAGTTTCTGCAGCTCCAGCCGGGGGTTCAGTCACAGCTCGGATCAGACCTTTTTACCGGCAGCGACCAGGCTGGTGTGGTGTCCGTCAATGGCGGACGTGGAAGGTCAAACAATTTCAGTGTCAATGGTGGCGAAGCCAACGATCTCTATGTCAATCTTCCAGCCGTTCAGCCTTCACCGGATGCGATTGAAGAGTTTCGTGTTCTGACCAACAATTTTGATGCTGAGTATGGCCGCAACTCTGGCTCGGTCATCAATGTTGTCACCAAGTCCGGGAGTGACCAATTTCGTGGCAATGTCTTTGAGTTTTTCCGAAACCGGGCACTCAACGCGCGCAACTTTTTCAATCTGGAAAAGCCTGCCTATAACCAGCATATTTTTGGCGGCACATTCGGCGGGCCCATCCAGCGTGGCAGAACATACTTTTTCACTTCCTACGAGGGGCGCCGCATTCGCCAGGGCATCCCGTCGGATGTCGTGCCGGTGCCGACAGCGGCCGAGCGGTTGGGCGACTTCAGCGCCGGGCCGCTCTTTACCGGTTTTATTGCTGACGCAACGGTGGCCGCCGTGCTCAATGCGCGTCCCGGCTGCGCCGCCGCTGTTGCTGCGGCCGGAGGCGCGCCCATTACGGCCGGCGCGGCTTATGCCGATATTTTTCCCGGCAACCGCATTCCCGGTGCCTGCTTCGACCGGACAGCCAATGACCTGCTGCAACAATTTGTGCCGCTCCCGAACCTGGGTGACGGCTTTTTTCAGGCCAATCCGGTGGCCCGCCGCCGTGGAGACCAGGGGCTTTTGCGCCTCGACCACCGTCTGACCGACCGGCAGCAACTGAGCGCCTTTGTGTTTTACTCGGACAGCTTTGCACTGGAGCCCTTTGCGCGGGTGGCTGACTCCGGCGCCAACCTGCCCGGCTTTGGCAACATCAACAACGCCCGGATTGCCCAGATCAACCTCTCCCATACCTGGACAGGCACGAACACCATCAATGAGGCGCGGGCGGTGTACTTCCGTCAGAACCTGTTTCGTCTCAACAGCCCGGAACGTTCCAATCCGGTGAATGCTTCGTGCCGTGATGTGCCCCCGGAGTTATGCTTCTCCGATCCGAACAACCCCCGGCTGGGGATTATTGTCGGCGTCGGGACGCCGCATGAGGGCGTGCCGTGGATTGGCCTCGAAGGTGGCTTCTCGATTGGCAACAACTACCAGGGGGAAATCCCGCAGGTTGTCAATACCTACCAGCTCACCAACAACCTGACCCGTATCTGGGGCAGCCACACGGCCAAGTTCGGGGTGGACTTGCGGCAGCAGCGTTACCTGATGACCAACTTCGGCGCGCTCAACGGTCAGTTCAGCTTTTTTGGAGGCGGGCCGAACAACATCGGGTACACGAATCTGGTGCCCAACTACCTGCTGGGCCTGGTGGATTCGTACTACCAGACCGGTGCGCAGACTTCGCACTTCTACAGCAACGCGGTCTATCTCTTTGCCCAGGACAGTTGGAAGATCACGCCAAACGTCACGCTCAACTACGGCCTGCGCTGGGAACTGAACACCCCAGCGGCGGACCGCTTCCGCCGGGTGCAGTCCTTCCGGGCCGGCCTGGCCAGTACGCAGTTCCCCTGCCGGCTTGACCCCGACAATCCGCTCGTCGGTGTCTTCGGGTCACAGGACTGTAGCCCGACGGGGCCGGCCCGCGCCGTCTTTCCCCTGGGTTTGGGCATTCCGGGGGATGAGGGCGTACCGGATGGGCTGTTCCGAACCTACTACCGGGCTTTTGCGCCGCGCCTTGGGCTGGCCTGGAGTCCGCCCTGGCAGAGCGGCTGGCTGGCGAAGCTGACCGGCGGCCCCGGCAACAGCAGTGTACGGGCCGGCTGGGGGATGTTTTACAACGGGCCCATCGAGGGGCTTATCCTGGCCCAGCTCGTGCCCCAGCCACCCTTTGGCATCAGCTCAAACATCACCAACATGTTTCTCAGTACGCCTTTTCTGCGCCAGGATGGAACGATTGTGCCGAACCCCTCCAATGGGATTCTCAATCCACGGCGGGGCGATCCGGTGGACTACTCCGTGTTCCGCCCCATTCTGCTGTATGGACAGTTGCCGGCGGAACTTCGTCCGCAGTATTCCGTGCAGTACAGCCTGACGCTCCAGCGCAAGCTCCAGGATGACCTGTTGGTGCAGGTTGGCTATGTGGGCACCCAGGGCCACCGGCTGTTGCTGACGCGGGACATCAACTTTGGCAATCCCCAGACCTGTCTCGACCTGAACCGGATTCTGGGTCCCGGCACGTGCGGACCGTTCGGAGCTGACAACGAATACTTCGTGCCGGCTGGGGCCATTCCGGCGGGTGTGACCCTGCATCTGCCCTACGGCCCACAGCGTACCGTGACCGGGCCGAACAATCCGGCCATCCGGCTGGTAGGGTTGCGGCCATTTTCCTCGCCTTTCTGCAATCCCCTGACCGGTGAGGGTTGCCCGCCCGATGGTGTGCCGGTCTTTGCCAGCCTGTTTGAGCGGCAGACGGCCGGCAACTCGAACTACCATTCGCTGCAGGTGCTGGTGGACAAACGCTTCGAGGAAAAAGGCATTCAGATTCAGGCGGCCTACACGTGGAGCAAGTCCATTGACAATGCTTCGAGCTTCGAGAACATCGTCAACCCCATCAATCCGCGGCTGAGTCGTTCACTGTCCCTGTTTGACGCCCGTCATCGCCTGGTGGTGACGTTCGACTACCGGTTGCCCAAGGTGACTGGCCGGCGCTGGCTCGGCGGTATCCTCAACAACTGGGCCGTAAGCGGCATTGCCGTCTATCAGACGGGTTTTCCGATTCGCATCACCTCGTCGGATGACTTGGAGCTGATGAACAGCTTTGACTTCGAGCTGCCGGGACAGCCGGACCTGGTGGGGCGGTTTCGGACCTTCGACCCCCGGCGCAACAACCTCTACTTTTTTGATCCAGCCGCTTTCGCGCCCCAGGAACTGGGGACGATTGGGAATGCGCCACGAACCATCTGTTGTGGTCCGAGCATCCACAACTACGATGTCACCCTGCGCAAGAACATCCCTATCAATGAACGGCTGCGCATCGAGTTTCGCGGTGAGTTCTACAACGTCTTCAACCAGACCCAGTTTCTGAATCCGCGTGGCAACATCACGGAAGGGGAAAATTTCGGGCGGGTGACGCGCGCCCGTGACCCACGGCAGATTCAGTTTGCCCTCAAGCTGTTCTTCTGACAGGCAGGAACCGGGCCGCACCTCTGGCGTTTCGTCACGGGGGCGGCCCGTTGCCACCGGGACGGTTGGCAGGTGTGGGAAAGTGGAACCAGAAGCCGGGCCAGTGCCGACACCTGCGGCCGGGACGCCGGTGGTAGCGATACGTCATCCGGCTGGAGTATCCTTTCACTTTGGCCCGGGGCGTCCGGCGGCGGTATGTTGACCAGCCGGCGTCCGGCCCTATTTTCTCCATGTGTCAATCACACAGAAAACACGCCATGTTCACCCTGAAGCCGTTTCTTACGGTTCTCCTGGCTCTAAGCTGGGCCCTCAGCCTGTCAGGTCTGGCGCTGGCCCAGACCGCGCCTGCCACGGCACCCCGCCGGCTCGACAAAGGGACGTTCATGGAAATGGAGTCGGTGACAAATCCGGCCATTTCCCCGGACGGGCGGCAGATCGTGTTTACCCGTACTTTCGTGGACAAGATGACGGACCGCTACCGTTCCACCCTGTGGATTGTGGAGCGCGATGGCTCGCGCGCCCGCGAGTTGACCGGACAGACCTACAGCGCCCGTCAGCCGGTGTGGGCGCCAGACAGCAAGCGGTTGGCCTTTGTGGCGGAACGGGACGGGAGCGCACAGATTCACGTCCTGACGCCCGAAACCGGCGATCTCGTGCAACTGACCCGTGTCGAGCAGGAGCCATCCGATCTGCGGTGGTCGCCGGATGGAAAGCAACTGTTGTTTTCGATGCTCGTGCCCGATCCTGATTCCCCCCTGCCCATCAAGCTGCCGGAAGCGCCGAAGGGCGCGCAGTGGGCCAAGCCCGCCTTGGTCATTGACCGCATGGTGTGGGCTGTGGATGGGCAGGGACAGATTCCCCGTACCAAACGGCAGGTGTTTGTGCTGGATGCGCGGCTGGGCGGGACGCCACAGCGCATCACGGACGGGAAGTACAGCTACGATGACCCGGAGTGGTCGCCCGATGGCCGGCAGGTGTATGTGTCCGCCATCCGGCGGGATGACTGGGAGTTTGCCCGGGGTGACAGCGAAATCTATGTCATCACCCTGGCCACCCGGGAACTTCGGGCGCTGACTGACCGGCGTGGACGCGACGCCCAGCCGAAGGTCTCCCCGGATGGGAAACGCATTGCCTACGTGGGGTATGACCAGCAGAAGCTGACCTATCACATTTCCAGCCTCTACCTGATGAACGCCGATGGCAGCGAGTCCCGGCTGTGGGCGGGCGAGCTGCCCAGCTCCCCGACGCAGGTCACGTGGGTGCGGGATGGCAGCGGGGTGTATTTCCTCGTGGAGGAGCGCGGTACGGCACAGCTTTACTTTGCTCCGGTGAACGGAAAAGCCCGCCGGATCACCGAGGGGACGCACGTCCTGAGCAGTTTTTCGCTGGCAGATAACGGGCAGGTGGCGGCCATCCGGTCGAGCTTCCGGGAGCCGGGAAACCTGGTGACGTTTCCGGTCGCCAGGCCCGGCGAGCTGCAGGTGCTGGTGGATGTCAATGCGGACGTGCTCGCCGGCCTGGTGCTGGGCGAGGCTGAAGAACTGCGCTTCAGGTCATCCGACGGGCTGGAGATTCAGGGCTGGCTCATCAAACCGGCGGACTTCGATCCGGCGAAGAAATATCCCATGGTGCTGTGGATTCACGGCGGGCCGTGGTCCATGTACTCGGTGGCCTTCAACTGGGCGTTTCAGAACTTTGCCGCCGAAGGCTACGCCGTGCTCTACACCAACCCGCGTGGCTCGACCGGCTATGGGCAGGCGTTTGTCAACGGCATTCAGTATGCCTATCCGGGGAAGGACTACGACGATCTCATGGCCGGGGTGGATGCGGCTTTGGCCAGGGGGTTCATTGACGAGCGCAACATGTTTGTCTGCGGCGGCTCCGGGGGCGGGGTGCTGACGGCGTGGATTGTCGGGCACACCGACCGGTTTGCGGCCGCTGCTTCCATGCGTCCGGTGGTCAACTGGCATTCCTTTGTGGGAACGACCGATGGCCCGGTGACGTGGTACGACCAGTTTGAGAAGTACCCGTGGGAGGACCCGCAGGCGTTTGCTGTCCGGTCGCCGCTGAGCTACGTCGCCAGAGTGACGACGCCCACGATGCTGCTGACCGGCGAAGCCGACTTGCGGACGCCCATCGGGCAGACCGAGGAATACTACCGGGCGCTGAAAATGCTGGGGAAACCGACGCTGCTGGTACGGGTTCCCGAAGAGTTCCACGGCTTTCGGCGGCCGTCACATCAACTGGCCCAGCAGCTCTACCTGCAGGCGTGGTTTGGGAAATACCGGCGCTGAACGGGGGGAACCATGCATGACAACGTGGTGACGGTGATTGGTGGTGGGTTGGCCGGATGTGAAGCTGCCTGGCAGTGCGCGGAACAGGGCGTGCCGGTGCGGCTTTATGAAATGCGGCCGGTCAGGCCAACGCCGGCGCACACAACGGACCGTCTGGCGGAGATTGTCTGTAGCAACTCGTTCAAGTCGGATGAAGTCAACACCGCGCCGCACCTGCTCAAGGAAGAACTGCGGCGGGCGCGCTCCCTGCTTATCGCCGTGGCCGAGGCGACGCGCGTACCGGCCGGGGCGGCGCTGGCCATTGACCGGGAACGGTTTGCGGCCGAGGTCACGGCGCGGATTGCTGCACATCCCCGGATTACGGTCATCCGGGAGGAAGTCACGCGGATTCCGCTGGACGGCGTGACCATCATTGCCACCGGGCCGCTGACCTCGGACGCCCTGGCGGCTGAGATTCAAAACCTGGCCGGGGCGGAGCAGTTGTACTTCTACGACGCCATTGCACCGGTGGTGGATGCTGAAACCATCAACTACGAGGTGGTGTTTCGCGCGGCCCGCTATGGGAAGGGCGGGGATGACTACCTGAACTGTCCGCTGAACAAGGAGCAGTACGAGGCTTTCGTGGATGCCCTGCTGGCGGCCGAGTGCGTGGCGCCCAAGGCCTTTGAGACCGACAAGGCGCAGTATTTTGAGGCCTGCCTGCCGATTGACGTGGCCGTACGTCGGGGGCGGGACACCCTGCGGTTCGGGCCGATGAAGCCGGTGGGGTTGTGCGATCCGCGTACCGGCAGGGAGCCGTATGCTGCGGTGCAACTGCGCCAGGAAAACCTCATGGCCGACAGTTACAGTCTGGTGGGCTTTCAGAACTCGGTGAAATGGGGCGCGCAAAAGGCCCTGCTGCGGATGATTCCGGGGCTGGAACAGGCGGAATTTCTGAAGTTTGGCCAGGTTCACCGCAACACTTACGTGAACGGCCCGAAACTGCTGACGCCCACGCTTCAGGTCAAACACGAGCCACGGCTGTTTTTTGCCGGGCAGATTTCGGGCGTCGAAGGGTACGTGGAATCGCTGGCGACGGGGCTGGTGGCGGGTCGGTGGGCGGCGGCGCTGGTGCAGGGCAAGCCGCTGCTGCCTGTTCCGCGGGCGTCGGCCATTGGGAGTCTGCTCAACTACGTGGCCCACTGCGAAAACAACGATTACCAACCGGTCAACATCACCTTTGCCCTGCTGCCGCCGCTGGCGGAGCCCGAAGCCAGGGCCTATCGGCGGCGGCCGGAGCGGCGGGCGCGGCAGATTGCGTTGGCGCTGGCAGCTTTTGGTGAGTGGCTTATGGCGATGGAGGCGGGGAAGTCATCCTCCCTGGCCGGTGAGGCAGCATGAAGAAAACATGGCAAGTATGGTGGCGGATAGCGGTTTGGCTGCTGGGCGTCGGCAGCCTGTCCGTGGGGGCCCAGGTGGTGCCCGTGCCGGCCGATACCCTGCCGGGGCGTAACGGCGATACGGCGGCCGATGTTGTCGTGCGGGCGGACTATGTGACGGTGCTGACTTCGGTCAACAGCACGACCGGTCTGCCGGTGCAGAATCTGAGCGATACCGACTTCGAGATTTATGAAGATGGCCAGTTGCAGGTCATCAGCCGGGTGGGGCGGCAGGCGGATCAGCCGCTGCGGCTGGCGCTGTTGCTCGACATCAGCGCCAGCGTCCGCAACCGGTTGAAGTTTGAGCAGGAGGCGGCGCTGGATTTTTTCCGGCGCGTGCTGCGCCCCCAGGACCGGGCGGCGTTTTATGCTTTCAATCACGATGTCTATCTGCGTCAGGACCTGACCTCCAGCCTGAGTGCGCTGGAAACGGCCGTGCGCGGGCTGGAGGCGCGGGGGGCAACGGCGCTGTACGATGCGATTTTCATTGCAGCGCGCCGCCTGGAGCGTGAACCCGGACGGCGGGTGATCATCGTGGTCTCTGACGGACAGAACACGGTCAGCCGGGTGACGCGCGAGCGGGCGCTGGAGGAAGTCAACCGGACGGACGCCATCATCTTCGGCATCTGTCCCATCATTCGGACGGAATATGACGACTTTCTTCCGCCGCCGGACAATGACTTCGACCTTCTGTGCCGGCAGACAGGCGGACGGGTCTTTATGGTGACGAGTCTCTCCGAGTTGACGACGGGTTTTGCCCAGCTTGAAGCCGAGCTGCGGGCGCAGTATGTGCTGAGCTATTACTCCTCAAATGACGCGCGGGATGGCCGGTTTCGCCGCATCGAGGTGCGCGTCAAGCGACCGGGTGTCACGGTACGCGCGCGGAGCGGCTACTATGCTCCGACCCAGTAGTGACGGCTCCGGTCGTGACGGTGTGGCGTGTCAGAGCGTACCGTGAAATCCCGCTGTGGAGCCTGGCCAAAATTGACTTGCCTGTGCTTCTTTGCATACGATGGGTGTGCTTTTTCCCGGCAGGTTGAAAACTTGGGGCAGGGTCAGTGATGACCGGCCAGCGGGACTGGCGGGTTGCCTCTTTTTCGAGTCTGGGGAATCCTGTGGTGCGCCGGAGGTGGGGTGATGAAACGTGACAATCCGTATCTGCAAGAGGCAACCAATCGTCTGAGCCATATTCTGCGCGAAGTGGTGTGGGAGTCGCCGCGGGTCCGGTCAGAGCTGCATAACCTGCGGGCTGAAGGCCATGAGGTGACGATGATTGTCGAAGTGTCGCTGGCGTTTCATGCGCGGCAGGACGGTTCACGGGCGCTGGCGGCCACGGCGAACCAATCCGAACGATGAGCATTCGTCCGTGGCACAAGTTGCCTCCCGAGCCGCTGGCGGATGCCAAGGTGTTTACGCTCCACCGGGAGCGGGCCTGTCCGCCGGAAGCGGAGGCTGCCAACGAGGCTGCGGCGCGGGATTTCTACGTCATTCACGCCCCGGACTGGGTCAATGTGATTCCCGTGACGCCGGACGGCGAGGTGGTGCTGGTGGAGCAGTATCGCCACGGAATCCACCACGTGACGCTCGAAATTCCGGGTGGGATGGTGGATGCCACAGACGCGACGCCGGCGGTGGCGGCCGCCCGTGAACTCGAAGAGGAAACCGGCTATGTGGCGGCGACCATCGAGCCGCTGGGCTACTGCCACCCCAACCCGGCCATTCAAAACAACCGTTGCCACAGCTTTGTGGCGCGCGGGGCGCGCAAGCTCAAGCCGACACGCTTTGACGGCAATGAGTCGCTGGCGGTGCGGCTCGTGCCGCTGGAGACCATCCCGACGCTCATCACGACTGGGCAGATTACGCACGCTCTGGTCATTGTGGCTTTTCACCGGCTGAGCCTGGTGAATCCAATCCTTCCCAACGTTTCAGGATGACTCATGCCCGGCAGGTTGTCCGTTGTCATTCCGGTCTATAACGAGCGCCGTACCCTGCGTGAGCTGATCGCCCGGGTGCAGGCCGTCCGGTTGCCGCTCGAAAAAGAAATCATCTGTGTGGATGACTGTTCGACCGATGGCACGACTGACATTCTGCGGGAGTTGGCCGCAACACAGCCCAATCTCCGGGTGCTGTTTCAGCCGGTCAACCGTGGCAAGGGCGCGGCGCTCCGCGAAGGCTTCCGGCAGGCGACCGGGGATTACGTGATTGTCCAGGATGCTGACCTGGAATATGACCCGGAAGACTACCCGCAGATGCTGGCGCCGCTGCTGGAGGGGAAGGCGGATGTCGTGTTTGGCTCGCGGTTTATGGGTGGGCGTCCGCACCGGGTGCTGTATTTCTGGCATTCGGTTGGCAATCGCCTGCTGACGTTGCTCTCCAACATGGTTTCCGACCTGAACCTGACGGACATGGAAACCTGCTACAAGGCCTTTCGGCGGGAGGTCATTCAGTCCATTGTGCTGGAGCAGGATCGGTTTGGGTTTGAGCCGGAGATTACCATCAAGGTCGCGCGGCGGCGGCTGCGGGTGTATGAGGTTGGGATCAGCTACTATGGGCGCACCTATGAAGAGGGCAAGAAGATTGGCTGGAAGGATGGGATTCAGGCGCTCTGGTGTATTGCCAAGTATGGGCTGACCGTTCCGCGCACGCCGTTGCCGTTGCCGCCGGCGGAAGCCGCAGCCTACGGTTCACATCCTGCTCCGCAGACGGATGAAACCACCACCCTCCGGTGATGCGCCACCGGCACGCGCCCGGCTGGAGGTCCCCCGGTTGTGGGCGTCCTTTGGTTATGCCTGGGCGGGACTGGTGCGTACGTGGCAGTCGCAGCCCAATTTTCGCATTGAGTGCACGATTGGCGGGCTGGCGTTGGCGTTGGCCTGGTGGTTGGAGGCCGGGCTGGTGCCGGTGTTGGTGATGTCGGCGCTGGTGTTGTCGCTGGAGGTGGTCAACAGCGCGATTGAAGCCGTGGTGGACTTGGCTTGCCCGGAGTTTCATCCGTTGGCGAAGGTGGCGAAGGACGCGGCGGCCGGGGCGACGCTGCTGGCGGCGGTGTTTTCGGTGCTGGTGGGGCTGGTGGTGCTGGGGGTGCCGTTGTGGGGGAAGGTGCGTGCGGCGTGGGATTTTCTGACATCCATCTGATAACGCAATAAGCATCTGGCTGGTGTGCACTTTTTGATCGTCAAACTGAGCAGCATTGGGGATGTCGTGCATGCCATGCCGGCGGTGGTGGCCCTGCGCCGGGCGTTTCCCACGGCCCGGCTGACGTGGGTTGTCGAGCGCGTGGCCGCGCCGTTGCTGCTGGGCGCGCCCGGTCTGGATGAGGTCATCGTTCTGGACACCCGCGGCTGGCGGCGGCAGTGGCACCGGCGGGAAGTGCTCCGTCAGGCGGCGGCTTGTCTGGCCCGGCTTCGCCGGTATCCGGTGGATGTGGCGCTGGATTTCCAGGGGCTGATGAAATCGGCTGCCGTGGCGTGGTATTCCCGGGCCCGGCGGCGGATTGGCTTTGCAACGGACGCCCTGCGTGAACCGCCGGGCCGGCTGGCTTACACGGAACAGGTCGCCGTTTCACCTTCTGAGCATGTGATTCGGGCGAATCTGCGTCTGGTTGAGGCGTTGGGCGTTGCGCCGCCGGAAACCTACGAGTTCTGGCTGCCGCCGCTGGAGGACGAAGCTGCCTATGTGGCCGGACAGTTGTCCCGGCAGGGCATCACCGGACGCTTTGCGCTGCTCAATCCGGGTGGCGGGTGGGTGACGAAGCGGTGGCCGGCGGCCAACTTTGGGTATCTGGCGGAGTTGCTTTGGAGGCAGCATGGACTGGCCAGTGTCGTGACTTATGGGCCGGGTGAAACGTCGCTGGTTGCGCAGGTTCAGGCCGTGGTGCGGGCGGCGCCGGTGGCGTCCTTTCCGACGAACCTGCGGGAGTATCTGGCGCTGGCGCGGCGGGCGACGGTGTTCGTTGGGGGGGACACGGGGCCGCTGCATCTGGCGGCCGCCGTTGGGACGCCGATTGTCGGTCTGTATGGGCCAACGTCCGCTGAACGGAACGGCCCGTTTGCGGCGGCCGACAAGGTGGTTGGTCTCGATGCGGCATGTCGTACGGACTGTTATCGCCGTACCTGTCAGCAGCATATCTGCATGGACATTTCAGTTTCCCTGGTGGCACAGGCCGTTGGAGACCGCCTCCGCGCCCTGTCCTGATGGGGGCAAGTCCGGGGGGAGATTTTTGTTTTTGGGTGACTGGCCTGTGTTACGATGCGTGCCAAAGGCAGGCTGTTTGGTGCGGATACAGGAACGTCAGGAAATGACGTTGGGAAAGAGGTGACATGGCTGAAGCAGACAACATTTTTCTCAGGATTGCCCGTGGTGAAGCTCCGGCAGACATCGTTTATGACGATGAACAATGTGTGGCTTTCCGGGATATTCATCCGCAAGCGCCAACTCACATTCTCATCATTCCACGGACGCCGATGGAGTCCCTCAATGAGGCTTCCCAGAGCGATGAAGCCGTTCTGGGGCATCTGTTGCGGGTTGCGGCCAAAATCGCCAACAAGGTCGGTATTGCCGAGACTGGCTACCGGACGGTCATCAACACGGGTCCCGATGCCGGGCAATCGGTGTTTCAGCTTCACGTACATCTTCTGGGAGGGCGTCCGCTGGCCTGGCCGCCCGGCTGAAGTGACGACGTGGGGTTTGTCATAGGGTTTTTCTGTTTGTTGGCAAACCATGAAAACCTGTCCTCGATGTGGGCGAGTGTGGACAGACACGATGCGTTTCTGTCCCCTGGATGGCACGGAACTCCCGCAGGCGCGCACAACCTCATCCACCACGATTGCCCGACGGATTACCCATGAGGAACCACGGGTCGAGTTGCCGTCGGCCGGGCAGGACCCGCTGATTGGTCAGGTGCTGGAAGGGAAGTACCACATCCAATCCAGGATTGGTCAGGGGGCGACCGGGGCCATTTACCGTGCCGAGCGCATCAACATTGGTGATGCGGTGGCCGTCAAGGTGCTCAAGCCGGAGTTTGCCGAGGACTATGCGGCTTCTGAACGCTTTCGCCGCGAGGCGCTGGCGCTGGGGCGCATCCGGCATCCCAACGTCATTGCCATTTATGACTACTTCGAGCAGCCACGCCAGGGGGATCGCCCGGCGTCCATCTTTCTGGTCATGGAGTTGCTGTCGGGCAAGACCCTGCGCGACATTCTCCGCCAGGAGCATGTGCTGGACATTCGCCGGACCGTACGCCTGATGGTGCAGATTTGCGCGGCGCTGCACGTGGCCCATGAGCGGAATGTGATCCACCGCGACCTGAAACCGGAAAACATCATGGTCGAGCAGTATGATCGCCAGCAGGAGATGGCCAAGGTCATTGATTTTGGGCTGGCGCGGCTGCGGATGACCGGCAAGCTCATCAAGACTCTGACGGAGCAGGGGCGGGTGGCTGGGACGCCGTACTACATGGCGCCGGAGCAGTGGATGGACCGCCCACTCGATGCCCGGACGGATGTCTATGCGCTGGGTATCATCTGCTATGAAATGCTCACCGGGCGGGTGCCGTTCCATGCGGATACGGTCATGCAACTGGCCAACAAGCATGTCAAAGCGCCACCCCAGCCGCCGATTGAGCTGCGGCGGGAGCTTCCCATGGGCGTTTCGCAGGCGATTCTGCGGGCGCTGGCCAAGCAGCCGCAGGAACGGCCGTCCACGACGTTGGAGTTGGCGGATGCTTTGCAACGAGGACTGCTTGGGACAGGATGAGTTCTTGGGAAGCTGTGCGAGTTTGCGTTGCTTGGCATGCGGTCAGTGGTTGCCAGACGCGGCAGGTCAGAAGAGGGTTTAGTTTTCCCAGCCGGGCATGGTAGTCTCTGGCTGAATTTTTGCTGAGGTTTGAAGGCTTCAGATAAATCTGGTGAGGTCGGTGTCCAATGTGGGTATCGTCCACGACTTTCTCGAAGGAGTGACGCATGACAAGGAGATGGGGATGGCTATGCATGCTAGCTGCCGCGGCCGTGGTTTTTGGCCCAGCTTGTGCCACCAAAAAGTATGTTCGCACGACGATTGACGAGCGGGTTGCCCCGCTTGAAGGGCGTACGGAGGAGTTGGAGCAGTCTGTGGCGCGCAACACTTCGGCGATTCGGGACCTGGACACCCGCCTGTCGGCGCGGATTGATACGGTCAGCGCCCGGGCCGAGGAAGCCAACACCCGTGCGCAGGCGGCCGAGCGCAAGGCCGAGGAGGCCCAACTGGGTGTCGAGCGTACGAACACGCGGTTGACCGAGACGGCACGTGCCGTTGACGACTTCATTGAAGTGCGAACGGTGTCGGTGTACTTCCAGACCAACCGGTATGACCTCAGCCCGGAAGCCAAGGCGGAGCTGGATGCGCTGGCGGAAGCGGCCAAGTCGCGCCGGGGCATTCGGATTGAGCTTTCCGGTTTTGCCGACCGGCGTGGCAGCGAAGCGAAGAATCTGACTCTGACCGAAAACCGGGCCAAGTCCGTCAAGCTGTACCTGTACAACGTGCACAAGATTGAGCCGTGGCGGATTGAGTACATCGGGGCGGGCAAGATCAACGACAACGCCCGGACGCCGGAGGAACTTCAGCGCAACCGCCGGGTGGATGTGCGCCTGTTGGCGAACCGGGTGGTGACGGAGGCGGAAGAAGGCAACCCCGGGCCATAATGGGGGCGCGCCTTTGGTTGTGGGCCTCTGGTTTTGACTGGTGACAGCCGCCGTCCGGCTGGCGAGGCTTCAGCCGGGCAGTTTCTGGGTGGATTGGCATCGGGAGGGCAATCGGCCACTGTGGGTCGATTGCCCTCCCGGCTTTTTTGGGCTGTGGTGGCTGTTGTTGATGGGGGGCTTGGGGGCGATAGCCTGTGGATGGGGGAGAACGGAGTGGGGCAGGTTTGCGACATGGTTCTGATAACGAAATGACGGGGGATGGCGCCGGCTGTCCGCTGGCTTCAGCGGGCTGAAGGGAGTGGCCTGGAGAAAATTGGAAAAAATTTTGACGCCGGATGGCAACGTTTCAGGGAGGTTACCGATGACTGAAGGTGAGACGAGCTTTTGACATCCACCTTTGTTTCGGAGGCACCATCTGAAAGCCATGCGAGTCGCAGCCAAATCAACGCCATCGGTCAACCCGGCATCCACCACGTCCATTCCCCACAAGCTGGATTTGCGTTCGGCGGTCGCCCAGCCGTCGGCATCCACACCGGTCAGCTTTGGCAAACTCAACGATCTGCAAGCCCTTGGGCAGAACCTCAAGGCGCATCTGGCGCAGGCCACGGGGCAACAGGTCACGGGTCAGCCGTCAACGGCAGTGGCCACGAGTGGCTTTTCACGGGAAGCGACCGTGACCCGCGTCAACGGCCAGGTGGTCATTGATACCGGAGCCGGCGACGACCAGATTCGGGTGACGCAGGATGCACGCACGGGCGATGTGACTGTGTCGGTCAACGGCGAGTCGCGGACGTTCACCGGAAATGATCGCAACAACCTCGTGATTCGGGCCGGGGCGGGGAACGATGTGATTCAGGTTGACCCGGGCGTGACGGTCAACCTGCGGCTCTTCGGCGGCGATGGCGATGATGTCATCACCGGCGGCAGCGGCCACGACCGGATTGATGGTGGTGCGGGCAATGACCGCATCAATGGGGGTGCCGGCAACGACTATATCTATGGCGGCGATGGCAACGACACGCTCCAGGGCGGTGACGGCAACGACACGATCTATGGCGGCCGGGGCAATGACCTCATTTATGGCAATGCCGGCAATGACTACCTGGAAGGCGGCGAAGGCAACGACACCATATACGGCGGTGAAGGCAATGATGTCATTTCCGGCGGGCTGGGCGATGATCGGCTGTTTGGCGGCGCTGGGGACGATGCCATCTATGCCGGGCAGGGGAAAGATGACATCAGCGGCGGCAGTGGCAGCAACAAGCTGTATGTGCAGGCGGAGGACACGGTACGGACGGCACCGCGCGGCAGCCGCAACCAGGTGGTGACGGTGGAGCTGACGGGCAATCCGGGCGGTTTGGGGGTGATCGTGCGTGGTTCGGATGAGTTCCGGCAGCGCGTGATGGACGATCTGGAAATGCTTCGCTCATCGCCGGCGGGACGGCAGATGCTGGCCAGCTTTGATGCGGCGCGGCAGCGGGATCGCGTCACGGTGACGATTGAGGAAATCACCGAGGACAACGGCTTTGCTTCGCGCTCACGCGGCTCCAATCCCTTTCTCGATCCGGCCACCGGACGCCGTGGCACGCCGACCAATGCCACCATTGGTTACAACCCGACCTTTGCGCCGACTTTTGAGTTTGCCGATGGCACGGCTGCCTATACGCCGCCGTCCGTGGTGCTGTATCACGAAATGGCGCATGCCTATGACTACACGCACGGGACGCTGCGCCCCGGCACGTACCAGGGCGTGGATACGGCCGACCGTGGGCGCGTGCCGAACTTGGAGCGGGTGGCCGTCGGTGTGCCGCTCGACCATGACAACGATCCCCGGACGCCCGAACAGCTTGACAATGCCAACCATCCCTACGCGCTGACAGAGAACGGCATCCGGGAGGAAATGAACCTCCAGTTGCGGCGGAGCTACATGCTGGCCCGGCTCTCCGGTTTCTGAGCCGCTTTACGCTCCGGGGATACAACCGCTACTCTGGAAGACTCCCGCCGAAGGTTTCGGTCCGGGAGTCTTTCGCTTTTTTGGGACTGATGTTGATGGCGACCTTATGTGGGGACGACTGATCGGGGGGCTGGTGGTGGTGTTGTGGCTGGGTTGTTGGGAGAAAACGCCGCTGCCTTCCCAAACTCCACGCCATAACGAAAAGAGGGCTGTCCGGGAAACCACTGCCATGGAATCGTTGTTTGTCGTGCATGTCGAGCAGGATGGGCTGCGTTGTGATCTGCGGGGCCACGTGTTGAAGGCAGGGGTTCACGACGGCATCACCTATCCGTGTGATCATCTGGTTGTGACCTACACGTTGGAAAATCAGGCCGCGGTTCCCTGCTATGTGTGCAACCGGGGACACGCAAATGCGCGTTCAACGCTGGGTTACGTCGAACAACGCCCCGCCGGGGTGGTGGAGCTGAGCCAGAAAGCCTTTTTGCCGCCGCCGGACTGTCCGCCGACCTACGTGCCGGTGTTGCCGCGCGTTTCGGTACTCAAGCCGGGTGAACGGCAGACCGAAAGCGTTTATTTCGAGCTGCCGCTCAAGGCGCACACACCGTTTGATTTCTGCTTTTCGGAATCAGAAATGGCACCACTCACCGGGTCGCAGATGGAGTTCCGGCTGGGCTACCTCCGGGCGGACGAAGCCGGGGGGGAGGATGGCGTGCCGATGCCGGCACAGGTACGGGAAAACGACACGCTGCCGGCGGCGTTGTCCCGGAGGCAGCGTTTTTTGTCGAGCGGGGTACAGGCGCTTCCGCCTGGGGCGGTGCGCCCGGTTGCACCATAGTTGGCGCTTCCACGAAAAGCAGCTTTGCCAGCCGTCGTTGTCAGCGGACAAGCCTGGATGGCACTCACATGGCGCGCCAGTCGCCGGTCAGGATGAAGCTCGCCCAGTAAAACGGGTGCGCGTAGCGTGTCTGCCGCCGCAGCGCAATTTGCGCCTGACGCAGGGCTTCACCCCGGGGTTCACCGCGTTTGAGGCGGGCATAGAAGTTTTCCATCAGCATCTGGGTGGCCCGGTCGGAAACCGACCACAGGGACATCACCTGGGTCTGGGCGCCGGTGAGGACAAAGGCCCGGCGCAGTCCATAGACGCCTTCGCCATTGCGGACCTCGCCGACGCCGGTCTGGCAGGCGGACAGGACGACGAGGCGCGTGCCCCAGAGGTTGAGCTGGGCGGCTTCGAGGGCGGTCAGGGCGCTTTTTGGGGCGGCCTGGTTGGCGCCGGCAAAGAACAGGTACGCACGCAGGAGCGGGCTGTCGCGGCGCACCTGGTCGGGATTGAGCGGCTGGGGAAGTCCGATGGCGCGGGTTGTCAGGTCCTCCGGTGTGGTCCGGGCCGTCTGGGGGACCGCTTCCAGAAATGTGCCGTGGGTGGCGAGGTGCAGAAACCGGGGACGATTCACGGTCAGCAGGCGGTCGCCCGTGGCGGCAGCCCGGGTTTGGACGAGGGCATCGGGGAAGAGGCGCTGGATGGTTGCAGCTTCAGCCGCCGTGCCAGTGAGAGGAGACAGGGCCGGGAGCGTGTTTCCGGCGAGGGAGAGTTGCTTGCCATTCCCATACTCCGGCGCAGCAAAGACGACCGGCGGGTGCGGGCTGGCTTCGCGGTTTTCCTGAAAGGCAAGCAGGTCGCGGCCGCTGGTGAGGTAGGTGAGGGCAAACTGCTCCAGCAGATACTGCCCGTGCCGGTCCGGGAGGGCTTCAAAGGGGATGAGGTTGAGCTGACCGTCAGGGGAGAGCAGCAGATGCCGGACACCGGTCAGCGCCGGGGCGATGGGGGCGATGACCTGTGCGGCAAGGCGCGCGCCGGCACGCCGGACGGTGGTGGTCTGCCGGGTCGGGGTGGACAGCGCCTGGCGAAATTCCCGGATGGTCGTGTCAATGGGGACGGCTTCGCCGAGGTCGGCCCAGCGGAGGGTGCCGTCGGCTTTGAGGGCATAGACGGCGTAGCGTGTCGGCTGGGGCAGCCCGGTGGTGGGGTCAACGGGGGAATAGACGGCATACTCAAGCAGGGCGGCATCGGGCGGGATGGCGTTCCGGACGGCTTCCAGGGTGACGGGGGCAAAGCGGGCGCGGTACTGGAGGCTGCGGCGGCTGAGGTCGGCTTCCAGATTGTCGGCCTGTTCCTGGAGGGCTTTGAGTTCGGCGCGGTGGGCGGCTGCGGATAGGGTGCGGTCGGGTCCACGCTGGGTCAGGACGGCGATTTGGCCTTTGAGGGTGGTCAGTTCGTCGAGGCGGCGGAGGTCTTCGGGGGTGCCCTGTTGGCGGAGGAGGGCGAGGACATCGGTCATGGCGTCCAAGGCGCGGCCCTTGCGCTGGAGAATGACAGTCAGGGCGGCGCGGGCGGCGTCTCTGTCCCGGGGGAGGTTGTGGAGGTGAAGGGTGAGGGTGCGGTGGGTTTCTTCGTCGGCCAGCTTGAGGTAGAGGAACTTCTGGCGTTCGGAGCCGGTGACGAGGTTGATGGTCAGGAGGTGTTCGCGGGCGGCATTGGCCTGGGTCTGGAAGGCGAGGGCCTGGCGGGGCAGGTTCTGTTGCTGGGCGAGGAGGGTGAGGTTGTTCAGGGTCTGGATGACATCGGGGTGGTTGGGGCCGTAGGCTTCGGTCTGGATGTGCAGCGCCTGATGGAAGAGCTGGTCAGCAGCGGCATAGTCTTTCTGCTGGCCTCGCACCCAGCCCAGGTTCATCAGGGTTTTGGCAAAGGCGGGGTGGGCGCTGCCGAGAGACTTTTCAACAATGGCGCCGGCCTGGCGGTAAAGCGTTTCGGCTTCGCTGAAACGTCCCTGAAGGCGGAACGTTTCGGCAAGGTTGGTGAGACAGGTGGCGTAGAGCGGGTGCTGGTTGCCAAGGGTGGATTCATAAATGGCCAGAGCGCGGCGGAAGGTCGCTTCGGCCGTGGCGTAGTCCTTGCGTCTCAGGATGATAACTGCAAGGTTGCTGAGGAAATCGGCGACGTGGGGTGAGTTTCCGCCGACCTTGGCTTCAAAGGTGGCGATGGCGCGTTGGTAGAGCGGCTCGGCGCGGTTATCGTCGCCGCGCCTGCGGAGCGTTTCCGCCAGGTTGTTGAGCAGGAGAGCGACATAGGGTGGGACGACTTCAAAGCCCTTTTCGTAGATGTCCAGCGCATGCTGGAAATTGACTTCGGCTGAGGAGAGGTTGCCCTGCTCCAGTTGAAGCAGGGCCAGGCTGTTGAAGACACGGGCCAGGGTGAGTGAACTTGTTTCCGGTATGGCCGTACCCATGGCAATGGCGCGCTGGTAAAAACGTTCGGCCGCCGGGTATTGCCCCCGCTCCTGGTGGAGGTCAGCCAGGTAGGTCAGGGTGCGGATGGTTTGGGTATCGGCGGGAAGCCGCCCGCCATGGAGCAGGGCGCGCTGGTAACAGGCTTCGGCTTCGGTGAAATGGCCCTGTTTTTGCAGGGATTTTCCCAGGCTGTTGAGACTCCGCCGGAGGTCAGGATGTTCCGGGGCGAGGGCTTTGTCGCGGATGGCGGTAGCCCGGCGGTACAGGGCGGTGGCCTGGGCGTAGTCAGTCAGGTGATAGCAGATGAGCCCCGTGGTTTCGAGGGCGTCGGCGACAGAACGATGTTCCGGCCCATAGACGGCTTCCCGGATGGCAAGCGCCTCCCGCGCCAGTGGGAGGGCCTCGGCATAGGCACCTGTTGCGCACAACTGTCCGGCCCGGGTTGCCAGGGTGGTGGCTTCCTGGGCGCGCCACAGGTTGGGGGCTTCTTTTCGTTCGTGCCCGTCTGCCGGGCGCCGCGTCAGAACCTGCAGAACGTACCGCCCCCCGGTTTTGCCATGGGCGAAGGGAGCCTGGGCGAAGGGGACAATGACCAGCCGGTAAACCCTGCTGGCAGGAGCCAGAAACAGCAGTTCTTCCGGCCCCAGGGGGCCGTTCGGGCTGTCCTGTTCCATGACCAGACTGCCGTCGGGTCCGAGGAGTCTGAGCGTGACATCAACCCCATGCTGCCCGACGACCAGGTGCAGAAAGTCATATTGGTCAAGAGGGACGGTGTAGGTGTGGGGTTCCGCGCCGGTGACGTTCTGCTCAAGGGTTGTACCGGGGAGCAGCGCCGTCGGTGCCGGTTGCTGGGCCGGCGGCTGAACCGGTTGCTGGGGAAGTACCGCCGACAGGTGGACTGGCGTCAGCCATGAGGTGAGGAAGAGTATCAGGGCGAACACAGTCATACACCTCCCTGGAAAAACCTCCTTTGGGGAATGGCGTCAGACGCCGGCCGGTTGCGCCGGGCGCGGTTCGCCGACCAGTCGCCCGGTGGACTGGGGCGTACCGGGCTGCGGTTGGGGGGAAACGGCCGGCAGCAGAATGGTGAAGCAGGTGCCGACGCCAACCTGGCTGGTGCAGCGCAGGCTGCCGTGGTGGGCCTCGACAATCCGGCGGCAGATTTCCAGCCCCAGACCCGTGCCGTGTTCGCCTTTGGTGGTGAAGAACGGCTCCCAGATACGCGGCAGGAGGTCAGGCGGGATGCCATGCCCGTTGTCAGTGACGTGAATGGTCGCCATGCCCTGTTCCAGCCCAAGGGTGATGTCTATGGCGCCGCTGCCGGGCGGCGTGGCATCCACGGCGTTACGGATGAGGTTGATGAGGACCTGCTCGATCTTGGCCTCGTTGACGACGGCGTGTGGGTCGGCCTGCACCTGGAACGTGACGGTGCGCTGTTTGAGTTCGGTATCCACGCAGATGAGCGACAGGAGCCGTTCGAGCATGGGGCGGAGGGCGCGGTGCTCGAAGGCATACTGGGCCGGGGCATTGCGGGCGAAGAGCCGGATTTCCTCAACCAGCTCCAGGGCCCGGCGCTGTCCGTGCAGGGCAAGGTCGGTCAGCCGCAGCACATCCGGGTCATGGGGGTACTTCAGGCTGATGAGTTCGACGCCGCTGATGAGGGCAAGCCGGTTGCGCAGTTCGTGGGAAATCGAGGCGCACATCTTGCCCATCGTCGCCAGCCGGTCGGCCTGTACGAGCAGGTCCTGGGTGGCGCGGAGTTCGCGGATGAGATGGAGGTTGTCCAGCATCAACCCGGCCGTACGGGCCGTGGCCATGACGAATTCCAGGTCTTCACTTTCAAAAGCGCCCGGATGGTGTTCGTTGGAAAAGTAGCCTACCCCCCAGAAGTGCTTTCCCGAAGCAATGGGGACGGCGAGAATGGCGCGGGTGCCCGCCAGGGCCAGGCTCTGGGTGGTGGCAAAGCGTTCGTCGGACCGCACATCGCTGCTCAGGCAGCCGACCCGGTCGCGCTGTACCCGGGCCAGGATACTCCGGCTCGGACGCCCCTGCCCGCGTGTTCCGGCGACTTCGAGTTGCTGGGTCCGGCGGTTGCCAACCAGAACGATGCCGTAATCGAGCGGCAGAGCGGCAAAGAGCGCCGTCAACCAGGCTTCGGCCAGCGCCGGTACACTGGACTGGGCCATGAGCTGGTGGGTGATGTCACAGAGGCTGGTCAGCCGCCGCAGCATCCTGGCATTGAGGTTGGCGGCGGTCGCCATGAGTTCCGGGTTGAGAAAGCGTGTCTGGCGCTCGTCCAGCACCAGCGTCGTATCCGGGGCGGTTTCTTCGGTCAGGGTGTCATCGGCGCCGAAAACCGTCTTGGGCTGACAGGCACTGACGAATCTGAGCCGCGTGGCCGCCGGGCGGGAGACGACGATGGTGTCGCCACTGTTGAGAGTAACTTCGCGGATGGATTGCCCGTTGACGAACGTGCCGCCAATGCTGTTGAGGTCGCGTATCTGGTAGCTGCCATCGGGCTGCTGGATGATTTCGGCATGGTAGCGGGAAACGCTCGCGCTTTTGAGCATGAGGCTGCAATCGGCATTGCGCCCGATGGTGAACCTGCCTTCGCCCAGCGTGAGATGCTGCACCTGTCCCTGCTCCGGGTAGAGCAGCAGTAAGGGGGTCAGCGCCGGTTGCTTCAGGTAGAGCAGGCGGATGCCGCCGACTTTGCCCAGCGTGATCTCGTCCCCGTCGGCCAGGGTGGCTTCGGACACCGGCTCGCCGTTGACCAGCGTGCCGCTGCTGCTGTGGAGGTCGCGGAGCTGGATGTCGCCAGTCTCTGAGCGGACGATTTCCGCGTGGTGGCGGGAGACGGCTGCATGCCGCAGCGGCAGGTGATGGCTGCTGTGCCGTCCCATGGTGAAGGGAAAGCGGGTGACTTCGACGGCATAGGGCGGCAGGTCGTTGTTGAGAACCCAGAGCAGAGGGGCGGGGGTGGGAGAGTCCATGCGCGTTTTCCTCCAGGCGTGCCGTGGGATGTTCAGTCTGAGTTGGCGGGTGAGTTGGCGGGCGCCCACTGGCCATGGACCTGAAAAGGGGCCCAGAAAAAGGGATGGCGGTACCGGGATTCGCGCCGCATGTCCAGTTGCGCCTGGCGCAGGGCGGCGGCCGGGGGGCGTTTGTCCCGAAGCAGGGCGCGGTAGAAGTGGGTCATCAGCCGCGCCGTGGACTGGTCGCTGATGCTCCACAGGCTGACGACAATCTGGGACGCGCCGGCGTACATGAAGCCACGGGTCAGCCCGACCAGCCCTTCGCCGCGGACAAACGTGCCCAGTCCGGTTTTGCATGCGCTCAGGACGACGAGTTCGGCGGACAGTTGCAGGTTGAAGATGTCCGGCAGTCCGACGACACCTTCGCGCGGCTGTCCCGTGGCGTCAAACCGTGACACAAGGAGGCTAGAAAGCTCCGGGCGCTCGTTGTCCACCAGGCCGTGGGAGGCAATGTGGAGAATGCGGTACCGGGCGAGGTCGCCGGTGAGAAAGTTCTCGCGGTTGGCCTCGAAGCCCGTCAGGCACCGGCGTCTGGATTTGGGCACCAGGGCGAGGATGGCGTCGGCTTCGCGGCGGGTGCCGGGCAGGCGGGGAATGGTCAGGGCGGCTGCGTCCGGCACCTTGGCGTCAGCTATCAGTCCGACGTGCTGGGCCGCCTGTTCGAGTCTGGACTGGGCAACTTTCAGCCCAATTTCACGGGTTTCATTCATGTGGGCCGTGGTGGCCGGAGCATGGTCAGGGAGGCGTGGGTCGTCCACGTCAAACACCGGGTCGGCCAGGATGGCGAGTTCGCCTTTCGGGGCAGGGCGCTCCGCCGTGCGCTGGAACTGGGCCAGCAGCGCCGTCGCCGACGGAATGTGGATGAGGTCGTGGCGTTCGACGAGCAGGCGTCCGGGGTGGCGCGGGTCGGGCAGGGCCGCAAAGGGGACGTAGTGCAAACCTTCGTCTGCAATGATCACCAGGCGCTGGCCGGTGAGGTGATGGGCAAGTGGGGCGAGGACGAGCTGCGCCAGGGCTTCGCCGTCGGCGGTGGGGTCATGGGTGGGCTGCTGACATGCCTGCCAGAACAGGCGGGCGGCCGCATTGATCGTGTTGCCGGGGAGGAGTTCAAAACTGGTCAGGCGGTCCGGGGTCAGCACCCAGGCGTAGCTGTGGAACTCGCCCAGGTGATAGACCAGAAGCACCGTGTTGGCGTCGAGGAGCCGTTGCTGGAGTTCGGCAGCGGTGGGCGGGGTGGGTTGGGTCAGAGCGGCGTAGTGGGGGTGGCGCGCGCGAATTTCCCGGCGGGTACGGTCAAATTCCTCTGAAAGACTGGCGATTTCCTCCCGCATGGCCTGGCGTTCAGGCTCCGGCGCCTGGCGGACGAGCAGGATGGTCAGGCGGTCGGCAGCGGCGGCCAGGCGGGATTGAAGCTGGCGTTCGCGGTTCTGGAGTTCGGGGTCAATGCCCTGGCGGATGGAGACATTGGCTTCGGCCAGCAGGTCGAGCAGGCTGCGGGCGCGGGCGCGTTCCGAGACGTGCAGGGCCTGGGCATCGAGTCCGGCATCCGGCTGCTGCCGGTGGAGCTGCATGAGGATGTCAATGTAGAGGTTGTAGTACTCCCGGACCGAGGCAAAGTAGGCGCTGCGCAGTTCCCGGCTGGCGACTTTGGTGCGCAGGTTTTCCACGATGGCGATGGCGGGTTCAATGCGGGCGCAGGCCGCGGGGAAGTCCTGGGCCTGGCGGTGCAGGCGGGCCAGTTGGTAGAGGATGTTGGCCTCGCCCGTCCGGTCGCCGACCGCCTGGAAAAGGGCGAGGGCCTGTTCGTAGTGGGTTTGCGCCGTGGCCGGCTGTCCAAGCCGGGTGAAGGTGGCGGCGAGCGAGGCGAGGGTCACGCCTTCGCCGCGCTTGTCGCCGGTTTCGCGGCGCAGCACAAGGGCCTGTTCAAAGTAGCGTTGGCCGGGTTCGGGCTTGTCCTGCGCAACGCTGAGGTTGCCGAGTCCGGTGAGGGTATTGGCTTCACCGCGCCTGTCGCCGGTTTCCCGGCGCAGGGGGAGGGCTTCTTCAAGGGCGAGCCGGGCTGGTTCAAGCCGGCCGGCTTTGGAGTGGACACGCGCCAGGTTGGTGAGGGCCACGGCGAGGGAGCGCCGGTCGTTGAGCTGCCGGTAGAGGCTGATGGCCCGTTCAAGGCGTTCCTGGGCGCGCGGCAGCAGGCCGAGGGATTCATAGACGAGTCCCTGGTTGTTGATGGCATTGGCTTCGATGGCGGCATTGGAGGCCTGGCGGGCCATGGCAACGGCCTGTTCGAGCAGGTCGAGGGCTTCCTGCTTTTCGCCCAGGATGTCGAGGGTATAGCCGAGGTTGGTGCGCAGGATGCTGCCGCTCTTGTGATCCCGCAGGGCATCGGCCTGGGCGACGGCTTGCCGGTAGTAGTCCACGGCGCGGCGTTTTTCGCCGGACTGGTCATAGGCGCGGGCCAGATTGTTGAAAACCTGCATCAATCCGGCCGGCTCGCCACTGGCGCGGCGGAGGGGGAGGGTGCGTTCGTAGCACTCGATGGCCCGCCGGGTCTGGCCCAGATTGTCATAGACGAGGCCCAGGGTGACGAGGGTTTCGGCTTCGCCGTCGGCATCGTTGGCCGCCTGGTAGGCGGTCAGGGCCTGGTGGAGCTGTTCGACGGCGCTTTCCAGGGCGGCTTTGGTGTTTTTCTGACGGGTGCGCTGGGCGGACTGGAGGGTTTCAAAGGCGGTGAAGCGTTGCCGGTCCACGTCCGCGGCCGGGCGGTGGGTGGTGAGGTGGACGAAGAACGCGCCGGCCTGGCGTTCATGGTTGGTAATGGTGATGCGGCAGGTGGTGGCCGTGTCGGCCAGCAGAAGTACGGGACGGGCGCGGGAGATTCCGTTCCAGCCGGCCAATTGTTCAAGGCGGCGGCCGTCATCGCCGGCGACGGCGACGTGTAACTCCACACCAACCTGTCCGACCATGACGACGGCAAACTCGCCGGCGGCGAGGGACACCTGGTAGTGGCGGGTTTCTCCACTGGCGAGGTTGCCCTCGATGACCTGGCCGCGGAGCAGCGCCGTGGCTTCAGGGGGGACCGGGGCTGCCGGTGGGGTGGCCGGTGGTTCAGTGGTCGGGCGCTTGGGCGGAGCCTGGCCAGGGCTGACCAGAGGCCATGCCAGGCATCCCAGCAGGCAGGCAATGAGCAGGCTGGATGAAACGCGCATGGCGGTTCCTCAGCAGGCGGCAAGGGGATGGTATCCGGTGATGGAACGCGATGAATCAGGACAAATCGTATCATGGCGGCGGTGTGGGCGCGGGAAACGTGGGTGTGTGTTTCGTTTTTGGGGCAGGTGCGATACAGTGACGCCGCCTGTGCGGTTCCTCACCATTTCATCTTTCCTGGCTTGCGGCTGACCTTCCCATGAGTTCGTTCAATGCGTTACCCCAGCTTGGCTCGGCTGCCATTCGTGAAGCCTATCCCCGCACCTATGCTGCGTTTTGCGGTATGCCGGAAGGGGAAGTCTGGTTTGAGCGATTGGTCGAGCTCGACCTGCACCGGCATCGTCTGCTGGCGACGCCCCAGCCCATGGTTGTTTTTGGCGCAGCTTCCGGGCCGCAGTCGGCGGTCAGTGAGACCTTTGATGTCATTGTGGCCGGCGGCTGTTTTGGCCTGATTGTGGGCGCGACGCTGGCGGCGCACTATGGCTGGCGGGTGCTCGTGTTTGACCGGCACTGGGTGGGGAGAACCCATCGGGACTGGAACATTTCACGGGGTGAGCTGCAGCGGCTGAGCGAGGCCGGGTTGTTTACGCCGTCCGAGATGGAAGCCTTCATTACGGCCGAGTATGACGGCGGGTTTGTCAAGTTCCATGCGGAGGACTGCCCGATCGCGGCCGCGCCGCTGTGGTTTGACGACGTATTGACGCTGGCGGTGTCGTCGGACCGGCTGCTGGCGCAGTGCCGGCAGAAGTTGCTGGCGGCCGGGGGCAGCCGGTGTCTGGACCAGGCGACGCTGGAGCAGGTGCAGGTTGAGGCAGAGGGCGTGACCGTCGTCGTCCGGCAGGCTGAAGCGGGCCGGCTGGCATTTCGGGGGCAGTTGTTCATTGACACGATGGGGACGCTGTCGCCGATTGCCCGGCAGCTCAACCCACGGGAGACGGTGAGCTATCTGTGTCCGACGGTCGGGACGATTGCCACGGGCTTTGCGACCGGTTCGGCGGCGGATGAAGTCAATGCGCGGGTCGGGGAAATCCTGGTGACGACCGGGCATGCGCAGGACGGGCGGCAGTTGCTGTGGGAAGGGTTCGCCGGGCAGGACGGGGAGTTTACGACCTACCTGTTTCACTACGCGCCGGTGGCAGACATCGGGCGGCTGTCGTTGCTGGCGTTGTTTGAGACGTACTTTGAGACGTTGCCCCAGTACAAGCGGCCCGGAGCGGGGTTTGCATTTCGGCGGCCGGTGTTCGGGTACATTCCGGGGCTGCACCACGTGGGTCTGGGGCCGCAGAAGCGGACGGCGGCGCACCGGGTGTTGCTGCTGGGAGATGCGGCATCGTTGAATTCGCCGTTGACGTTTTGCGGTTTTGGTTCGCTGGTGCGGAACCTGCGGCGGATCACGCATCTGATTGACTTGGCGCTCAAGGGGCAGCATCTGGATGAGGCGTCGTTGCGGCTCATCAACGCCTACGAGCCGGGCGTGGCGATTATGGCGGCGTTTACGCGCTACATGGTGGCCGATGAGGGGGAGGACCCGAAGGCCGTCAACGAGTTGCTCAACATCGTCATGGAGGCGCTGCATCAGTTGCCGCCGTCGGTACGGACGGGACTGTTCCAGGACCGGATGGCGTGGGGGGATTTTGTGAAGCTGATGTTGCAGATGCAGAAGCTGCATCCGAACATCTGGGAAGCCGTACCGCGCAAGTTGGGGATGGTCTATACGTCGGCCTGGGTGCTGAACTTCGTGGAGTTTTCTGCCTTTGCCCTGCAGAAGGAGTTGGCCGGGGTGATGGGGCAGCTTGGGCGGGGGCTGCGGGAGGATTTTTACAACTACGCCAACTATTACCGTTATGCCCTGGCATGAACGAACGCGCCGGTGCTGGTCCTGGAAACTGGGCTGGGTTCTGGTGGCGATTGGGTTGATGGTCTGGCCCGGCGGGTGTCGGCGTCCGGTGGTGCTGGCGGCCGATACGCTGGTGATGGCGGTTGAGAAGCCGCCGAAGACCCTGGACCCACGGGTGGGGAATGATGCCGTTTCGGCACGCCTGCACCAGATCATCTTCGATACGCTGGTCAACAAGAACGAGCAGCTTGACATTGTCCCGGAGTTGGCGGACTTCACCATTTCACCGGATGGGCGGGTGTTCACCTTCCGGCTGCGGCCCGGGGTGTTTTTTCACGACGGCCGGCCGCTGACGGCCGAGGACGTGAAATACACCTTCGAGAGCATGTGCGCGCCGACGTTCAACTCGCCCAAGAAGGGGGACTTTGCGCTGGTGGAGGCCATCGAGGCCCCGGATGAGCGGACGGTTGTGTTTCGCTGCCGGACGCCGAACCTGCCCATGCTGGGCAGTCTGGTGGCAGTGGGGATTGTGCCGAAGGGCACGTCGCCGGAGGAAGCGGCCCAGCGGCCGGTCGGGACGGGGCCGTTCCGGGTCGTGGCCTACCGGGAGAACCACGACATCTGGCTGGAGGCCAATCCGGCGTACTTCAAGGGCGCGCCCCGGCTGAAGCGGCTTCAGATTCGCTTCATTCCCGATGCCATGACCCGCGAACTGGAGTTGCGCAAGGGGACGGTGCAGTTGGCGGTGAATGCCGATCTGGCGTACAGCACCAACCAGGCGTTGGGAAAGACGCCGGGGCTGAAGCTGGTGCAGGCGAAGGGGACGAACATCGCCTATCTGGGACTGAACTGCGAGGACGCCCGGCTGGCGGACGTGCGGGTACGGCGGGCGCTGGCGCTGGCCATTGACCGGGAGACGATCATCCGCACGGTGTTGCGGGGGATGGCGCGGCCGGCGGCCGGGCCGTTGCCGCCGGAGCAGTGGGCCTACCCGGAAGACCTGCCACCACCGCGCTACGACCCGGAAGAAGCCCGGCGGCTGCTGGCGGAAGCGGGGTATGGCCCGGGACAGCCGTTGCGGTTGGAGCTGAAGACCTCGTCGGCGGAGTTGTCGCGGCAGGTGGCGGCGGTGTTGCAGGAACAGCTCAAGCGGGTGGGGGTGGAGTTGTCCCTGCGCTCGTTTGAGTTTCAGACGTTTTTGCAGGACACCATCGCGGGCAATTTCCAGATGTTTTATCTCATCAACGTCGGGGCCAACCAGAGTGTGGATTTTCTGAGTTACTTCTACGAGTCGTCCCGGATTCCGACAAAGGCAAAGGGCTACAGCGAGGGGGCAAACCGGGCGCGCTATCGGTCGGCGGAAGTGGATGGCTGGCTGCGGGCGGCGGCGGCGACCACGGACAAGGCTGCGCAGCGGCGGTTGTACGGGCTGGTGCAGAAGCAGGTGGTGAGCGACGTGCCGCAGATTTTTCTGTGGTATCCGAACAACGTGGCGATTGCCCACGAGCGGGTGCAGGGGATTACGCTGGAGTTGTCGGGGAGTTACGCCTTTTTACGGCAGGTGTGGATTGCTGAGGGGGCATCGCAGGATTGATACCTTCGTCTGATAACGTAAAGAGGGTGCCAGACAACAGGGACGGCAGGCACGGCAGGTAAAGCAAGAAAAAAAGCAGGAAAAACAGCAAGCCGGAGAGGGAGGAAGGGAGGCTTGAACGGGCCGGGGCAACTGAAGCGGGTTTGTGTCTATTGTGGGTCGCAAACCGGGCAGGCAACCGCCTATCGGGAGGTGGCCTGGTCGGTTGGGGAGCGGCTGGCACAGCAGGGCATCGAGGTCGTCTATGGCGGCGGGCACGTGGGCCTGATGGGCGTGGTGGCGGAGGCGGCGCTGGCTGCCGGGGGACGGGTTATCGGGGTCATCCCGGAGCGGCTGCTGGAGCGTGAGGTGGCCTACCGTGAGGTGACGGAAATGTACGTCACGCGGACGATGCACGAGCGGAAGGCGCGCATGATGGAGCTGTCTGATGCGTTTGTGGCTTTGCCGGGCGGGATTGGCACGCTGGATGAGTTGTTTGAAATCTGGACCTGGCGGCAGCTTGGTTATCACAGCAAGCCGGTGGGACTGCTCAATGTGGCCGGTTACTATGATGGGCTGCTGGGCTTTCTCGACCGGGCCGTGCAGGAGGGATTTCTGACGCCAGACTGCCGGGATTTACTGATGGTCGAGACGGATTTTGGGAAACTGTTGGCGCGGCTGGCTGGAACTTTCGTCTGATAACGAATTTTCCAGCCGGGCTTCCTGATGCCAGAGCAGGGCTTGGCGGTAGTCAGCGGGCGTGTTGAGGTTATAGAGCAACCGGTCGGCATTGGGCAGGTCGGCGTAGTCCGGGAAGGGGAGTGGCGCGGCGGGGATGGTCTGGAGGAAATCCCGGACGCGCCGGCCGCCCTGGCGCAGGAAAGCGGACAGGGCCGGCAGAATGGCAACGTTATAGGCGGCGCAGACGCCGGTTGGTTTTCCGTCGGCCGTGAGGGGGATGACCGCCGGGGCCGTGCGGTGGGTGCTGGCGAGCCGTGCCAGGAAGGTCGTTGTCAGGAACGGCATATCACACGGGATGACGAGACAGCGCGGGCGTCCGAGCTGGCGGGTATGTTCGACGGCGCAGGCCACCCCGCCGAGCGGGCCGCCATTAGGGATGGGGTCAACCAGGACGTTCCCGTTGAAACAATAGTCTGATAACGTTATCTGAACAGCATCAGAGGCGGCCGAGAAACCAACCGGCGAACACACGACATACACACAACGGGAAGCCACCCGCAGACGATCAACCAAAACCAGCAGCAGTGGGACATCGGGGAAAGGCAGCAAAGCCTTTGGCCACTCCATACGCCGACTCTGCCCGCCTGCAAGGATGTACACCGGACAATCGTCCAGTCCCTGGCAACCGGCATCATGACCAGTGTTGGTGTGCATTCTGGTTTATGCTGAATCTAACGCTGTGATGCCTGTAGCGACCGGGGCCGCTACGGGGCCTGCGTTTGCGCCCGTGCTTTACCCCCGTGCTTTACCTAAGTCCCGATGTGGTGTGGCGTGTGGGTGAAGGTTTCAATCATGTAGTCGTGGATGTAGTTGAACAGCAGGTTCTGAAACCGCCATCCATAGCGTGGGTCCTGGAGATCACGGTGTGGAATGACAAAGGCGTAGGGCTCCAGAATATCCGCCACCTTGAGCGAGATGCTGACCTGAACGCCACCGGGATGCTCTACGGCCCCGAATTCCAGCAGCGGATGTTCATAACGGCGCAGCTCGGCCTGGATTTTTTCGAGACTGGAGAGATCGGGCGCAGGCATCAGCACTTTCTCCTGTCCTGACAGCTTCACATGACGAGACCACCGTCGGCACAAAGAACCTGTCCGGTGATGTAGCGGGCATCTTCCGAAAGCAGAAAGGCGGCGATGCGGGCAATTTCCGTTGCCGTCCCAAACCGTCCAAGGGGGATGGTTTCAAGCAGTTTGGCGCGATACTCAGCCGACAGCCCTTCCGTCATCTCCGTTTCAATAAGACCCGGCGCAAGAGCATTGACCGTAATGCCCCGGCTGGCGACTTCCTTGGCCAATGCCTTGGTAAAACCGATCATTCCGGCCTTGGCAGCGGAGTAGTTCGTCTGGCCGGCCATACCGATCACGCCACTGATGGAGCTGATGTTCAGGATGGAACCGCCCTGCTTTTGTTTGAGCAGGAGCGCAACCACCGCTTTGGACAGGTTGAAGACACTTTTGAGATTGGTGTCGAGAACGGCATCCCAGTCGTCTTCCTTCATCATGATGAGCAGCTTGTCGCGGGTCATGCCGGCATTGTTGACCAACCCGTGGAGAGCGCCAAAGCGTTCCCGTACCTGTCTGACAACGGCTTGGGCGGCTTCAAAGTCAGCGGCATCCGCCTGGTAGGCCTGGGCTTCGACACCCAAGGCCTGAAGTTCCTGCTCGACGGCCCGGGCGGCTTCCACCCGACTGTGGTAGGTGAAAGCAATGTTGGCACTGCGGGCAGCCAGTTCGAGGGCGATGGCGCGGCCAATGCCCCGTGAGCCGCCGGTGATGAGGATGGTCTTACCGCGAAAATTCATGGCGTCGTTCATGGCGTTGTGGGAGGGGAAGTTTCAAGGAGTTCCCAGAAAAACACAATGGCAATGGCCTGAATGCCATTGAAGGCGTAGTGGAGCATGACCGAAGGCAGGATGGAACCGGTTGCGGCCCGCAGGACGGTCAGGGTGAGGCTGAGCAGCGCCAGCATGGCCAGCCCGGCCCAGCCGCCCCAGTACTGCGGAATGTGCACGGCCAGAAACAGCAGGGAGACCAGAACCACCGTAGGACGAACCCCCAGACGGCGCTGCAACCCGCCGAAGATGATCCCACGATAGACAACCTCCTCGGCCAGTGGCGCGGACAACGCGGCCACACAGGCAATAGCCACCCGAATCGCCGGCCCCTGGGCAAGAATGCGGTCGAGGTCAGTTTTGGCGTTGGGAAGGTAGCGTTCCAGCCAGGCGCCGACGGCCAGAAACAGCGGCGCTGCAAATCCACAGGCCAGCAGGAACGCCCCCCGCCGGGACCAGAGCGGGCGGTACCAGTCCAGCCCCAGTGCCAGGCGAACTCCGTGGGGCGATGTCCGGCGGATAAGTTGCCAGCACCACAGAAGCGTTATGCCATGGGCAACAAACGTGGACAGCACCAGGGTCAGGGTCAGCGAGCGCGAAGCCGTCAGGTCAGCTTGCGTCGGAAGGGTGGCCCGCTGCAGGTAAAACCAGGTTGTCCAGCCAAGCTGCGCTCCGATGGAAGCCAGCAGGATGGCGCTCATGCTTAGCAGCCACGTCACCAGAGCCGCGCTGGCATTCCAGCCTGTTACCGGAAGGTGTGGCGCCGGGTTGGCCGGAGGCATGGCACCCTGCTCAGTCAGAGAGGTCATGGGCGGGGTAACGCTTTCCCGAAGGCGGCAGGGATGGTTGGGGCTGGGACTGGGCCAGGGCCGCCAGCCGTTCATTCATCGTGGAGGCCACCTGGGTCATGGCCTCTTCAATGGAAAGGTCGGTGACATCCAGCGGTGCGTGGATGGTGAGATGAACCGGGCAGGGGGTCAGCCACATGGAATGCGCCGGCAAAAATGTGGCGGTGCCATGAATGGTGACCGGCACAATCGGTACACCGGCTTCACGAGCCAGGCGGAAACCTCCTGATTTGAACGCTTTGACCCGGGCGGGCTGGACGTTCCGCGTACCTTCGGGAAAGATGACCACCGGAATCCGGGCGTGCAGCACCTTCCGCGCTGCCGCGATCATGTCCGGGGTGGCATTCCGGTTGCCCCGGTCAACCGGAATATGTCCGGCACGCCAGAGAAACCAGCCCAAAAAGGGAATACGGAACAGTTCCTTTTTGGCCAGAATCCGAAACTGAAACGGCAGGAAGGCAAACAGCACCGGAATGTCGAGCAGGCTCTGGTGATTGGCCAGAACTACTGCCGGGGTGTGCCGGGGCAGTTGCGCGATACCGTCAATGGAGACCCGCATGCCAACCGTGAAGGCAATCATCCGGCACCAGGTACGCGCGCACCAGTGTTGATACTCTCCCGTTCTGTCAAAAAGTGACAACAGGAGCGCCAGAGACCCCATGGCCACGGTGTAGAGGACAATCAGCAGAAGCGCGACAATCGAGTGGAGGATACGGATGGTCTTCATCGCAGCCATCGTTGAAGGAATGAACTTTCAGCCATGGTCAGGTATGTGGCGCGGTGACGCTCCAGCCGTTCCCGGTAGCGGGCCTGGGTGGCAGCGTCCGGCTGAAACCATGTTCCGGCAGGCAGCGGGCAGTGGTCACTCGTCAACAGCCCCAGGCGGAGGCTGACCCACAGGGCCACGCCACGGGCTGAAGCTTCCGTCTGGATGACACAGATGGGCCGCCCCAGCGCCTGGCACAGCATCGTAGCAAAAACGGGTGAAGACGAAACACCACCGGAGACGATGATTTCCGTGGAATCCGGGAGGAGTCCGGCGGTTTCCAGTTCCCGGGCCATCCAGGCCAGGCGGAGGGCAATGACTTCGAGCAGTGCCTGCCAGATGGCGACGGGCGTGGTGGAGAGGCGGAGTCCGGCAATCATTCCAGTGGCCTGCGGATGCCAGCCCGGACTGCGTTCGCCGGCCAGGAAGGGCAGGACGGTCAATCCGGTATCTTCCGCCATGGTCTGCCGCAGGGTGGCTTCGAGGATCGGCGCGGCCGGCAGGCGCAGGGTACGCCGCCCCCAGGCGAGCAGATTGCCGGCGTTGCTCAGCGCGCCCCCCACGAGGGCATGCCCGTGGTCAAGGTGATAGACCCAGAGTCCCGGCGGCGGTTCTTCCGGCTCACGTTCCCGGGGAAGGGTCACGCGCAGGGCGGCCGTGGTTCCGATGTTAATGGCGGCCCGGTTGTCGGAAAAACACAGGCTGCCCAGGTTGCTGCAGGCGCCATCGCCAAGCGCGGGGAAGAAACGGGCACTGTGCAGTTGTGGCCAGCGTCTTTTGAAGGACGGAATGAGTACCGTGCCGGGAAGTGACCAGCCATCGCTGGCCACCGGCGGCAGGTGGCAGCGTTCAAGTCCAAGATAGCCAAGGATTTCTTCATCCCAATCCGCTTCGCGGCGGGCATAGAGACCGGTCGCCGAGGCAAGGGAAACGGTGGTGCAGGTCTGGCCAAAGAGCCGCCACCAGGCATAGTCGGCAAAGGACATCCACTGCCACTCCTGGAGCGTCAGGTGACGCCGCAGCCAGGCGAGTTTGAGCAACCAGTAACTGCTGTGGAGGGGGCACCCCGTCCGGGCGTAGAGCTGGTGGCGGGTGAAATGCTCAACCAGATTCTCTCTTTCGGCTTCGGAACGTGTGTCACCCCAAGCAAAAACCGGTGTCGTCGGCGCGCCGACATCCGGCCAGTCAGCCCTCGCCACCACCCGCCGGACGCCCATGAGGCTGTGCATCATGGTGGAGATACCGACGCCCCGGATGACGTAGCCCTGGCGGTCAGCCAGATGAAGTGACCGGCTGATGACCCTGGTGAAGGCGGCAAAGAGCGCCGCGGCCTCATAGGTCATGGTGCCATCCGGCGCGGTGGTGGCCGCGACCGGCCGCCGGGCAAGGGTTTCCGGCCGTAACCGGCCGTCAGGCGTAAACACGGCTGCACGGAAGGAGGATGAGCCCAGATCAACGGCCAGAATCATGGGGCTCCCGGCTCAGGAAAGGTGGGCGTGATATTTGGCATAGCGGGCCGCTCCGAGCAGTGCCGTCCGCTCATTGAGGATGACGGCGACCGGAACCTGCTCCAGAAAGCTCCGAAAGCGCCCCTTGGCAACAAAGGCATTCAGAAAACCACCCTTGGTCATCCACGTGAGAATTTTGGGTGCAATGCCGCCGCCGATAAACAGCCCCTCGGTGGCCAGCGCCTTCAGGGCCAGATTGCCGGCTTCAGCGCCATAAAGGGCCACGAAACGTTCCATCACCGCCACGGCAATCGGAAGACCTGCATCGGCAAACTTCGAGATTGCCGCGCCGTAGCCATCGGTGGCGGCCAAAGCTTCCAGCGCAGCGGAACCGGCAGCGCGCCCCGTGTCGCGGAAAAAATGGTACAGGTGCGCAAAGCCAAAGGTCCCGGACACCAGCCGCTCCCAGCTTACGTGATCGTAGGTCTGCCAGAGGTAGGCAAGCAGGTCCAGCCCGGTCGGGTCACTGGGGGAAAAACTGGCGTGGCCGCCTTCGGAGGGAACGGCAATGTGACGGGTGCCGTCCCAGAACAGAATGCACTCGCCGAGGCCCGTCCCGGCCGAGATCAGGGCCGCATTGCCCAGGCGGGGTGTGCCAGCCTGGAGTTGGTGAAAATCCGACGGCGACAGCAGGGCAATCCCGTTGCCGTTGGCTTCAAGGTCGTTGATGACAAAGGCCGGGCAGTCAAGAAACTGACGCAGTTCATCGGCACGGATGCTCCAGGACAGGTTAGTGATCCGGCACACGCCATCGAGGACGGGGCCGGCCGCACCAATGCAGGCGGCCTGGCAGCGCAGCGCCCGCCCGCCAAAAAATGACCGCAGCATGGCCGGCAGGTCGCTGAAATCGGCGCTGGCGAAGGTCCGGGTTTCGAGCATGGCAAGGGTGGCAGCGTCAAACAGCCCCAGATGGGTTTTCGTGCCGCCCACATCTCCGGCCAGGAGGTAACGGGTCGTGGTCATCGTGTATCCAGGGTTCAGGAGGGTGATTTGGCTCTGGCATGGGCTGCCGGGACAGTGGCCAGCGCAGCCCCGATGATCCCGGCAAGGTTGGCCATCCGGGCCGGGAGCACCGGCGCCGGGCAGGTCAGGTACGCTGCAAACTTGTCGAACCTGTTGCTGGCGCCGCCGCCGAGAACAAAGGCATCACACCAGAGCAGACGGTGCAATTCGGTGAGGTATTCGCTGACATACCCGGCCCATTTTTTCCATGACCAGTTCTGGCGTTCCCGCGCTGCGAGTGAGGCGCGCCGCTCGGCATCCTTGTCACGGATGATGAGGTGTCCCAGTTCGGTGTTGGGAATGAGCCTGCCTTCGCAAAAGAGGGCGGTGCCGATGCCGGTGCCCAGGGTGACGACGGCCACCAGTCCGGCAAGGTCGCGGCCGGCGCCAAAGCGCATTTCGGCCAGGCCGGCGGCGTCGGCGTCATTGAGTAACGTCACCGTGTAGCCGGTGGTGTTCTTGAACAGGGTGGCAGCGTCACAGCCTATCCAGGACGGGTCAATGTTGCCGGCCGTGTGCGCAATGCCGTGCTTGACCACGGAAGGCAGCCCGATGCCAATGGCGCCGTCACGCTCACTCCATCCAAAGTGGCGGATGAGCTCAAAAACGGTTTCGGCGATGGCATCCGGTGTGGCCGGCTGTGGCGTGAGCAGACGGAACCGTTCCTGGGTGAGCGTGCCGGTGCGGAGGTCAACCGGCGCGCCTTTGACGCCGGTGCCGCCAATGTCAATGCCCAGGGCGCGTTTGGCCATGGTATGCGGACTCCTTTCGGGGTTGGGGAAGTCCGGTGGGAGGCTGAAGGCGGTTCTGGCGGGGCGTGCCGAAGACCTTGGGTGCCGGAGACCTTGGGTGCCGGAGACCCTTAGAGTCTGATAATCAACCTTATGTCAGAATTCCGCCCAGCCGCGCCCGTACCCACAGCGGCGGGACCGCCCACAGCTTCGCCCCCAGCGACAGATGCGCCCGCCGGGAAAACACATCGTAGCCATGCCGCTCGATGTCGCGCAGAATTCCCCCATACAAACGACTGCTCAGAAACACGGTAAAGCGACTGTCCGGCGAAAGCAACCGGATACCACACTCCGCCTCACGGTAGAAATCCCGCGCCCGGCAAATCTCGAATTTGAGCAGCGCCACCACTTCCGGCGTCAGCCGCCCCTGCAGAATCATCTCCTCCGTACAACCAAACCGACGCAGGTCCTCCAGTGGCAGGTAAATCCGGTTACGCCGGGCATCCTCGCCCACATCCCGCAGGATATTCGTCAACTGGAAGGCAATGCCAAGCGCCACCGCGTACTGAAGTGCACTCGGATCGCCGTAGCCAAACACCTCACTCGTCATCAGCCCCACCAGCGACGCCACCCGGTAGGCATAGGTGTAAAGGTCATCAAACCGCTCGAAGCGCACGGGACCTTCCGTGCGGGCATCCATCAGGCAGCCCTGCATGAGTTCAAGGGGATGTTCCAGTCTGACCGGAAAGTGTGGAAGGAAGTCATACCAGGCGATGAGCACCGGATGGGCCGGAAAGGGCCGTGCGGCATACAGGTCGCGCAGCGCCTGTGACCAGGCATCCACCGCCAGGGTGACATCCATCGGGCTGGCATGGCGATTGGTGTCCACGAGGTCGTCAATCTGCCGGCACAGGGCGTAGATGGCATAGATGGCCGGGCGCTTGTGCCTGGGAAGCGTCTGGGTGCAGAAGTAAAAGCTCTTGGCGTGGGTGCGCGTCACCTCACGACAGTAGGCGTAGGCGGCAGCGACGGCGGCCGGGTCCGGCGTCTGAAGCCTTACCTGCCCGGCAAAGGGGTCAAGTGCCGCAACGCTGCCAACATTGGTTCTCATGCTCGGGTAGCGTGGACGGAATCTGCATCAGCGCCATTCGGGTTGGGACAACCGCAACACGTCACTGAAAACGTACCCGACTATGGTATAGACTTCATACCAGCGTCAACACCGGCCGGTATCTGCCAGGGCCCACCTGGCGGCGGACGGTCCGGAGGTGTGGAGCTGACCCGAACACGCCCGCCTTTACCCGAAACCACCATGCTTGAGGAGTTGAGAAAATCACCTGTGCCGTCCTCGGACGCCGCGGCCACCTCCCCCCTGCTGCAAACGCTGCTGAACCATGTGCAACTCCTCGACCCGGTCACCTGGCTCGGTCCCTGGCAGTGCTTCTGCTGTGGGGTGCTGGCCACAGGGTTGCGCCTGTCAGACCTGACGCTGCTGGATGGCGTCAAATTCTTTCTCGCCTGCGGACTCATTGGGCCCCTGCTGACCGGCTTCAGTCAGTCCATCAACGACTATTTCGACCGCCATCTCGACGCCATCAACGACCCGGAGCGTCCCATTCCATCGGGCCGGATTTCCCTTTCGGCGGCCCGCGCCAACTTCACCCTGACGGGCCTTCTGGCGCTGGGCAACATGTCCCTGCTCTATGTCATCACCGGCAGTCTGCTGATCCTGATTCTGGGGATTGCCGGGCTGTTTCTGGCCTATGCCTACAGCGCGCCGGGGTTCCGGCTGAAGGAAAACGGCTGGCTGGGAACGACTTCCGTCGGCATTGGATACTGTCTGGTGCCCTGGCTGCTGGCGGCGCATCTGTTTTCGCGGGAGCCAGGCTTTCCATCGTTTCACCTGGCGTTGGGGGTGGTCAATGCCCTGGTGGCCATGGGGCTCATCACCATGAACGACTTCAAATCCATCGAGGGGGACCGCAAAAACAACCTCAGAACGCTCCCGGTGCTGTATGGCGAGCGTGGGGCCATGCTCATTGCCTTTGCCGAAATCAACCTGGCGCAGGTCATCTTTGTCATCACCTGTCTTCTCTTTGGCTATGTCACCATCGGCTGGCTTGGCATAGCCTTCTTCGTTCCCCAGCTTGTTCAGCAGGTACAGCTCTACCGTGCGCCAAACGACAGCCGGCTGCTGGAGAGCATCGGCCGCAATGCCGCCGGGCGGTCACTTGTCAGCCAGAGTCAGTCCGGGGCGCATCCGGGTTTCATCCGGTTTCTCGTCGGGAGTAACCTGCTTACGGTCACGGCCCTGACGGCAGTGTCCATCGTCCATGGGTACTGGCACTAAACCTGGTTTAAGAACACAGAAAGGAAACGGACGCCATGAACAACACCGAACCTTCCACCTCTTCAGGCCGCCCCAACCAGACTGCCGAAGCCTCACTCGAAGCGTTTCGGACACTTTCCCTGCCTGAAAAGGCCCTGACCATTGCCCAGGCGCAGGCGACGTTATTTTCCAACACGGTTGTGCGGGTGCTTTCCACGGTCCTGCGTGGCAGCCGCCCCAGTGCCAGCTAGCGCTCCAGTGCCAACCAGGAGAAAACCCTCCGTCAGGCCCACTTCAAGACCGCATCCATATCAAAGTCCGGCTTCCAGCCCAACCGGGCGCGGGCTTTTGAGAGATCGCTGACATAGCGCCGCTGGTCGTCTGGCGCCGGCTCAACATCGGTCAGGTGCAGAACCGGAGTCCTGCCCCATGCCCGGCCAATCCGCTGCGCCAGTTCAACCAGTGAGTAGGCGTAGTCGGGACCGCCGCCGATGTTGAACGTCTCATTGAAGGTGTCGTGGGCATCAGACAAAGCGGCACAGGCGCGCAGCACGCGCACAAGTTCTGTCACCGGCAGAACATCCCGCACCTGCCGTCCCTGCCAGCGCAGCGTCAGGGGTTGTCCACGGCGGATGGCATCGGCAAAGCGACTGACCAGTCCGCCGGGATTGCCCGGCGTCGGCGGTGCAAACATCGTGGAGAGCCGCAGCACACAGAGCCGGAAGCCGCGCTGGGACGCATAAAAACGGGCGTATTCCTCGGCCAGCCACTTTGACCAGGCGTAGGCGTTCTGCCCACGCAGGGTCGTCGGGCAGCTTTCCGGCACGGCCGGGTAGTGGTCGGCATGCGCGCCATAGACATCCTTGGTCGAGGCCAGCAGCAGGACGTGCTGTTCGGTAAGCTGGGTGCAGAGCCAGCGCGTGCCATCACTGTTGACCTCGAAGCAGTCCGCCGCGGCTTCGGGCCCCTTGGCCACATGGGCGGCCAGGTGGACGATGACCTGGTGATGGGCCAGCGCCTCGGCCAAGGCTGGGGTGAACAAACCCAGCCCCTGCCGCCGCCCGGCCACGGTCGCCCCCAGGGACGCCGCCACAGGAACACCCAGGTAGCCTGTCCCACCTGTCACCAGCCAGGTCTGCTTCACGTGGTTTCCCCGGTCTGATTCAGGTTCAAATCCGCTACCGGGGTTTTGTCGCGCGGAAACCGGACGGTCACGGTCGTGCCCTTCCCCGGCTCACTGACAATGGACACCCGGCCGCCATAGGCCGTCACGACATCCCGCACGAGGGTCAGGCCGATGCCCAGGCCACCGCCCTTGAAGTTGGTACGGGAAGTGCTGTGGTACTGCGAACTGGCTACTTCATAAAACGATTCAAAAGCGACAGCCACTTCATGGGCAGCCATACCAATCCCATTGTCCTCAATCTCGATGGTGAAATATGGCTCATCGGAGGTTAGCCGGACGTGGATGTTTCCGTGGTCAGGGGTGAACTTGACGGCATTGAAGAGCAACTCCCGCAGAACCTGGGTCACGCGCAGGGCATCGCCCACCGCCGGCAGGTGTTCCGGCCCGGCCAGATGATACTGGTGCTGGCGATGCCGGGCGTGAACCTTGATTTCTTCGAGCGTGGTCCGTACCAGGGCCGCGACATCAAACGGCTGGCAACTGATGGGCAGGTGATCGGTGGTGGTCGTCATCAGCAGCGTGAGGTTCTGGACGATGGTGGTGAGGTTCGAGATAGCTGCCTGCATGGCCACACGGGCTTCCCGGACATCGTCGGGCGAGTCGGCCATCACTGCCAGCAAATCACAGTAGCCCTGGAGAATGGTCAGCGGCCCCCGCAGTTCGTGGCTCGTCATGCGGAGAAATTTCTCCTTGAGTTCCGTCAGGCGTTGCAGTTCCCGGTTGGCCTCCTGCAGGGCGGTGTTCTGCTGGCGCAGCTTCACCCGCTCAAAGCACTTCTCGATAGCCAGATGCATCTGCTCCACCTCGAAGGGCTTGGGAATGAAGTCACTGGCACCGAGTTTCATGGCCTCGACGGCTTCCTCGATACGTCCATAGCCGGTAATCATCAGCACCTCGATGGCCGGGTCATGGGCCTTGACGAGTTCGATGACAGCCAGCCCCCCCTGGCGTGGCATGCGCAGGTCGGTGATGACCAGGTGGGGCCGGAAGCTCGCCAGCAGCGGCGCCACCTCACTGCCATCCGCCGCCGTGCACACCTGGCAGTCACTGAGAAAGTCCTTGAAGAAAAGCCGGATTTCAGCCTCGTCATCCACGACGAGCACCCGGCGGTTCAGCCCAACTGACGGGGTGGCGACAAATTCTTCCATCACATACGCTCCAGCATCTGGCACTCCGGCGTCGGGGGGTGAGCCACCGGCCGCTGCTGGCGCGCCACGTTCAGAATTTCGTGGGCCAGTTCATCCTTGGTCATCAGCGGAAGGGTCCGGGTTTCGCCCGTGGACAGAACAAAGGTGGCCCGGTTGGTGTCGGTATCAAACCCGGCGCCGGACTCGGTGACATCGTTGAACACCAGAAGGTCAGCGCCTTTGCGCCGGAGCTTTTCCAGGGCGGCCTCCCGCGACCAGCCGGTTTCGGCAGCAAAGCCGACGACGAAGCGGGACCCCTTCTGCGCGCCAACCGCGGCAAGGATGTCTTCGGTCGGTTCGAGGTCGAGCTGGCGCAGCGGGGACAGAGTCTTTTTCAGCTTTTCGACCGCCACCTGCCGGGGACGGTAGTCGCAGACCGCAGCGGCCTTGATGACCATCGTCGCCGCCGGCAGACACCGCAGCACGGCACCATACATCTCGCGGGTGGAGCGAACCGCAATGGTTTCCACGCCTTCCGGCGGGGTCAGTCGCGTCGGCCCACTGACAAGCGTCACCGTCGCACCACGCGCCTGCGCGGCCCGCGCCACGGCGTAGCCCATCTTCCCCGAAGAGCGGTTCGTCAGGTAGCGGACGGGGTCGATGTCCTCGATGGTCGGTCCGGCCGTCACCAAAACGTGGTCGCCGGTCAGGTCACGTGGAATGCCGCCGGGCGTTGCCGGTCCAGGGGCTGCCGCCAGATAGGACCACACGGCATCAACGATACGGTCCGGGTCAGCCAGCCGCCCTTCGCCCACCATGCCACAGGCCAGAAACCCGGCTTCCGGTTCAAGGATGTGGACGCCACGCGCCCGCAACCGGGCCAGGTTTTCCTGCGTAGCCGGGTGCCGCCACATCTCCACATTCATCGCCGGGGCCACAAAGGTCGGACAGGTCGCCGCCAGATAGACCGTTGACAAAAAATCATCGGCGATACCGTGGGCCAGCCTGGCGAGGCTGTTGGCCGTAGCCGGGGCTATCACCAGCGCATGAGTACGCTGGGCCAGGGCAATGTGAGCAATGTCGGTATCGTCGTCGCGTCCCCAGTGCGACGTATAGACGGGCTTCCCGGAAAGCGCCTGAAAGGTCAGCGGCTGGATGAAGCGCGTCGCCGCCTCGGTCATGACAACCTCGACCGTGGCGCCAAGCTGTTGCAGGCCACGCAACACCAGAATCGCCTTGTAGGCGCCGATACATCCGGTGACGCCCAGAGTGATGTGCTTGGTCATGGAAAGGTCCGCTTGCTTCCCGGCGCATCCACCTGCAGAAAAACCATCGCATGATGACCGGGCTTGGTTTGTCAAGAGGATAACGCTATCGTAGCACACAAGGCATTTCCAGCGTCACCTGGCAAAAATTACCTCCCGCCTGAAAGGCTACTGACCATGTCCACTGAAGCCAGTGAAACCAGGTTTTCCCACCTCTCCAAGGAGTTTCTCCATGTGGTGGAAGTTGCGGCCATCGCCGCGGCGCGCACCATGGGGTTTGGCCAAAGAAAGCAGTCCGACCGCGCCGCCGTCGAAGCCATGCGCGAGTCCATGCGTACGGTGCGCATGAACGGACGGATTGTGATTGGCGAAGGCGAACGCGACAAAGCCCCGATGCTCTACATCGGCGAGCGCGTCGGCGCCGGGGCCGAACTTCCCGATGATGATGAGACCTTCCCCGCCGTGGATATTGCGGTTGATCCACTTGAAGGAACGAATCTCTGCGCCACTGGCGCGGCCAATGCCATTGCCGTTCTGGCAGCGGCTGAGCGCGGGGGGCTGCTCCATGCCCCCGACATGTACATGAACAAACTCGTCGTTGGGCCCGCTGCCAGGGGAAAGCTTGACATTGACGCCCCGGTGGCCGAGAACCTCAAAATTCTCTCGGCCTGCCTGCGGCGGGCGGTCACCGATCTCGTCGTCTCGGTACTCGACCGTCCGCGCCACGCCAGGCTCATCGCCGACCTCCGGGAGGCCGGGGCCCGGATTCAGCTCATTTCCGATGGCGACCTGTCGGCCGGCATCAGTGCCGCCGTGGGTGGTTCCGGCGTCCATGCCGTCATGGGCATTGGTGGGGCCCCGGAGGGTGTCCTGACCGCCGCCGCCATGAAGTGCCTCAATGGTGAAATCCAGGCGCGCTTCGTGCTCAAGGACCAGCTCCACGCCGAAGACCACACCAAAGTCACGGAAGACAGTGAAACGCTCGCCCGCATGCAGGCCATGGGGATTGACGACCCGGCGCGGGTCTATCGGACGGATGACCTGGCGCCCGGAAAGCACATCATCTTTGCCATGACCGGCGTGACCAATGGCACGGTCCTGCGCGGGGTACGCTTTTTTGGCGAGGGCAAACGCACCTCATCGCTTCTGATGACAACCTGTCCGCATACGGTACGGCTGGTGGATACGGTCCACGTCGAGGGCGGCCCCGATACGGTCATCCGACTGTGAAGCCGTCGTCCCCGGAGGGGCCGCACCCCGTTGTAGTGTCAACGGCGGTGGCCGTCTTATACTGGCGTCTCACTGAGGCATCCGCCGTCGTTCCGGCTGGCAGTCGTTCCGGCTGGCACCGGCTGGTTGGTGGCGTGGCCGGCTGCGGTTTATCTGGTTCGTCGGCATCGGGGTTCAGCATTGAGGCCCGGTCTGGTCTGGCTGACCGGGCTGGGGGCAAACGTTGGGGGGCAAGCTGAAGTACAGCCGGGTTCCTGATGTTCCAGGCTGTGTCAGGAGGAACGTGCATGCGACATCTGTTCCGTAGTTTCTTCGCCGGTTGGTTGTGCCTGGCCCTGGGTGTCACCCTGGCGCCGGCCACTGAGCGTTCCGAAGGGTGTGCGGTGGCAGGGGTGGTGACTGATCACCGGGGCAGCCCCATTGCCCATGCCATCGTTTCCATTTTCCGGGACGGAGATGAGAAGGAGGTCCTGGTGACGGCTTCCAGCGACCGCAGCGGCCGGTTCGCGCTGGCCCGGCTCACGCCCGGCGTCTATCGGCTGCTGGCGGCGGCGCGTGGCTTCCAGACGCTGATCAGTGAGCCCACGGCGTTGGCGCCGGGACAAACCTCCCAGATGCGCCTGACTCTGCGCCCGGCGCCGGATGCCGGGGCGACGGGGGTCAACCCGGTGAAGTATCAGAACCGGCGCAACCGTGGCATCTTCAACGCCACGGCTTCCGAAACGCCGGACGCCGGACGTCCGGGCGCCCCGCTCTGGCAGGGGACGGCGCTGATTGGCTCGACCGGGTACGACAGTCAGGTGACGGCTGAAGTCACACCGGGGGTGGATGTGGGCGCTTACCTGCGCCGCGACTGGGAAGGACAGTCCGTCACCATCGGGGGGGCGCTGCGCTACAGCACCGGACAGCACCGCGGACGTATCCGCTGGCAGACCGACCAGGTGACAGCCGACCCAGTGACAGCCGGCCCGGTGATGGCATCCTCGTCCGCGCCAGTGCCGGGCAGCCCGTTTTTCCGCCATGACCTTCAGGCGGCGGATACCTGGCAGCTCACCGACCGGCTCCAGGTGCTCTATGGCTTTGATTACCTCCGGGTGGGACGCAGCCAGGAAGATGTCTGGCGGCCGCGCCTGGCCGCTCACTGGCAACCCTGTATGGCCGTGCAGGTGCATACGGCGCTGACGTCTGATGGGCAAGCCTTCCCGGCCTGGGTGGAGCCGGAACAGCCGCTGCTGACCGACGACTTCCCCACACCGCCGGCGCGTCTGGCGCTGGTGGATAAGCGCCCGGCACCGGCGCGCAATCTCCGGGTCGAGGCGGGGGTTGCCTGGCAGATGGATGCCCGAACCATGGTCAAAGTCTATGCCTATCAGGACTGGCTGGACGGCCACCCCCTTGCCCTGGAGGGACATGTTCTGTCGCGTCTGGATGGCCGCACCCACGGAACAGCCGTCATCGTCACCCGCCACCTGCGTCCGCGTCTGGCGGTGACAACGGGCTATGCGGCCGGACGGACGGCAACGCGGCCGGAGGACGAGGGGGCTGCGGCGTCAGCCTGGCTGCCCGGCACCTACCACGTCCTTACCGTCGTGGCTGAAACCGTCTTCCCCGGCTCGGAAACGCAGGTTCAGGTGGGCTACCGCCGTGCGTGGGGCCATCCCGTGCACGCCATTGATCCCTTTACCGGCCGGCTGCCCTTCACCGATGCCGGGCTGAACCTCAGAATCATTCAGGCGTTGCCTGGCTGGATATTCCTGCCCGGGCGGTGGGAAGCCGTCATCGAGGGGCGCAACCTGGATGAACGGCGCAACGAAGTCACCGGACTGGGCGCGGCGTTTGGCTTTCCCCACCGGCGGACCGTGCGTGGCGGGCTCCGCTTCCGCTTCTGAAATCTATGGCCTTCCGTTCCTCCCCAACCTGGTTTGTGGTTGTGGTCAGTTTGGGCATCACCCTGCTCGGACTCCTCAACCTCATGGACCGCGCCGTCCAACCCCCACCGGCTGACGATGGGGTACGGTGGCGCGCCACACCCCAGGGGCTGATGGCCGAAAGCGTCCGGGCCGGCAGCTCAGCCGAGCGCGCCGGCGTCATCCGGGGGGATGTGCTCCGGGCGGTCATCGTCGGGACGAACCCCCAGGACCCGCCGGAACCCCTGGCCGTCACCAAGGAATGGCATGTCCAGTATTACCTGGATGAATACGTTCATGTCGGCGGCAATGTCATCTACCTCGTCGAACGCTACAACCCCCTCGGCCTCAGCCTCGGTCTCTGGCAGGCCGAGCTGTGCCACCTCGAGCCGCAGCCCAGCCGCTTCTGGTTTGAGGTCTATGCCGCCTTTGTCGGCGCGCTGTACCTGCTCATCGGGCTGGTGGTCTTCACCAAGCACGAACAGGTATCCCAGGCGCTGCACTTTTTTGCCATTTGCGCCCTGTCGTTCATTTATCTCGTCTGGAACACCAGCGGGGCGTTGACGACTTTTGACACCTTCATTCTCTGGGCCGACCGGGTCTCCCTGATTGTCCTGTGCCCGACCTTCCTCCACTTCTGCGCCACCTTTCCCCTGCGCAGCGCCTGGCTGGAGCGTCGCCGGCGGCTGATCTGGCTGATGTATGGCCCGGCCGTCGTCCTGGCGCTGTTCGAGACGCTTCACCTGTTTCTGGGACGCTACAGTACCTGGCTGCTCGACCTGCGCCCGACACTTGACGAACTCACCCTCATCCACTTTGCCGTGGCCTTTGCCGCTGCCCTCAGCGTTGTCACGGTGACGTTCTTCCAGACGGAAACCCCGTTGCTCAGGCAGCAGATGAAGTGGATGGTGGTGGGGCTGACGCTGGGCATTGTCCCGTGGCTGGCTTTTTACGGGGCGCCGGTCGTGGCGGGCGTTGAGCCGACGCCGGTCATGGAGGCCCTGGCGCTGGGTCCGACCGTCTTCATCCCCCTGTCCTTTGGCTACGCCATCGTCCGCTACCGTCTCATGGACGTGGATGTCATCGTGCGGCGCAGCCTGACCTATGCGCTGGCGACCTTTGGCGTGGTCATGATTTTCATGCTCGGTGTGGTCAAGATGGCCGACTGGATACGGGAGACCTATCCGGCCGTTCCACCCGTGACCACAACCTTCCTGCAGGTGGTGGTGCTCTCCGGCGGCGCGATGCTCTATGCGCCTTTCAAAAACTGGCTTCAGGAACGCATTGACCGGATTTTTTACGGCGCCCGCTATGACACCCGCCTGGGGCTGGCGGACTTCGGGCGCGCCATGGCCACGACGACGGCCCTCCCCGAACTGCTTTCAGCCATTGCCCGGAAGCTTTCCGATGCCGTGTCCGTGACCGACCTGGCGATCTTTCTCCCGGACACCGCCACGCCACCGGAAGACGCCGCCAGGGACACGCCACACCTCCGGCCGGTCTTTGCCAGCGGGCTGACCTGTCCCGCCATACCGGCTCACATTGAACAGCATATCCTCCAGGCCGGCCCCCGTGGCTATCTCGTAGATGAAGCCGGGCTGGCCGGGGGCGATCTGGCCTATTACTTTCCGTGTGTGGCGCGGGGCCGGCTGGTGGCCGTCATTGCGCTGGGCAAGACCGTCGAGCGCACGCTTCTGACCTCGGAAGACACGGAACTGCTGCGCGGGCTGGCGCCCTACATGGCCGTGGCCATCGAAAACAGTCTCTTTTACGAGCGGGAGCGGGCACGGGTCGAAGAACTCGCCCGGCTCAAGGAATTCAACGAAAACATCATCGAGTCCATCAACGTCGGCATCGTCGTCATTGACTGCCGGGGGCAACTGACGACCTGGAACAGCACCTTTGAGAAACTGTTTGCCCTGCCGCCGCCGCCGCCGGAAGGATGGACGATGGAGACGCTGTTTGACCCGGACCTCCTGTGCATGATGCACGGGGTCATCGGCGGCAACGCGGGCTGGCAGATTACAGACACCCGTACGATTTACCGCTGCCGCACCCAGGGACGCGACGGCCAGTCCCTCGTGCTCAACATCACGCTCCTGCCGCTCCAGACCCGTGCCCTGACGGACGGTGGGGCCCTGATTTGTTTCGAGGACATGACGATTCGCGTCCGCCTCGAAGAACAACTCCGGGAAGCCGACAAGCTCTCTTCCATCGGACTGCTCGCCGCCGGGGTGGCCCACGAAGTCAACACCCCGCTGGCCGGCATCTCCAGCTACACCCAGATGCTGCTGGCCGAGTGCAGCGACCAGGACCCCCGCCGTTCCATTCTGGAGAAGATTCGCCGCCAGACGCTGCGGGCCTCCGACATCGTCAACAACCTGCTCAACTTTTCCCGGACAGGCAACTCCACCTTTGCCCCGGTGGACCTGGCCACCATCCTCGATGACACCATCCAGCTTCTGGAGACGCATTTGCGCGGCACCGCCATCCAAATCCACAAGGACTATGGCGGCACACTCCCTCCGGTCTGGGGACATGCCAGCAAGCTTCAGCAGGTCTTTATGAACCTGATGCTCAACGCACGCGATGCCATGCCCCATGGCGGGGTCTTGACCATCACGACCGCCGTGCAGGGCAATGCGGTGACGATTGCGGTTTCCGACACGGGTGTTGGCATCCCGGCTGAAATCATCCACCGTATCTACGACCCGTTTTTCACAACCAAGGAAGTCGGGCACGGCACGGGACTCGGCCTGGCCGTCAGCTATGGCATTGTGCAGGAACATGGCGGCCACGTCTTTGTGGAGAGTGCGCCCGGCCAGGGCACGACCTTCCGGGTCAAACTGCCGGTGGCTTCCACCCAGGTCGCGCCCCAGGGGGTGCCCCAGGTGGCGCCGTCCCCTTTTGTCACCGCGCCGGAAGCTGATAGTGTAGCGGCCCGTGTGCCGGCCGGAGTGACCTCGCTGCCCCGGTGAAACATCAGGTCCCAAGGCGGGAGCGTTTTCCGGTTTGCCCGTCAGATGTGTGTCAGCAACTCGAAATTCAATCGTGCGCCCTGAACCCCCATGTTCCGTCTTTCCCTGACCCGTCGTTACCGCGAAGCCCGGATGGTGTTGCGCGGTGTTCTCGACCGCTGGCATCCGGTTCTCGTTCACATCGTGCCGATTCGGCGGTGCAACCTGTCCTGCACCTACTGCAACGAGTATGACGCGGTATCCGCCCCTGTCCCACTCGACGAGATGCTCCGCCGGATTGACAAGCTGGCCGAACTTGGCTCCTCCGTTGTCGCCTTCAGCGGGGGGGAGCCGATGCTGCACCCCGACATCTACACCATGTTCCGGCGTATCCGCGCCCATGGGATGATGGCCGGGCTCATCAGCAATGGTTACTACCTGACCCGCGAGCGCATCGAGAAACTCAACGCCGCCGGGCTGGAATACCTTCAGATCAGCATCGACAACGTCAACCCCGATGAGGTTTCGCAGAAAAGCCTCAAGGTCCTCGACCGGCGCCTGGTTGACCTTCAGCGTTATGCCCGTTTCGCTGTCAGCATCAACTCCGTCATCGGCGGCGGCATCCGCCACCCGGAAGATGCCGTCACCGTGGCCCGCCGGGCGGCAGAGCTGGGGTTTGCCGTTTCCTGCGGCATCATCCACGATGGCCACGGCGCGCTCAAACCCCTGTCTGAGGCTGAACTGCGTGCTTACGAGGAAGTCAAACGCATCGGGAAAACCGGCTACTCCATGATTCACACGTTTCAGGACAACCTCGCCCACGGCCGCCCCAACCAGTGGAAGTGCCGGGCCGGAGCGCGCTACCTCTACGTCTGTGAGGATGGGCTGGTGCACTACTGCTCCCAGCAGCGGGGCTATCCCGGTATTCCGCTCATCAACTACACCCGCGATGATCTCCGGCGTGAGTATGCAACCCCAAAGTCCTGCGCCCCCTTCTGCACCATTGCCTGTGCGCACCGGGCCTCGACCATGGACTTCTGGCGCGACCCCCAGCCGGAACGTCATCCAACTACCGTCCATCCCTGACACCATGGTAGGCTTGGCGTGGACTGGCCTGTGGAGTACATTCCCGGGCCCGGCGATGCCGTGCGGAAGTGGCGAAATGGCAGACGCACCAGACTTAGGATCTGGCGCCGCAAGGCATGAGAGTTCGAGTCTCTCCTTCCGCACTTCTCTGTCCTGCCCCCTGTTCCCCGCTGCAAAGACCTCTCCACACCGCCGGGGCAGTTCTTTCGGAAACATCCGTTGCAGCCCAGACCGGAACGTAAGTAAGGTTGCGCCCGGGGGCTGCTGGTGACCATCCCGGTCAGCCTTTCAGCCTTCAGAAGGCTTTATTCCCGATAATCATTGCCTCCAAAGGAGTGTTCTATGCTGCAAGTTGGACAACCAGCGCCAGGCTTCGATATGGCGTCCACCAAAAACCCCGACACGCTCAAAGAGCGGGTCAAACTTGAAGACTACCGTGGCAAGTGGCTCGTCCTGTTTTTCTACCCGCTGGATTTCACCTTCGTGTGTCCGACGGAAGTGACTGGCTTCAGTGATCGCCTCGACGAGTTCCACGCCATCAATGCCGAGGTCTTGGGCGTCAGTACGGACAGCGTCTATTCCCACAAGGCCTGGCTGGAGACGCCCCGTGAGAAAAACGGTGTGGCCGGCACGAAGTATCCCCTCGCCAGCGACATCACCAAGGCAGTCAGCCGCAACTACGGCGTCCTCATCGAGAGCGAGGGCATTGCCCTGCGTGGGCTGTTCATCATTGACCCCGAAGGCGTTCTTCAGTACCAGGTCGTTCACTCGCTCAACATCGGGCGCAGCGTGGACGAGGTGCTGCGCGTCCTTCAGGCGCTCCAGTCCGGCGGACGGTGCCCGGTCAACTGGAAGCCCGGTCAGGAAAACATCTAGGTTCGCGGCTGCCTCGGCGGCAACTGGCTGTACACACGAGGAAAAAGACCATGCCCATGCGGATTGGCACGCCGCTGCCACCTTTTGACGGCGCGACGGAATGGCGCAATGGCAGCGTCACGCCGGAGGACCTGCGAGGACATATTGTGCTCGTTCACTTCTGGGCGGTGAGCTGTGGCATCTGTTCCGAACAGATGCCACGGGTCAATGCCTGGCGCGACACCCTGGCGGAAAAAGGCGTCCGGGTGGTGAGCATCCACATGCCCCGCTATGAGGCCGACACGGACCTCGCGGCCGTCGAGGCAGCCATCGCCAAATACGGACTCACCCAACCCTGTGCCATTGACAACCTCCACCGGATAGCGGATGCCTTTGGCAACGAGTTCGTCCCGGCATTTTACCTGTTTGACGCCGAGGGCAAACTCAAGAGCTTTTCCGCCGGCGAGAATGCCGCCCGCCTCGTGCAGCCGGCCTTGGAACGGCTGTTGGGCAGTGCATGAAGGCGGCGTCGCTTCACGGAGGTCGCTTCACAGAAACGTGGTGCAGAAGCCCCGCCAGCTTGGCGACCAGCGGTTGGCCGTCAATCGCTGGTCGCTAATTGCTAACTGCTAATCGCTAGCAGCTAATCTTTGCGCCAAGGCGCGTCCGGTGGGCGTGTCCAGACTGGCAATCCGGGACGGCGGCCCCTCACCCACCAGCCGCCCGCCGCCCTCGCCGCCTTCCGGCCCCAGGTCCACAATCCAGTCCGCGGCCCACATCACATCCGTGTGGTGCTCGATGACGATGACGGTGTTTCCCCGTTCCACCAGCGCCTGCAGGACTTCCAGCAACCGGCGGACATCCTCGAAGTGTAACCCCGTCGTCGGCTCATCCAGGATGTAGAGCGTGCGTCCGGTCGCCCGGCGCGCCAGTTCACAGGCCAGCTTCAGGCGCTGGGCTTCCCCCCCGGACAGGGTTGTGGCCGGTTGCCCCAGGGTCAGGTAGCCCAAACCCACCTCGACGAGCGTGCGCAGCTTGTGCGCCACAGGCGGAAAGGCCGCAAAAATCCCGGCTGCCTCCGCTACCGTCAGATCAAGCGTCTGAGCAATGTCCCGTCCCTCATACCTGACCTCCAGCGTCTCCCGGTTGTAGCGCCGTCCCTGGCAGACCTCACATGGCACATACACGTCGGGCAGAAATGCCATCTCAATCCGCTTGACGCCATCCCCTTCACAGGCTTCACAGCGTCCGCCCGGCACATTGAACGAAAACCGCCCGGGACGATACCCCCGCGCCCTCGCCTCCGGCAGGCTGGCGTAAAGGTCACGGATGGGCGTGAACACCCCCGTGTAGGTGGCCGGGTTGGAACGTGGCGTGCGGCCAATTGGCGACTGGTCAATCTCGATGACCTTGTCAAACACCCCGGCCCCTTCGATGGACCGGTGGGTGCCGGGCAGTACGCCCGAACCCGACTGGCGGACCAATGCGCGGTACAGCACATCGAGGACAAGGGAGGACTTGCCCGCTCCGCTCACGCCTGTAACGACCGTCAGACAACCGACCGGAAACCGGGCCGTCACCTCCCGGAGGTTGTGGTGCGTTGCTCCAACAACCGTCACGTACCCCTGGGCCGGTGGGCGTGGCGTGCGTGGTGCAACCACCTGACGTACCCCGGCCAGGTACTGGCCCGTCAGCGAATCCGGGCACTGCCGCAAAGCGCCGGGCGGCCCGCCCACCACCAGATGCCCTCCCTGGGTTCCGGCACCGGGGCCCAGATCAATCACCCAGTCCGCCTGGAGAATGGTTTCCTCGTCGTGCTCGACCACGATGACGGTGTTGCCGGCATCCCGCAGGCGTTCCAGCGTGCGAATCAGGCGCTGGTTATCCCGTGGATGCAGACCGATGCTGGGTTCATCGAGAATGTAGAGCACGCCCCGCAGAGGCGTTCCCAGTTGGGTCGCCAGACGGACCCGCTGGATTTCCCCACCCGACAGGGTTGCCGTCGGACGGTCCAGCGTGAGGTACCCCAGTCCAACTTCAACGAGAAACGTGAGCCGTGACTGAATTTCCGCCACAATCCCGGCCGCCACCTGCGCCTCCCGTGCGGTCAGCGACAGAGTCCGTGCCCAGGCAGCCACCTCCGTGAGTGGGCGCCTGGTCAAAACGCCCAGTGGCTGCCCGTTGACCGTCACCGCCCGCGCTTCGGCCCGCAACCGCGCCCCCTCGCAGTCCGGGCAGACCTGCACCCCGACCAAACGCTGAAGCTCAGCCGTCAGCCGGGCCGACCGGGACGCAACCCGCCGCTCCCGAAGATAGTTGGCCACCCCAACCCAGGGCATCCGGTAGCTGCTTCCGCCGGACTGAAACCGGAGCTTTTCATCGATCCCGTGAAAAAATGCCGCGTGGACGGCCGGCGGGGCCAGCCCGAACGGTGTGGCGGGCGACACCCCGTAGTGGCGTGCCACAGCCTGCAGGGCGGACTGCAACGTGCTGACGATGAGGCCATCCCGTATCCGAAAGCGCATCTCACCCACCGGACAGTTCATATCCTCGATGACTTCCTCCGGAGTGATGTCCATAACCACCCCCAGCCCGTCACAGGTTGGGCACGCACCAAACCGGCTGTTGAAGGAAAACGAGCGTGGTTCCAGCGCCGGCAGACTGAAGCCACAGGCCGGGCAGGCCAGATGTACCGAAAACAACGTCTCGCCCTGCCCCTCCAGAACCATGAGCACGGTTCCCTGGGACAGCCCGACCGCCACCCCGATGGCTTGGCGCAACCGCTCCGTCAGACCTGGCTTGACCACAAGCCGGTCCACGACAACCTCGATGTCGTGCGCCTTCCTCTGGTCCAGGCGGATATCCTCTTCGTCAAGCGCGCGCACTTCGCCATCAATTCGCACCCGTGGAAAGCCCCGTTTGAGGGCAGACTCCAGCTCCTTTCGGAAGGCCCCCTTGCGCTGGCGGGCCAGGGGCGCCAGCACCATCAGCCGGGTGCCCGGCGGTTGGGCCAGTACCCACTCGGTCATGGTTTCGGGCGACTGCTGCTGGATGGGAAGGCGGCAGGTGGGGCAGTGCGGCTTCCCTATCGCCGCATAGAGCAGCCGCAGGTAGTCATACACCTCGGTGACAGTGCCAACCGTCGAGCGCGGGTTCCGGTGCGTCGTCTTCTGCTCAATGCTGATGGAGGGGCTGAGGCCGCGAATGGCATCCACCGCCGGGCGTTCGAGCCGCGCCAGAAACTGCCGGGCGTAAGCTGAGAACGACTCGATATACCGCCGCTGACTTTCCGCGTAGATCGTGTCAAACGCCAGGGAGGATTTGCCTGACCCGCTGACGCCAGTCAAAACCGTCAGGCTCTGCGGCGGGATGGTGAGGGTCAGGTTCTTCAGGTTGTGCTCACGCGCATTGACGATTTCCAGTGGTTTCATGGCTTATGGTGTTTATGGCTTAATGAACCGGACTGTATGGCCCGGGATAAACTGACGCCCCAAAATCGTTATCAGACTATCGTTACACCCACAGACGACACCCCGTTGCAATTCACCCCACTATGGCAAAATATCAGCGCCACGAGTCGCCCAATATCGAACACCCGATGAAAGCCCAACCCAAAGCACCCATCCTGACCCCGCTGCCACCACGCCCCCTGCCACCTCCCAAAGCCCCGCTGCCCAGCCGCCGGGCCGTCACCCAGTGGCTCTACGGACTTGGTGGTATCCTGGTCCTCCTCATTGCGGGCGCCGCGCTGCTCTACTTCTCCAAACCCACGGTCATCATCCTGACCAACGCCACTGGCGCCACCGTCTATCTCGATGGCGAGCCACGCGGTTCCACCAACCAGCTCAACCGCTTTTCCCTGACCGGCGTCAGCCCCGGCAAGCACGCCGTCCGCCTCACCCACCCCGAATACCTCGACACCGAACAGGTCATCACCGTCGAGTATGGCTTCCTTGCCACCAAGGTCAACCTGCCCCTGCGCCCCGCCCGGTTCACGCTCACCATTCAGACCGAACCCCAGACGACGGTCCGGCTGGACGGCATCCAGGTCGGAGAAACCGATCCCCAAACCGGGGTCCTCGCCATCCCGAACGTCCGGGTCGGCCCCCACCAGCTTTCCCTCCAGCGAACCGGTTACCTTCCCGTCGCCAGCCCGGTGGATATGCCGGAAAGCGACCACCAGCTCGCCTTCCCGCTCCACCTCGACCTCAACGGCTACTGGAAAGGCACCTGGCAGGAAGCGGCCACCGGCAAGGCCGGCGAGTTCATCCTCAGCCTCGGCCAGACCGGCACCACCCTTTCGGGCCTCTGGGAAGAGCCAGCCCCCACCCCGGCCAAGCCCCCGCGGTCATTTCCCGTTCTGGGCCGTCTCCTCGACCGGCAGCGCCTGACGCTCGAACGCAAAGACGAAACCGGACGCACCCTCACCTTTGAAGGACAGGTCTCCGCCACCGGACGCGAGGTGCTCGGCACCTGGCAGGACGGCAAACGCACCGGCCACTGGACCGGCAGCCGCTCCGACACCAAACCCACCTTCAGCGCACTTCCCGGCGTCCCGCCGCTCCCCACCGCCGTTGAGCCGGGACCCCGCCTGACCACGCCGACCGACGGCCTGACGCCCCTTCCCCCGGCGCTGCCGGGACCCACGCCCACGGAGAGCGGCGACACCTCCCCGCTCAGCCGGGCCCAGTCCCTCTACGAACAGCGGCGCTACGAAGAAGCCCTCGCCCAGTGCGATGCCATCCTCAAACAGGACCCCAAAAACAACGCCGCCCGCGACCTCAAGCGTCGTATCCAGAAGTCACTCGACATTCTCAAGGCGCCACCCGGTGGCAGTGAAACCCCATCGCCCTAGACGGGACTTCCCTCCGGGACACGCCCACGCCATACTGCCCAGCGATTTTCATACCGACGAACCCGTGCCATGCCGATGCTGAACTACCTCCTGTGCTGGTTGCTGGTCCTCCTGCCCCTCACACCTGCCGGATACGCCCAGCAGGACAGCCGGCCGCTCTCGCTCGAACAAATCAAGCGCCTGATTCAGAATGACTTCCCCGATACGGCGCTGGCCGGCGAAATCCGTGACCGGGGGATTGATTTCTCCGCGACCTTCGACCGGCAGACCCTCGAATCCCTCCGGCTGCTCGGCGCCCAGGAAAAAACCCTGCGGGCGCTCGAACCCTACCTGCCCAAAGCCTCCGTCCGCGTCATCACCAGACTCGACCGCACCATCGTCCTCGTGGACGGCAAGCAGTACGGCATCACCGATACGACCGGCATCCTCCAGATCAACGACCTCGAACCCGGTGAACACCTCATCGAAACCCGCAACCGCCCCCGCTACAAAGACGGCCAGCTCCGGGTCGTCCTGCGCCCCCGCGACAACCAGGAAGTCGTCTTTGAACCGGAAGTCAACGTCGGGACGCTGACCATCACCCCCCTCACCCCCAATCTGGAAGTGACGGTCTATAACGAACTTGCCTCCCTGACCGGGACGTTTGCCAAACGGGAACTCGCCCCGGGTATCTACACCCTCCAGGCCCGCAGCCGCTGGCACCAGCCCATCACCCAGATCATCCAGATCAAAGCCGGCCAGCACCTGACCCTGCCCGTCGAACTGGAACTCGACGAAGCCCTGCTTGAAACCACCGTCGTTGAAGCCCAAAAGGCCTTTTCGAGCAAAGATTACACCAGGTCAGTCAATATCCTGCTTGAAGTCCTGAACATCACCCCGCGCAACCTGCCGGCACTCAACCTCCTCGCCCAGAACTACCTCCGGCTCAACGACACCCCCAACTTCACCGCCACCGCCAAACGCATCCTGGATGCCGACGGCACGCTCGACTTTGCGCTCCTGCTCCACACCGAGAAAAAAGGGCCGCAGCCGGTCCGCCTCCAGCTCTCCCGTACGGCCCTCACCCTTGAATGGCTTGATGGCAGCGAGACCCAGACCTTCCCGCTGGAAAACTTCTCCCGGGCCTTCATCCGGGGCGATGTCCAGAGCGAGATTTTCCTCGTCCTGGCCGGCGCACGCGCCCCAAAGCGCATCCCGGACCTCCAGTTTTCCATGGCCAACACCTATGACCCCCGCGACGAAAATCGCGAGCCACAACTCTCCCAGCGTGACAAAATCAATCTGCTCTGGAATATAGAAGAAGTTTTGCGGTTTTCACTTGAAGTCCACCGGGAATTCCTGGCCGTCGCGGCCGCCCGCCCCGGCCGCGAACCCGCCAGGCCCACCGATCAACCCCCGTCCGGCAAAGGCAAGCCGGCGGTCCCAGCCTCCAGAGCCCAGGAACCGGCACCGGACCCCCCTGACCAGACCGCCCGGAAAGAACCCGGCTCCGCCCCCAAAGCCCCCCAGCCGGATACCGGGAACGACTCCCGGAAAAAGAAGGAAGATGCCAAAAAAGCCAAAGATACCAAGCGTAAGGAAACCAAACCTGAAGTAGCACAGGAAAAACAGAAGGCTGACCGCCCCACGTCCGCCACGGACCGCGCCGCCACGGACCGCGCCGTCCCGAACCGTACATCCCCAGCGCCCCCGGCCAGGACGGAAGACTCCGCCTCCCGGAGCGCTGCTTCCCCGAAGACCACCGACGAAAATGCCAGCCTGGCCGCGCTCCCCCCCAGGGATACCGTGCCGGCCACGGCGCCGCCCAGGACGAAGCCATCCAGGAAAGAAACCTCAAAGAAAGAAACCGCGAAGGAAGCCGCCGGAAAACCGGAAACCTCGCGGCCGGAAACCTCCCGGAAAGCACCTTCTGGCACAAAGGACACTCCCGGCCAGACCGAAGCCCCCAAAAAAGAAGCTCCCGGAAAGGCCGCGCCGCCCAGAACACCAGCCCCGGCCGATACGGCCGCCGCCGTACCACCGGATATGCCGGATGACCTCACCACCGGCGCGCCCTCCCCCGTTCGCGCCCGCGCCCTCATCGGCACCATGATCGGCGCCGTTGGCGGACGCGCCACCGTCGAACGCATCACGGCCGCCCAGTTCTACGGCACGCAGATCACCACCGAGCCGGACCTGACCACCCCGACCTCCGCCCCCGATCCCAAGCCCATCCGCCAGTTCTGGACGCGCAACAGACAGCTCCGCTTTGAAGTCTCCCCCGGAACGCCCACCGGCCTCGTTTACCTCCGGGTTGAAAAGGACTTCTGGCAGCGCGCCAACGGGCGCGTCGAACGCATCACCCAGACGGAACTCCTCCGCCAGGTACGCATGCAGTCCAAGCTGGCCGGCGTCGGCCTGTACCAGCAGCTTCTGTCCCCGGAAAACAAGGTCATCCGCTTTTCCCGCCACCTGGCCGACGGCCGCGTGGAGGAAACCATCCGGGTCACGGACCGCGACGGCGACACCTACGATGTCGTCATTGACCTCGAAACCCGCCGCCCGCAGAAGTGTACCTACCAGTTGCCCACCGACCTGGGCCAACCCCTCCAGATCGAGGAACGCTACGAGGACTTCCGGCTGGTCAGCGACGTGTGGCTGCCCCACCGGATCATTCGGAGCGTGCAGGGCGGGCGAACCGTCACCATGACGTTTACGGACATCCAGTTGCCCCCGGCGCTCAGCGGCGACCTGTTCCGCCGTCCCTGAAAACCCTGCCCCTCTGTCCTGCCCGGTGACGGACACGCTCCCACTCCCCGCTCCTTTCAACCCCGACCTCACGCTGTGCGGCGGGCAGGCCTTCCGGTGGACGAAAGACCCCGCCGGCCCGGCCTGCCAGCCGGCCTACCAGGGCGTCGTCGGGGACATGGTGGTCCGCCTCACCCGGATGGACTCCGGCACGGGCTCTGGGACGGACCCCGGCAACGCGGCTTCCGGCCACTGGCGCATTCAGCTCCTCAACCACCCGCTGACCCCGACCCGGCAGCGGCAACTCCGGGCGTACTTCGATCTTGACCGGGATTACACCACGGCCCACCGGGCAGTCATGACGCGCCTGGCGGCACTTCAGCGCCACGGACAGCGCCCGGAACCCCCGTTCCAGGCAGATGACCCGGCACATGACCCGAAGCGGTTTCCGGCCGCCGGCTTCCCGGCCGCGGACGGGCTCACTCCGGCCCGGCCTGACCTCGCCGGGCTGCGCCTCCTGCGCCAGCCCTGGTTTGAGGTCATGGTGTCGTTCGTCATCTCCAGCAACAACCACCTGCCACGCATCCGCCAGATCATAAACGTTATCAGTCGCACGTTCGGACAGCCCATCACGCCCACGGACTATGCCTTCCCCACCCCGGAGGCCCTTGCCGCCGCCAGCCCCACCACCCTGCGCCACACCTGCCGCGTCGGCTACCGCGACCACGCCCTCCACCAGCTCGCCACCCAAATCGCCCACAACCTGACCTTCTGGGAAACGGCCGCCACCTGCCCCACCCCCGAACTCCGCCGCCACCTCCTGACCCTCCCCGGCATCGGGCCCAAAGTCGCCGAATGTATCCTTCTCTTCGGCTTCCACCGCTGGGAAGCCTTCCCCATCGATGTCTGGGTTCGCCGGTCCCTGCTTGCCTGCCTGGGCCGGCCAACTGCTCCCCCCCCGGCCGACCGCGCGCTGGCCGCCCTCGCCGCCAGCACGTTCGGCCCCTTCGCCGGCCTCGCCCAGCAGTACCTCTTTGAACTCGCCCGGCTCCACCTCCCCCGCCGCCCCAAACCCAACGCCACACCGGATGAGGGGTAGCCCACCTTCCAGCAACCGGGTATGATGCCCCTGACCACAACGACGGAACGTGACCCCTGCCAAGTGCCAGGGCCAAGTGCCAGGAAGGAAGCTGCGCCATGCCTGAGTCACCACAGCCACCCGCCCATCCCGCCGAAGAGGCGCCGCCTGCCCCCGCCGCGCCTTCGCCGCCCATGACCGGACGGCTGACCACCATCGGCGTGCCGGACCTGCTGCGCCGCGCCTACAGTGAACGGTTCACCGGCGAACTCCTCCTGTCCCGGGGAGACGAGCAAAAACAGATTTACTTCGAGACCGGCAACATCGTCTTCGCCGCCAGCAACCAGCCCGCCGACCGCATCGGCACCTCGCTCCTGCGGCAGGGCCTCATCACCCAGGACGACTTCAACCGCATCCTCGCCCAAGCCCACGAAGGCAAACGCTTCGGACAGGCCCTGGTCGAAGCCGGACTGATGTCCGAACGCGACCTCATCACCAACATCACCTTCCAGGTCCTCGACATCATCTACTCCGTCTTCAACTGGACGACCGGCGCCTTCGAATTCATCCCCGGCGAACACCGGGTGGCCGAAGAACTCAAGCTCAAACTCACCACTGCCAGCATCATCCTGGAAGGCGTCCGCCGCATCGAGGACTTCGGCATCATCCGGCGCGGCCTCGGCGACCTCAACCGTTTCATTGCCCCCTCCTCCTCACCGCTGCTCCGCCTGCAAACCATGACGCTCAAGCCCTTCGAGCGCCAGCTTCTGGAACTCATCACCCAACCGCTCGACCTGCTCCACATCCTCGTGGTGGTCAGCTCCCCGCCGGCCGCCACCCTCAAAGCCATCTTCGGGCTCATCTCCGCCGGCGTCCTCGAACAAACCGAGCCGCCGACGCTTTCCCGCGACACCGGCAAATTCGAACTGCCGGCGGCGCTCCGGCCGGTCATCCCGCTGGCCACGCCCACGACGACCTCCCAGGCCCAGCCCGCCTACAGCCCGGACTACGCCGCCTTCCGGTCACGGCTCGATGAACTCTGGGCACGCATCCGGCTCAACAACCCGCACCTGATCCTCAATGTTCCCGTTGGCGCGGCTCTGGAAGACATCAACTTTGCCTACCTGCGCCTGGCCGACCAGTTCCACCCCGACCGCTTCCTCACCGCCCCCATCCCCCTGCGCCGTGAGGTGGAGGAAGCCTTCCGGCATATCGTGCAGAGCTTCGAGTACCTCCGCCAGCAGGCGCTTCAGGTACGCCTCCAGCGCACGACCGGCCGCTTCATGGCCGTCCCCGGCGCCATCCCCGGCCTGGCGCGCACCACCGGGGCCTACCCGGCCGCGCCCACCGCCCCCGCGCCACCACCGGCACGGGCGGCCGCACGCACCCCCAACCCCGTCAAACCCACCGGCAACGCCGAAGTGGACGCCGCCATTGATGACCTTCTGGCCTATCTCGATGACCAGAAAGCCCCCCTCCTCGTCAGCGATGCCCTTTCCCTGCTGCTCCGCACAGAACCACCCTTCGCCCTGCCCCGCGAGCGGGTGGCTGAAATCGTGGCCGGCTGGGCCTATAATCAGTCCAGCCAGCGCCACCGCCCCCTCAACGAAATGCTGCTTGCCGCGCTGGAAGACATCCGCCATGCTGAACGCGCACGTGTCCTCAAAGCCTTCGACCCGGATGCGTTTTACGAAGCCTTTGTCGCCGACCTCATGCCGTTCTGCCCCCCGGAAGAGCAGGAACTTTTCCAGCTCAAGCTGGGCGGCATTCGGGAGTTTTTACGCCACGCCTGACCCCGCGCCACCTGCCCGACGGCGCGCCTCTGGAGGATCGCCTATGTCGTACGTCATTCGTCGCCTTCACGACACCCGCCGGCGCTGCTTGGCGTATGCCCTCACCGGAAGCCTGTTCTTCGGACTCACCCTTGGCGGCACATCGGCCACGGCGCAGTCGCCCAATGATCCGCCCACCCGGCCGCGCACTTACGCCGCCACTCCGGCCGACCGCGTGACGCTTCCCGCCGGCACGGCGCTCACCCTCGAACTCCTGACCCCGGTGCACACCCGCATCAATGCGCCCGGCGATGAAGTCATTGCCCAACTCCGTGAGTCCGTCCGCCTCGCGGACGGCACCCTCGTGCTCCCGCGTGGAACAGAAGTGCGTGGCACGATTGCCGCCGTCAACCCGGCCAGGATGCCCCAGCGGGCTGCCCGCCTCCAGATGGTCTTTGATACGGTCATCACCGATTTGGGCAACCAGCCGTTGGCTGCGGTCGTGGTTTCCATTGACGATGTCGGCAACGAAGCCCGCCTGCGTGCCGACCAGAGCGGAACCGTCTCCGGGGGACACAGTGGGCGGCGCACCGTCCAGAACACCATCAACGGCGGCTGGCTGGGCAGCATCGGCTCCGGCATCATCGTCCTGTCCGGCGGCAGCGGTGCCGCAGCGGCCGGGGCCCTGGGTGGCGGGGCTCTGGGTGGTGTTCTGCTCACCCGTGGCAACGACATCCGCCTGCCATCCGGGACCATCGTCCGTCTTTCCCTGACCAAACCCAACACCTTCGCGCTCTGAACCCGCGCTTCCAGCGCCGGCGAGCCACCATCCGCACGGGACCGCAAGCAAGGCAGCCGTGAAGAAATCCATTCCACCCACGCCCACCCCGGAGACGACACCCCACCAGCCACAGCCTTACGTTCCGGCCCACCTCACCCATCCGCGCCGGCACCGCACCCGGCGGCGCGGATGGCAGCGGACCCGCCTCCCCAACGGGTTGACGGTCATCGTCGAACCCATGGCACACGTGCGCTCCGTGGCCGTGTCGGCGTGGAGCCGGATGGGCGCCCGCCATGAGCCGGCGGCCTACAATGGCATCAGCCACTTCGTCGAACACATGCTGTTCAAGGGCACCCGGCGCCGCACCACCCACCAGATTGCCGTCGAAAGCGACCGGCTCGGTGGACAGGTTGAAGCCGCCACCATGATGGAAGGCGTCAACTACCACATCCAGACGCTCGACCTGTACCTGCCCCAGGCCCTGGACCTGCTCCTGGACCTGCTGGGCGCGCCGCGTTTTGACGAAACGGAGTTTGCCCGCGAGCGCAGCGTCATCCTCGAAGAAATCAAAATGATCGCTGACAACCCCGAAGAGCTGGCCTTTGAGCACTTTCTGGCCAACTTCTTCCCGCAGCACGCCCTGGGACGCCCGATTGAAGGCACCCCGCGCACCCTGCGCCGCCTCAGCCCGGATGACCTCCGGCGCTTTCACCATCTGGCCTACCACCCCCAAAACCTCGTCATCTCCGTGGCGGGCCATGTGGAGGCGGCCCTCGTCCTGGAGCAGTGCCAGTCCGCATTTGCCGGAACCACACCTTCAGACCCGGCACAAAGTGAACGGTATCAGGTATTTGAACCCTATGTCGGCGCGCCGACGTTCTGCCTCAACGAACACCGCGACACCGAGCAGGTTCACCTTCTGCTGGGACTCCCCGCCCCCTCCCTCCTGTCGCCCGACCGGACGGCCTCGACCCTGCTCGCCACCCTCCTGGGCGGCGGCCTCAGCTCGCGCCTCTTCCTGCGCGTCCGGGAGGAAGCCGGACTGGCCTACAACATCTATGCCGACGCCATGGCCTACCGCGATGCCGGTGTCTTCCTCATCTATGCCGCCGTGGCCCCGCGCAACCTCAAGCGGACCGTCCGCGCCATCCTCACGGAAGTCGCCGCCGTCGCCAGTGGCGACCTCACCGAAGACGAAGTTGACCTCGCCAAAGCCCAGCACCTGACCAGCCTCCACCTCGGACACGACACGAGCAGCGTCCGCGCCAACCAGGATGGATACCAGGAAATCACCTTCGGACAAGTCTTTAGCAATGAAGACCTGGAGCAGGAAATCAACAGCGTCACCCGTTCCCAACTCCAGCTTCTGGCCCGGGAACTCTTCGCCGGAAAAGTCTTTTCCGGGCTGGCCCTGGGCGATCTGGGACGCTACCAGCTTGCCCCCGCCAGCCTGCACGTCCCACGCCATGTTCCACGTTCAACCGTTCATGTGATTTCTTGAAAGAGCCGGCGATGTCCACGGAAGACCAGAAACATCACCCGGAGCCCCATGCGATTCACCCTCCTGGCCAGCGGCAGCACCGGTAACGCCACCCTCATCGAGACTGCCCGGACGGCCGTCCTCATTGACGCCGGACTGTCTGCCCGCACCCTCGTGCGCCGGATGACCGACATCGGCTTTGACCCGACCCGCCTGGCGGCCATCTTCATCACCCACGAACACAGCGACCACGTCGGCGGCCTTTCCGTCCTCTCCCGCCAGCTCGCCCTGCCGGTGTTCATCGCCCCGCCCGCCCGCCGGCAACTGCGGTTCAAGGACCGGGACATGTCCACCATTCCCTGGGCCGACCCGCTCACGGCCGGACAGCCCGTGGTCATCGGCGACCTCACCGTGACCCCCGTCGCCGTGCCCCACGACGCCGCCGAGCCGTTCATCTTCACCGCCACGGCGGCCGGGGTCAAACTCGCCGTCGTCACCGACCTGGGTTACATCCCCGCCCACGTCGCCCACCACCTGACGGGCTGCCAGGCTCTTGTCCTCGAAGCCAACCACGACCGCGACATGCTCCGGGCCGGACCCTACCCCTGGGAACTCAAGCAGCGCATCAGCAGCCGCGTCGGCCACCTCTCCAACGAGGACATGGCCCGCTTCCTGCGGGAGGATTTTGACGGCGCGGCCGCCCACATCGTCCTGGCCCACCTGAGCCAGCACAACAACCACCCGGCGCTGGCCCGCCTGGCCGCCCTCCAGGCACTCGACGCGCACTACCCGCACCGCGCTTGGGAAACCGTCGTGACCGTGGCGCCGGCCGCCGGACTTCCCCACTGGTGCCCCCTGTAAGGTTTCCGCCTCCAAGTCCACGCACCCTCTGTACAACGGCTATGCCCCGCTCCGATTTCGCCTTTGCCCACCCCCTGCGCGTCCGCTGGGCCGAAGTGGATGCCCAGGGCGTCGTTTTCAACGGCCACTACCTGACCTATTTTGATGTCGGCGTCACGGAATACTGGCGCGCTGCCGGATTCCACTACCCCGGCGATTTCACCACACCCGACAGCGACCTCTTTCTCATCCGGGCGGCCGTCACCTATCATGCTCCGGCATATTTTGATGACCTTCTCGAAATCTGCGTCCGTTGCGCCCGGTTGGGACGCTCCAGCATGACCTATGCCCTCGCCATCTACCGCCAGGACACCCACCTGACCGACGGAGAACTCATCTACGTCTATGCCAATCCGAAAACCCGCACGGCCCAGCCGCTCCCGGCGGATCTCCGGGAACGCCTCGGCCGCTTGGCCCCTGCCCCGGATACCACGCACCACCCATGATCCCACGCTATGCCCTGCCTGAAATGACCGCCCTGTGGAGCGACGAACGGCGCTTTGCCACCTGGCTGGACATTGAACTCGCCGTGTGTGAAGTCCAGGCCGAGCTGGGCCTCATCCCGGCCGAAGCCGCCGCCGACATCCGCGCCAGGGCACACTTCACCGTCGCGCGCATTGCCGAAATCGAGCAGACCACACGCCACGATGTCATTGCCTTCACCACGGCGGTCGCCGAACAGATCGGACCCGCCGCCCGCTACCTCCACTTCGGACTCACCTCATCGGATGTCGTGGATACCGCCAACGCCATCCTCATGCGCGACGCCTGCGACCTGCTCCTGCGCCGCCTCGACGCCCTCGCCGAAGCCCTCCGGGTGCGCGCCTGCGAACACAAGCACACGGTCATGATCGGACGCACCCACGGCGTCCACGCCGAGCCGACGACCTTCGGTCTCGTCCTGGCGCTGTACTACGCTGACCTCCAGCGCAACCGCCGCCGGCTTCAGCAGGCACGCCACACCGTCGCCGTCGGCAAACTCTCCGGCGCCGTCGGCACCTTTGCCCACCTTGACCCGGAAGTGGAAGCCCGCGTCTGCGCCCGGCTCGGCCTGCGCCCGGACCCAATCAGCACCCAGGTCATTCAGCGCGACCGCCATGCCGAACTCCTGCTGACGCTGGCCCTGATTGGCGCCGGACTGGAGAAGATCGCCCTCGAAGTCCGCCACCTGCAACGGACGGAAGTCCGTGAAGCCCGCGAAGCCTTCGGCACCGGCCAGAAAGGCTCCTCGGCCATGCCCCACAAGCGCAACCCCATTGTCTCGGAACAACTCTGCGGACTGGCGCGCGTGCTCCGCGCCAACGCCCAGGCGGCCCTTGAAAACATCGCCCTCTGGCACGAGCGCGACATTTCACACTCCAGCGTCGAGCGCATCATCCTGCCGGATAGCTGTATCCTGACCGACTACATGCTGGTCAAAAGCACCGAACTCATCACCCGCCTCGTCGTGGACGCCGACCGCATGCGCGCCAACCTCGACAGTCTGGGCGGCGTCACCTTCTCCGGTGGCCTCCTGCTGACGCTCGTCCAGCGCGGACTGACACGGGAAGCCGCCTATGCCCTCGTGCAGCGCCTGGCGCTCCGGGCCTGGGACGAAGGCCGCGACTTCCTCACCCTGGCCAGCCAGGACGCCGAACTTCAGCAGTTGCTCACACCGGATGAACTCCGCCGGCAGTGTGACCTTGCCTACCAGCTCCGCCATGTGGACAAACTGTTCCAGCGGGTTTTTGAAGCTCCAACCGGCGAGGCGTTCCCGTTTGGGGAAGACCACTGCCACCAGCCGGGAGGCCCCCGCGGCGTGGACGGCGAGGCGGAACTTTTCTAAGTAGCTGTCGTTTCGGCGAAGCGATGTCCGCCCCGTACCGCGTCCCGCAGTCCACGCCCTGATCACGGTCCCGATGACCGGGCCGTGCCGTCAGGCTGCGTTTGCCGGGCAGACCGGGAAGACGCTTGCCGGGAAGACGCTGGAAAGACGAAGGAGACAGTCACCTATGACGCATTATCAGACGATTGTACCAAGCCACATCACACGTACCCTGACCACCCATACGCTCCACCTCAAAACCTGGCTCGCCGTCAGCCTCCTCACCCTGACGGCCCTGCTCGGCGGCATCGGCGGCACGGTGGCTGCCCGCTGGCTCACCCCAGCCGCCCCCGCCAGCACCCCGCCCCCACCAGCGGCCGACCGCCCCGCCGCAACCGAAACCCTGCCCGTCACCGGACTTTCTCCGGTTGTCAAGGCGACCCTCCCCGCCGTCGTCAACATCTCGACGACCAAAGCCACCCGGGGACAACTCGACCCCGGCCTGGGACTGCCCTTCTTTCCCGACATCTTTGGCCCACTGCCCCAGCAGCGCCCGGCCAACAGCCTGGGCTCCGGCGTCGTCGTCAGTCCCGACGGCTACCTGCTCACCAACCACCACGTCGTGGACGGCGCCAGCGACATCAAGGTGACGTTTGCCGACGGACGCAGCCTCAAGGCCAAGCTCGTCGGCACGGACCCCAAAACCGACATTGCCGTTCTCAAGGTGGATGAAAAGAACCTGCCGGCCATCCCGCTTGGTGATTCCAACCAGCTCGAAGTCGGCGATTTCGTCCTGGCCATCGGCAATCCCTTCGACCTCGGTCAAACCGTGACCTTCGGCATCGTCAGCGCCCTGGGGCGTGGCAACCTTGGCATTGAAACCTATGAAGACTTCATCCAGACCGACGCCGCCATCAACCCCGGCAACTCCGGTGGCGCGCTTGTCAATCTTCAGGGCAAACTCGTCGGCATCAACACAGCCATCATTGCCCGTGGGGCCCAGGGCAACCAAGGCATCGGCTTTGCCGTCCCCGTCAGCATGGCGCGGATGGTCATGGAGCAGCTTATCAGCAAGGGGCGTGTCGTACGCGGCTACCTGGGCGTCACCCTGCAGGACCTCAATGAGGCTCTCGCCAAACAGTTCGGCGTCACTGGCAACCGGGGCGTGGTTATCACCGATGTCACAGCCGACAGCCCGGCCAGCCGCGCCGGACTTCAGCCGGGCGACGTGATTCTGGAATTCAACGGGCAACCCGTCCGCGACCTGCGCACCCTGCGGCTGACCGTGGCCCAAACCCCTCCCGGCACGACCGTCCAGCTCAGGATTCTCCGCAACAAGACGCCGCGCGACATCAGCGCCAAGCTCGATGAACTGCCCGAAGACCAACCCCTGGGCGCTCTGCCGGGGGGTGGTGAGGATGACCGTCCCAATGCTCCGGCCGGAAGCGCCCTGCCGGGCGTGACCGTCGGCGAGTTGTCCCCGGCCGTCCGCAGCCGCCTCAACCTCAAGAGCGGGGTCATCGTGCGGGGCGTCCAGCCGGGCAGCCCGGCGGCCGAAGCCGGTCTTCAGCGCGATGACATCATCCTCCAGGTCAACCAGCAGCCTGTCTCCAGCGTCGCCGCCTTTGACGCGGCTGTGCGCCAGAGCCAGGGCGAGGTGCTGGTGCGCATCTTCCGGGGTGGCGCCAACCTGTTCCTGGTGGTTCCACGGGACCGCAACTGACCAACCCCGGCGCGGCTTCGCGTCCGGCTGCACCCGTCGCTCCGTGGCGGCCCCCAGGCGGGGCCGCTCACGGAACCGACCCGCCCGCAGCCCACACACAGGCAGCCGGAAGATGACTTGTCGCCCCCTGCCGGCCACACTACCCTAGCGGTTGGCTCCTGGGAGAACCATCCCCCCCAGACCGGTTTCCGTCAAGATACCGCCCAATTCCTGCCGTGAGGTGGAGGGCAATGGCTTTTCATTTCCAGCGACGTGACCTGTTCTTCGTCGTAGTCGTGACTCTGGTCGTGGCCGGCCTGGCCTACCTTTCCAGTCGGGGGAAACGACCCCGCCCCGTCGCCGCCGCCTGCGACGTGTCACGCCAGAAACCGGAACTGCCGGTGCGGGAACGGCGCGGGCAGTGCCTGAGTTGTCACGATCCCAACCAGGGCGCGGCCGTCAACCACCGCATCACACCAACGCACCCGCAAAAATGGCTCGATGAAAAATTTGCTTGCACGGGCTGCCACACCATCAGTAAACCCACAGTAGCCAAAATACCCTAGTTCTAATTCCTTTCAGCGAGGCATCCCCATGTCCACACCGGCCAAGAAAACCGTCACCAACGCCAGAAAAAAGGCGACCGCTCCCCCCACCTATGCCAACTACATCCAAGGCGCCTGGGTGGCTTCCAAAAACGGTGAAGTCTTTGCCAACCACAACCCGGCCGACACCCGCGACATCGTCGGCTACTTTCCCCACTCGACGGCCGAGGACATCGAAGCGGCCGTGGCCGCCGCCGCCGAAGCCTACCCCCGGTGGCGGCTTGTTCCACCACCCAAGCGTGCCGAGTACATCTTCCGGGTGGGCGAAATTCTCATCCGTGACAAGGAAGCCATCTCCCACGACATGACCCGGGAAATGGGCAAAGTGCTCAAGGAAACCCGCGGCGACACCCAGGAAGCCATTGACATGGCCTACTTCGTCGCCGGTGAAGGACGGCGGCTCTACGGGCAGACGACCACCTCCGAACTGGCCAACAAGTTTGCCATGACCGTCCGGGATGCCATCGGTGTGTGCGGGCTCATCACTCCCTGGAATTTCCCCATCGCCATCCCCTCGTGGAAAATTCTGCCGGCGATCCTGTGCGGCAACACGGTGGTCATCAAACCCGCCGAGGATACGCCGCTTTCGGTGTACCGCTTTGTCAAGGCCTTTGAGGAAGCCGGGCTGCCGCCGGGCGTCGTCAACCTCGTGACCGGTTACGGGGAGACCGCTGGCGCGCCGCTCGTCACGCACCCGACCATCCGCCTCGTGTCCTTTACCGGCTCGACCCAGGTGGGACGGATCATCGCCACCCAGGCCGCTGACAAAGGCAAGAAGTGCAGCCTTGAAATGGGCGGAAAAAACGCCATCGTCGTCATGGACGACGCCAATCTCGAACTCGCCGTCGAAGGCGCGGTCTGGGGCGCTTTCGGAACGGCCGGCCAGCGGTGCACTGCCGCGTCCCGCCTCATCGTCCACAAGAAAGTCATCAAAAAGTTTACCCAGATGCTCGTCGAACGCACCCAGGCGCTGCGCGTCGGCCCCGGCCTTGATCCCGCCAGCGAAGTCGGCCCCGTGGTCAACCAGGACCAGCTCGAACGGGTGCTCCACTACATTGACATCGGGCGGACCCGGGACAAAGCCAAACTGCTCTGCGGCGGAACGCGCCTTACCGAAGGCGACCTGGCCCATGGCTACTTCATCGCCCCCACCGTCTTCGGCGACGTAGCCCCGCAGTCCGTCATTGCCCAGGAAGAAATCTTCGGCCCCGTGACGGCCATCATCCCCTGCCAGGATTTTGAAGACGCCATCACCATTGCCAATGGCGTCGGCTATGGCCTCTCGGCCGCGATCTACACCAGCGACATCAACCGTGCCTTCCAGGCCATGCGCGATCTTGAAACCGGCATCTGCTACGTCAACGCTCCGACCATCGGCGCGGAAGTGCACCTGCCGTTCGGCGGCATCAAGGGCACCGGCAACGGCCACCGGGAAGGCGGCGTGCAGGCATTTGAGATTTTCTCGGAGTGGAAAACGCTCTACGTTGACTTCAGTGGACGGCTTCAAAAGGCCCAAATCACCGACTAACCCGGCGCACGGGGGCTCCCGCCGGGATATTTCCCGACTGAACCGGTCAGCCCGCTGGTGCAGTCCCCCACCCCGCCGGTCACTTCCCACATGGAGGAGTCTCCCATGGCTGGACAACGTACCGCACTCACCGCGCACAACCTCAGCGTACCGGGCTATCTGAGCCTTCCGGCGGCGAATGGCCCGGGCGTCATCGTCCTTCAGGAATGGTGGGGCCTCGTGCCGCACATTGAAACCGTTGCTGACCGGCTGGCCGAAGCCGGTTACACGGCATTTGCGCCCGACCTCTACCAGGGGCAATCCACAACCTCCCCCGACGAAGCCGGGAAACTCATGATGGCGCTCAACATTGCCCAGACCGCCGGGCAGTTGCGCGCCGTCGTTCAGGCGCTCCTGGAACACCCCTCAACCCAGGGGCACCCCAAGGTCGGTGTGATTGGTTTCTGTATGGGCGGCCAGTTGGCCCTGTATGCAGCCTGTGAAAACCCGGACATCGGCGCCTGCGTGGACTTCTACGGCATCCACCCCAACGTCAAACCCGACTTCGCCAATCTGTCCGCGCCGGTGCTGGGCATCTTTGCCGAAAAGGACGCCTTCGTGACCCCGGAAGCCGTGGCGGCCCTGCGGCAGGAACTCGACCGGCACGGAAAGACCTACGACTTCGAGACCTATCCCGGCACCGACCATGCGTTTTTCAACGATACGCGCCCCGAAGTCTATCACCCTGATGCTGCCTACGACGCCTGGGACCGCGTCCTGCGCTTTTTCAAGACCCACCTGCCATAGCTCTCAGTCCCAGAGGAAAGAAGCCCGCCATGTCGTTCAACAAAATCATCATCTACGGCCACCTCGGACGCGACCCCGAAATGCGCTTCACCCCACAGGGCGTTCCCGTCTGCACCTTTTCCGTTGCCACCAGCGAGCGTAAAAAGGGACAGGGCGACAGCGAGCCGACGGAAACCACGACCTGGTTCCGTATCACGGCCTGGCGCAATCTGGCGGAAACGGCCAACAAGTATCTCAAAAAAGGCAGCCCGGTCTATATCGAAGGCCGGCTCAGCGCCCGCGAGTGGACGGACAACGAGGGAACCAAACGGACCTCGCTCGAAGTCACGGCCACAGAGCTGCACCTGATGGGCAGCCGGAGCAGCGGCGAAGAATCCGGCGACGCCGAACCCGAAGCTGAAGCGAGAGCGGGCCGGGATACTCCGAAAAAGCCCGCCGAAGACGAGGCGGTTCCATTCTGACCGGACGAAGCTGTGATGCCGGACGACACCCCGCGTCCCTCCCGGTCTGACGCGGCGTACCTGGCGGCGTACCTGGCGCTGGCCTGTGGCATTGCCTTTTTTTGGCAGCTTGGCAACCTGGGTCTGGTGGGGCCCGACGAGCCGCGCTATGCCCAAGTGGCGCGTGAGATGTGGCAGCGTGGCGACTGGCTGACGCCCACCCTGGGCGGCACCACCTGGTTTGAAAAACCGGCCCTGCTGTACTGGCTCATGGGCTTCAGCTTTCAGCTCGTGGGCTTCAATGAGTGGGGGGCCCGCCTCCCTTCAGCCGTGGCCGCCACCCTCACGGTACTGCTGCTCGGTACGCTCCGCCCGCCCCTGGGCCCGGCGGCGGCGCTGCTGGCAGCCACCAGCCCCCTGATGCTCGCCTTCGCGCGCGCAGCCACCTTTGAAGCCCTTCTCACACTGGCAGTTACAACTGCAACACTGGCGTTTCACCTAAGCTTTGAAGCCGCCCGCCAGGCACGCCCGACGCGGGTCCGCCTCACCCTTTACCTGTTCTATGTGGCGCTGGGCGTCGGCATGCTCGCCAAAGGCCTCGTGGGCCTCGTTTTGCCGCTCGGCAGCCTGCTGTTCTACCTGCTGCTCACGCCGGACCTGCGGCGGCGGCCATGGGAAACCCTGCGCCACCTGCGCCCGCTGACGGGCAGCCTGCTGGTGCTGGCCGTCGCCGGCCTCTGGTACATCCCAGTCATCGTCCGGCACGGCTGGCCCTTCATCGAGGAATTCTTCATTGCCCACCACTTCCAGCGGTTCACCTCGAACCGCTTCCGCCACCCCGGCCCGGTGTACTACTACCTGCCCGTCCTGCTGGCCGGCCTGCTGCCATGGAGCCTCTGGCTGATTGCCGGACTCTACCGCGCCGTGCGGCCGGTGCAACCATCAGCCGAAGGTCACGAAACCTCAGAAAACACTTCCACTGACGACGATAAGCCACTTGTCCGTCTTGCTTTGTGCGGATTCATCACCCCTCTGCTTTTCTTCAGCTTCTCCGGCTCCAAGCTGCCCGGCTACATTCTCCCGGCCGTCCCCTTTGCCGCGCTTCTTGCGGCTCACGGCCTGTATCGCCTGTCCGGGCGTCAGCACCTGCTCGGGCTGTGCCTGGCTTCCCTCAGCCAACTCGGACTCTATATCGGACTTCAGCTTGCAACCTGCAAACTGTCAGAGGAAAAGCTCTTGTCAGCCCCGGAGTTCTTTTCGGGCGGGCTTCTCGTAACCGCTCTCGGACTCAGCGCCCTCCACGCCCGCCAGCGAATGTCGGGACTGTTCCGGCTGGTCCTTGTCCAACTCGGTCTCGTCCTGTGGGTGACGGCTCAATTTCCTGTCCTCGAACCCCGGTTCTCGACCAAATCCCTGACCGCTCTCATGGCCCGTCAGGCGCAGCCGGCGGAACTCGTGGTCTTTTTCCGCTGCCGGGAATATGCGCCGGTGTTCTACAACCCGGACCATACCACCTGCTGCGACGCCGCCCGTGAACCAAACCAGATTTCCGACCCGGCGGACCTCGCCGCCATTGTCGCCCGGCGCGGCACCCTGCTGGTCATCTTCCCACAGCGGGAACGCCCCGCCCTGGAAGCCGAAACCTGGACGGTACGCCTGCTCGGTACGTCCGGGCGCTTTGCCCTGGCGCGCCTGACGGCCACCGCGCTGCCTGACCGGCCCGATTCACCCGAGACGGGAGAAGTCCGTCACCACGGACTTGTCCCCCAGCACGACGTTGTGCAGGATGCTGTTGGAGCCGACATGCACCCCCCGCCCCAGAACGGACGACCGGACAACCGCCCCCTCGGCAATCCGTGAGCCGGCCATCACCACGCTGTCCACCACGTGGACCCCATCTTCCAGATAGCAGTTGGCACCAATGACCGACCGGATGACCGACACGCCTCCCTTGAGGGTGACTTCGGGCGCAATCACCGAACCGCCGTCCGTCAGCGCCGGCGATGACTCCGGCGGATAGCGCCGCAGCTTTCCCTGCAGCACATCCGTGTTGGCCTGGCGGTAGCGTTCCGGCGTACCGATGTCGAGCCAGTAGGCGTCGGTGATGTCCCCGTACAACGGCAGCCCCGAAGTCAGCAGGCGGGGAAAGAGATCGTACTCGAACGAATACTCGCAGCCCTCCGGGATGAGATCGAGCACCTCCGGTTCAAGCAGGTAAATTCCGGCATTGATGGAGGTAGCCGTCGTCACGCCGGGTGCCGGCTTTTCGTGAAACTGCCGGATTCGCCCCCCGGCATCCAGTTCGACGACACCATAGGCCCGGGTGTCCGCCACATTGACGAGCACGAGCGTGGCTGCCGCCCGACGCCTCTGATGGCGCTGCAAGACCGGGCGCAGGTCAATATCCGTCAGGATGTCCCCGTTGAGCACGATGAGCGTTCCCGTCACCCGCGACCGGATATGGCGCATGGCGCCGGCGGTTCCCAACGGCTGGTGCTCCACCACCGGCGAGACGACCAGCCCCCCCAGCACTTCCTGGTTGAGAACTTCCTCGATTTTGCGCGGCTGGTACGACAGGCTCAGCAGCACTTCCATCGTCCCCGTGACATCCAGTGGACGGAGCAAATCGAGCTGGTAATAGATGAAGGGACGGTTGGCGATGGGTACGACAGGCTTTGGCGTATGGAGGGTGAGCGGACGCAGGCGCGTCCCCTTGCCTCCGGCCAGGATGAGCGTTTGCATGGGCTTCCTTCCCTGTAAGAATCAAATTGTGGACGCCACACCCAACAGAGTACATTACCTATGCGTCCACCGAACCACCAGAGATGTGACGAGGTCCGCTATGTGGAACGTCCTTGGTCAGATTATCTCCGTGCTTGGTTTTTTCATCCTGACGGTCGGCACCCTGTTTGGCATTGCCTATGTGTCGCACCTGCTGTCACGCGGGCAGTAGCCGCCCATTTCCCGCCGGACCCGGTGTGACGGCCTGAAGCCGGGAGGCATCGGAAGATGCCCCCGCAAGGCCGTCCCCACGGCCAGCGCGCGCCAGAGGCAGGTCGCGCCAGAGGCAGGTCGCGCCAGAGGCAGGTCCAGGGACAGATGACGTGCTGGACTGCTGTCGGCTGCCCGGGTGGCGCTGGTGACGAAGCGGGTGACCGGACCGGACTCAGTGCCGTGGGTGGCACTTCCGGTAGGTCTCGCGGAGATGCTCCGCCGTGACATGGGTGTAGATTTGGGTCGTCGTCAGATCGGCATGCCCAAGCAGCATCTGTACCGAACGCAGGTCCGCCCCGCGTTCGAGCAGGTGGGTCGCAAAGGTGTGCCGAATCATGTGCGGGGTCACGGCTCCGAGTCCCGCCCGCTGCCCGTACTCCGAGACCATCTTCCAGCAGAGCTGGCGCGTCATCGGTTTGCCCCGCGCCGTGATGAAGAGGTACTGGCTCTCCTCCATCCCGGAGGGACGTGCCGCCCGGAAGTGGAGATAGCGCGTCAGGGCCGCCAACGCCGAGCGCCCAATCGGCACCTGGCGCTCCTTGCTCCCCTTTCCCAGGCACACTAGGTAGCCCGCCTCGCGGTTGACATCCCCCAGCTTGAGGCGGCACAGCTCCGACACCCGCAGGCCCGTGGCATAGAGCAACTCCAGCATTGCCCGGTCACGCGCACCCGCTTCAGTCGTGATGTCCGCCTGCTGAAGCAGCCGCTCGACTTCCTCCGGGGTCAGAAACTTGGGCAGCGTCTGCCAGCTCCGGGGCGGTACAAGCGAGACGGTCGGATCGGTGCGCCGGTGGCCATCAAGCACCAGAAACCTGTAGAGATTGCGCACCACCACCAGCGCCCGTTCAACGGAACGGGCATCGAGTCCGCTCCTGAACAGGGACTCGATAAATGCCGTGATGTCACTCCGCTCCAGCGTCAGCACCTCTTTCTGCCGGGCGGCCGCAAAGTGCGTCAGCTTGGTCAAATCGCGCCGGTAGGCATCCAGTGTATTGGCTGACAGCCCGCGTTCGACCCGCAGGTAGGCCAGGAATTCCGTGACGATGTCCCGTGCCATGGCGGCTTCTCCCCCTCCTTCCCGCCCGGAGATGGTTGCTCCCGGTGGGCGGTTGCGATTTACTCTCTGCGGCGGAAGCCCGCCGCCCCGTGTCTCCGGCGGCCGACGTCGGTTCGCGCCCCTGATCCCGTTGTTATGAAGATTGAAAACCGTACGACCTACAAGCTCAAACTCGACCTGGAAGAGTTCGTCCAGAAAACTCTGGCGGCCCTGCCCAGCAACCACACCCTGGGCATCACCCGCGTGGTCTTCGTGGACCGGATTCAGGACCGGAACGTACCCGCCGACAAACGCGACAAGCTGCCGCTCCTGTACCACCCGAAAACCCCGGTTTCCGGCGCCTGGTTTGAAATTGCCCTGGCTCCGCTGCTTGAGCACAAAGGGTGGTGGCAACGCATGGTGGCGCGGCGGACTTTGCGCGCCAACCTGACCCACACCCTTCTCGCGCTGATGGGGCAGCACTACCATCTCAACTTTTCCCACGGCCGGAAAAAAACCGAGTACGAACCGGCCATCCGGGACTACATCCGCAAGGGACTCGAAGCCCTCCGGGAACATGACACGAGTTTTCGCATGCGCCTGATGCGTCCGCTCATTCCCCACCTTGACCGGTTCGCCCGCTGGCTGGCCAAACAACAGCGCAAGGCGCTTCAGGCCAAGGCCAAACAGGCCAAGTAAGGCAGGGGCGGCGGCTATTCCCCTGGCTGGCTGGCCTCTGACGGGCCGGCTTCAAGTTCGCGCTCCAGTTCGTCCACCACCTGTTTCAGCGCTGCCACGACCTGCCGTTTATCCACGTCCGACTTGCGAAACTTCAGGTCCAGGGTGAAGGTACGCGCCGGTTCCTGAAAACGAAAGCGGAAGGGCGTAGCACGTTTTTTGGTCTTGGTCGTCTGGCGGACGGCATCGCGGGTCAGTCCAAGCTGGCGAATCCGGGCGATGAGCGCCCGGCGATCCTCATCCGACGGCCGGCGCACAATCTGGAGCAGGGTGGATTTCGAGGTGATGCCGGCCTGGCGGCACAGTTCCCGGATTTCGGGCGACAGGCCGCCAATGGCCAGCGACTCCGTGATACTGGACCGGGACTTCCCCAGCTTGCGGGCCATTTCCTCGTGCGTGTAGCTGAACCGTTCGGCCAGCGCCGTCAACCCTTCAGCTTCCTCGAATGGCGTCAGGTCCTTGCGCTGAAGGTTTTCGATGAGGGCAATCTCCGCCACCGCGCGGTCGTCCACGTCCATTTCGATACAGGGCAACTCGCGCAATCCGGCCAGCAGACTGGCCCGGTAGCGCCGCTCCCCGGAAATAATCATGAACCGCCCCCCGACCTCGGCCGGACGCACCAGCAGCGGCTCCAGCACGCCCTTTTCGCGGATCGAGTTGGTCAGCTCCTCCAGGTCGCCAAACTCAATCCGTGGCTGGTTGGGATTCGGCTCCAGCCGATCAATCGGGATCATGCGCCCGATGGGCGCGCCCGTGCGCGTCCAGAGTTCCTCGACGTAGTGCGACTCGTGGCGCATGCGCACGGTGGATGGCAACCCGCGTTTAGACACGACGCAACACCTCCTCACAAAGCCTGGCGTATTCGACCGCACCACTCGACTGAGGCGCAAAGGTAAAGATGGACTCCCGGTAGGCGGGGCTTTCTTCCAGCCGCACGGACTTGGAAATCACCGTCTCAAACACCTTGTCCCCGAAGACTTCGTAAATCTGGCGATAGATGTCCCGTGCCAGGGCCGTCCGCTTGTCGTGCAGCGTAATGACCACTCCCAGCACCTGCAAGTTCGGATTGGGGCGTGCCTTGACCTTGTCAATGGTTTCCAGCAGGTCATCCGTTCCCTCCATGGCGAAGTAGGAGGACTGAATGGGAATGAGCACGTGGGAGGCGGCCACCAGGGCATTGACCGTAATCAGTCCCAGCGTGGGCGGGGTATCAATGACAATGACATCATAGACGCGACGGAGGGCTTCCAGGCGGTCCTTGAGACGGTAGGGAGCGTCGAATTCCCCCACCAGACGGGATTCGAGCTTCGCCAGACTGATGCGGGACGGCAGAATGTCGAGTCCCGGAACGGGCGTCGGTTGCACAATGGTGACGGGATCGAGCTTGACATCCATGAGGAAGTCATAGGCGGACAACCCGGCGGCTTCGTAGGGCAGATAGGACAGCGTACTGTTCGCCTGGGGATCGAGGTCCAGCAGCAGCACGCGCCGCCCGCGCAGCGCCAGCCCGGCCGCCAGGTTAATCGAAGTCGTCGTCTTGCCGACGCCTCCCTTCTGATTGGCAACAGCAATGACCAGACAGGTGTCCAGTCGTCGTGGGTGATGTCCGTTCCCCGTGCCCATGGCAGTTTCCCTTGCTCACAACAACGTCACAACCCGATTTTCACAACTCCCAGGCTCCCATGGGCCCACAAAGCCCCGGCCCGGCAGCCCGCCCTGCCCCCTAACCGCGCCCGATGTCGGATTCGTCAATTTCATCGGGCCAGTCAAACTCCAGATCATCCCCCTTCTCTGATGGCTCCTCGTCCTGACGCTCCACGATGACCGAGGTTGAGTTCTCCAGCACGGACTCATGGACGAAAATCGGCGCATCCACCCGGAGCGCCAGGGCAATGGCATCGCTGGGACGCGCATCCAGAAACAGCATCTTGCCGGCAACTTCGAGTTCGATGACGGCATAGAACGTGTTGTTGCGCAGCTCCGTCACCACGACCCGACGCACCCGTCCATCCATCTGCAGGATCAGGTTGCGCAACAGGTCGTGGGTCATCGGGCGCGGCGGCGACATCTTTTCGATTTCAAAGGCAATGGCATTGGCCTCGAAGGGTCCGACCCAGATGGGCAGCAACTGGTCGCCGTTGACTTCCTTGAGCACGACGATGGGGGTGTTCGCCGCCGGGTCAATCATCAGCCCCCGAATCTTCATCTCACGTTCCATGGCAGTCGTCCTCCATTTTTGGCGTCATCGGGATAAAACAACAGAAAAGCTTTGTAATCAACAATTAGCCTGAGATGTCGGCGCGCCGACAAAACCTTCCGGCGCCAGCATTTCCCGCGCCGCCTGGCGCGCTGACTCGGTGACGACGGCCCCGCCCAGCAGCCGGGCCAGCTCCTCCACCCGCGCATCCATATCCAGCGCCACAATCTCCGTGTGCGTCCGCTCATGGCGCACGGTCTTTTCCACCCGCAGGTGGGTGGTGCCAAAGCGCGCCACCTGGGCCTGGTGCGTGATGCACAGCACCTGCTGACGCTCGGCCAGGCGACGCAGACGGATACCCACCGCCTCCGCCACCCGCCCGCTGATCCCCACGTCAACTTCGTCAAAAACCATCGTACGCGGAATATCTGTCGGCGCAAGGATGGATTTCACGGCCAGCATCAGCCGGGACAGTTCTCCGCCGGAGGCCACCCTCGACAGCGGACGCGGCGGCTCGCCTGGATTCGAGGTAAACAAAAACTCGACCCCTTCCAGGCCGGTGCTCTCCCACGTCGCCACCGCCCCGGCATCCCGCCAGTCGAAGGCGACGACCAACCGCGCCTGTGGAAGGGCCAGAAACGGCAACTCATGTTCGAGCGCCTGCTCGAAACGCGGCGCGGCCGCCTGCCGGGCCGCCCGCAGCGCCAGGGCGCATTCCCGATACCGGGCCGCCGCCGCTTCAACGGCTGCCGCCAGCCGCTGCTGCTCGGCATCGTCGTTTTCGACCTGGGCCAGTTCCGCCTGAATCCGGGCCAGCGTTGCCAGAACCTGCTCCAGGGTGCCGCCATACTTGCGCTTGAGCCGGTCCAGATCATCGAGCCGGGACTCGACTTCGCGCAACCGCTCGGGGGAAACGACGACGGTCTCAGCGTAGTCCCGGAGGGCAAAGGCAGCTTCCTCGATGCCGTAGCGCGCGGCTTCCAGGGTGGAAAGGACTTCCGACAGCGCCGGATCGGCCGCGGCCAAATCCTCCACCTGACGGAGCGCCTGCGCCACCAGCGTCAGCGCCGAAGCTTCACGCTCGTAGAGCAGATCGTACCCGGCCGCGGCCGCCGCCAGCAGCCGCTCCGCGTGCAGCAGCCGCGTCCGTTCACGGCACAGGTGTTCATCTTCCCCGTCCGCCGGCGCCACCCGCTCGATGTCCCCGCGCTGGAATTCGAGCAGATCGCGCCGCTGCCGCCGGTGCAGCGCCTCCTGTTCAAACCGCTCCCGTGCCTGCTGCGCCGCGTGCCAGGCGGCGAAGGCTTCCGCCGTGGCCGTCGCCAGTTCCACGTGCTGGCCAAAGGCATCGAGCACACCGGCATGCGCCGCCGGAAAAATCAATGTCTGCTGATCGCCCTGACCGTGAATGTCCACCAGGAACGGTCGCAGCGCCCGCACCGTAGCCACCGGGCACAACTGGTCATTGATGAACAGCCTTCCCTTCCCGTTGAGGGCCACCTCGCGCCGGATGAGCAGGGTATCCTCAGCTTCCAACTCGGCCTCGGCAAGGATACGCCTGACCTCCGGGTGGTCAGGACAATCAAAGAGGGCTTCGACCGCGGCCCGCGTCTCGCCGGCCCGGATGATGTCCGAAGTGGCGCGCCCCCCCACCACCAGGGCCAGGGCATCCACAACGAGTGATTTCCCGGCGCCCGTCTCCCCGGTGACAATGGTCAGCCCCGGACCAAACCGCACCTGCTGCCGACGCACGACGGCCAGATTTTCGATATTGAGTTGCCTGAGCATGTGCTTGCGAATCGAAACAGGGACGTTCCCCAACCGGGAACGGACAGGAAGCGCAACCGGGGGACCTCAACCCACCTCTCTCCGGCCATCTCCCCACAGGCCAGCATCAGCCACCGACGGCCGGGCGCCCTTCCGTGGAAGCCGACGGAGAAGGTCAAACCCACAAGCCATGCCTTATCCTGTATAGTTCCGGGATGAAGTTCCCCAAGACAGTCAAAACCATGCCGAGACGACGGAGCATTGCATGCCGATACTACGGAGTCTGACCCGAGAGTACAAGCGACTCCTCACCGGGAGTCACACCTGCCTGGACACCATGCCCGAAGCCGCGCTGTACTGGCGCCCGGCCCTGCCACACCATGACTTCAGTAATCGCTCCAGCGGCGAGAGCTTCATTGCCCTGGCCGGCGGCATCGAGTATGTCATCAACGGTATCCTCTCCAACTACTGGGACCATCCGGCCGAGTGGACGATGCGTGAAACCCTTGCCACCCCAGCCCGGTTGCAACAGTACCTTACTGACGTTATCAGTCTCACGTCAAAATTTGAAGCCACCCTGACCGACGATGACCTCCCCAAGGTCATCTACCTCCCCACCCCGCGCCAGACGACCATCGGCACGCTGCTTGTCGAGCGGCTCGCCCTCGCCGCCCAGCACTACGGGCAGGCCCTGGCCACCTGGCGCGCGTTCCTGGCCGCCCCGCCCCCCCCACCACGGTGAACCCCCGCCAGCCCCGCCGGACAACCAGCATCCCAAAACCGGGGCGTGACGCCCCCATACATACAACATTCTGTTTGCTACAACTTACATGCTACGGCTTGACAACCAGGATGAACTTCTCACCCGTGGTATGCAGCGCGGCATCGAGCACCCGTACGGCGATGAGATATTCCCCCGGCGACAGGTTCCGGTACACCAACGTAAACACCTCACGCGGGGAGTCCAGCACCAGATCATCCGGGTAGATCAGCATCCATTCGCTGCCGTCGAAGGACACCTCGACCGATTTGAGCGGTGAGGTGGCCGTCACCACTTCAACCCGAATTTTCGCTTCCTTCGTGGAAACCTCTGAAGGTGAAAAGGTTATCTTCGGCAACGCATTCGTAATCACGACCGGCGAGAGGACCTGTGACGAAGCCAGCGCCCACGCCGGCGGATTGGAAGCGGCATCGCTGACTTCAAGCTGAAACTCATAGATGCCATCCGGCAGCATCTCCGGGGAGATGACGAAAAACGGGTTACGCAACTTTTCCGCCAACGGCTTCCAGTTCGTCTGCCCCCGTAACCGATAGGCCAGCCGGTAGGTCAGCGTGTCGCCATTTTTGTCCTCTGCCTGCCACTGAAGCGTTCGCGCCCCACGCTGGAACACCTTGCGCGGCGGCTGATTGGCGATGATACCGAACTGGACCGGGTCCAAGCCGGAACTCATCACACTCGGATCAGGCGGCGGCGCGACGGTTTCCTGCAAGGCCACGCCGACCGGCAGGACGCTGAACGAGGTAATGACCGGCGCCAGATTGCGCGGCAGGTAAGCCACTCGGACGGCCGTGACTTCCGCCCCTTTTTTCAGACGGAGACGCCACTGCAGAAACCGTCCCCGGGGACTGGCGACCACCCCTCCCGGCGCCGGTATTTCGGCCGACCAGTCGCTCCACAGCGCCCCCGGCAACTGGGTGTTTCCGGTCCGGGTCTGAACAAAGACTTCTCCATTGCTTTCAATATGGATGCGCCCCCAAGCCTCAACCACAGCTTTAGCATCCTGAACCACCGAGGTGAACACCCCTTCATCCTGTGCCGTCGGGCTGAGCCGGTAGAGTTTGGCCAGCCCACTGGTCACGACATACAGGGTCTCCCCGGCACCGGCTTCAGCCGCCGCAATCCGCTCTTCTTCGACAGTACCAAACAGGGTGGACTGCCCTTCCGGCCCGACGAAAAAGAGCCTTCCCTGTCCGCCGGTCGAGCTGCTGCCAAGTCCCACCAGAACGCCATCCCGCCACCGGAGCAGAACGGTGGCCGTGTCGCTGCTCGTCCAGAGAGCTGTTTGACGGCCATCTTCACCGAGTCGGTAGAGCGTCGTGCCGCCTGAAGCCGGGCGCAGCGGTGTGCCGCCGCTGCCTTCCCCCTCGCCAACGGCTGCCTCCACCGGCGCGCTCCTGGCGCTGCCCCCGCCACCGGTTTTGGCTTCACCAATCCCCAGGGCGAAAATGGAACCGTCCGGCATGGGCACCAGCCGCCGGATTTCACGGGAGGGTGCATCGAACACCGCCGTCACACGCCCATCGGCTATGCGCACGACCAGCCCGCCCGGATCGGTTCCGGCCCACACCGCGCCATCCCGCGCCACCATCAGGCTTGTGACGTTCGATTCGTCCGTCGTCCAGAGCGCCTGCACCGACAACCCGCCCCGTGGCAGGCTAAAGACGCCGCCCTTCCCACCGGTGGCATAGACGAGGGTGCCATCGGACAGACATCGCATGTCCCAGATGTATTTCTCCGGCGGGTCATACACGACCCGGAAGCCTGGTTGGCCGGCGGTCAACTGGTAAATTTTCCCATCCGGGGAGGTGGCGGCAAAAATGGCTCCCTGGCCGTCGGTGGCCAGAGCCGTCACATCCAATTCGTCAAAATCGGCGACCAGGGTCAGCACTCCATCGGCCGTCGCCCGGAACAGCTTGCCATCGTGGCCCGTGCCAACATAGACCTCACTGCCGACGAGCAGGCTGCAGAGGGCGAAGGGCTGCTGGGTATCCCCCACGAGCTTGGGCGTGGGTACGACGCGCAAAATACCATTATCAGACACCGATAACCCACTGAGGCGACCGGCCAAGTAGTCCTCCCGCCGCACGCATTCCCAGAACGCCGTGCCTTCCGCCCGCAGCGGCAGCGTCCACCAACAGAAAAGGGCCAGGGCAAGCACGCCCCGGGTCAGATGTCGTTGTATCAGCATTCATCGTTTCCTGGTGATAAAAGATTGAGACCATTCGGGATGGTTGCCGGAGCCAGGTCCGGCTGAGGTTGGCTTTTCCAGCGCCGGTGAATCCACAGCCACTGGTCCGGGTGGCGGCGGACAATGGCTTCCCAGCAGCGTGTCAGGCGGAGTGTGTTTTCCCGGATGTCGAAGGCTTCATCCGCCGTCTGCACCAGCGGCACCGGCGGCTCGAACACCAGCCGGTGCCGCCCCCGCCGGGCATCCCATACGAGATACCCCGGAAGGACAGTTGCCCCCGTCCGCCGCGCCAGACGCGCCACAAGCGGTGACGTGCAAGCCGGATGACCAAAAAACGGGCAGAACATACCGTGCTGGGGCTGGACGTGCACATCAGCGAGAATCCCTACTGTCTCGCCCCGCCGGAGGCGGACCACCAGAGCACGCAAGTCGCGGTGCTTGGAGAGGATGCGGTTGCCGCTCGCCGTCCGCCAGCGTGTGATCAGATGATCCACAAGGGGATTGTCTATGGGGCGCACGAGAATGTTGAGCGGATGCCCGTAAAGCGCATGGGCAAAGGCGCTGAGTTCCCATGCACCGAGGTGTCCGGTGAAGAAAATCACGCCCCGTCCCTGCGCCTGAGCCGCGGTAAAGTGCTCAAATCCTTCGTATTCAACCACTTCGTGGATATTCCCGGGATGCAGCTTCGGAAACTGGGAAAACTCGCCGAGCAGCCGCCCCAGGTTCGTGATGCACCCGCGGAGCAACCGCCGCCGCTCCCGTTCCGGCAGGTCCGGGAAAGCCAGGGCCAGATTGTCAGCCCCCACCCGCCACAAACGCGGCAGCACACCGGACAGGAGCCTTGCCAGAAGCATGCCACCGCGCAGGGCCCACCGGCGGGGCAGGCATCCCAACCCCCATAACAGCCCGGCCACCAGAGCCGCTTCGGCCCGCTGCCGTACGGTCGGAGATGGATTGACAGGCACACGTTCCGTCGTTAGCATCGTCACCCCAACGTGAGCGGTGCCGCATCGCCGTTCACACCAGGTGTCAGTCTGGTGGCGTAGCCAAGTGGTAAGGCACGGGTCTGCAAAACCCTTATTCGTCGGTTCGATTCCGACCGCCACCTCCAGTCAGACCGCCCACGCTGCCCCGGCTCACGACCGCCCTTCATTCCACATCCTCCCCGGCTTTTGTTTATGGCGTCAGATTTCTTTGTTGGCACGTCGTGTACGCTGATCATCACGGTCATGCTTCTGGCTTTGGCGCGCATTTCAGCGGTTCGCGTCAAAAAGGGAGCCAGTTTGTATCACGCTTCCATCCAGCCGTTGATCTTTATGTCCGGGGTGCTGTTGCTGCTGTACCTGGTCAACCTGGGGCTGATTCACCTGCTGACGGCCGCCGGTGTGCGGGGAGACATGGCCCTCTACACGGCCCTGCTGCTCGACGACATCCTGGCCTGCACCTTCCTGCTCACGATGTTTCGCCGCAACGCCCTTCGCCAGGCGGCCAAAACCCTCAAATGACGTGCCGGATCATCTGGTGCTTCCCTGTTCGGAACGCCGGTTGATCACCTCATCCGGGCTGACACTCACCACCTGCACCTGCTCGGCCAAGTCCGGTGGCGGCGTCACCACCACTTTCCGCCGGGGTGGGCGCTCGGAGACCAGGGCGGTGGCAACCGTGGCCTGAAAATCACGCCCCCGGAGCTTTTCCACAACGGACTTGGGCCCCTCCACCGTCACCTCCAGCCGGGTGGGCGGGGTACCCGGTGTCTCCAGAACCACATCCAGCCGGCGGCGCACGATGATGGGGCGAATCGTGACCTTTACTTCGACTTCCTGCGCTCCGACAATCTCGATGCGCGGGTCCTTGACATCCACCTTGTAGCGTTCCGTAAAGGACCGGTCATGGACATTGAGCCAGATGGTCTCCGTGCCCACGGACGGCAGGGCATAGACCTGTGCTTCAGGTCCGCGCAGCATCGTGGTGGCGGGGACCACCTGGTACTCGGCAATTTCCCGGTCCACCGGCAGGGCGCCACGGAAGTTCGGCTTGATGTCCACCTGCCGATAGACCTGTCGTTCCAGATTCAGGGTCAGCCGGGGCGGTTCGATTTCCAGGATTTCCACCCCGGTTGGCTTCGCGATGCGGGCATCCTCCCGCAGAAGAATGACCCGGTCGCCGGGATTTTTACCTGCCAGCGAGACGGTGATCCCAAACGATTCGGGCCGCAGGCGCTCGACGACATCGCGGGGGCCGCGTACGCGCAGGGTCACTTCCTGCACTTCGTGGCCGTTGGCAATGACCAGGTCTTCGCGCAATCCCTGATAGTTGACGGGCACCCCGCGCAGAACAAACGGGATGGCGTCCTGCTTGGTGGCCGACAGCCACAGGGCGCTGGTCATCACAGCCGCGATGAGTTTGAGGGTGAAATTTTCAACGACCAGGGTGCGAAGCTTTCTTCCGAGCCAGCCCGACCAGTGTCGCCCCTGCTGCCACACGGCAGCCAGGTTCAGCGCCCCACGCTCGCCGATTCGTGACGCCTGGCGTCCATTCGCAACGACCGGCGTCCCCGTTGCCGGCGTCTCACTCGTTTCACTGGGGGTATCGAGCGTGACGAAATCCATCCCCGAAGGCTCTGCCAGGCGCCTCCGCCGGCGTACCGCAGTGACGCCCTGGGTTTTGGTGGCCTTCAGCGCCTTGGAGAGCAATTCGCGGACGGCTTGAATTTCAAGACCACGTTTGATGTTGCCGCCCTCGACACACGACACCATCCCGGTTTCCTCCGAAACGACGATGACAAAGGCATCACTTTCCTCGGTGATGCCAATCGCCGAACGGTGGCGCGTGCCGGTGTCTTTGGACAGCCGTGGGTTGAGGGTCAGGGGGAGGAAGCAACTGGCGGCAGCAATCCGATCCTGGCGGATGATGACCGCACCATCGTGGAGCGGCGCTTCGGGGTTGAAGATATTGATGAGCAAATCGTAACCGAGAACGGCATCCAGCCGGACCCCCCGTGAGATGTACTCATCCAGGTTGTCCTGGCGCTCGAAAACAATCAGGGCCCCGGTTTTGTTGGCCGCCAGTGTGGCCACGGCCAGCAGGACATCCTCATACTGCACGACCGACAGCTTTTGGGTCCGCCACCCCAGGCGGGACAGAAGCCGGATGTTCTTGCCGAAATTGGCGAAGGCCAGGCGGATTTCATTCTGAAACAGGACGACGACCGCAAAGCCGACGTAGAGCAGGCTGTGGCGGATGACAAACTCCAGCGTTGGCAGGTGAAGCCAGTGGGAAGCCTGGTACAGGAACGCGACGATGGCAATTCCGACCGCGACCTGCGCGGCGCGTGTCCCTTTGAGCAGCTTCAACGCCTCATAGACGACCAGAAAGACGAGGAGCAGATCGACGGCCGCCACGAACCAGGATTGACCAAGCCAGTGCATCAATGTCGGCATTACCTGAAGTGTCTCTCCTCAGCTTGGACGGATGACAGACAAAAGGAGCCAACGCCACCGTCGGGATGCGGTGGGCAGGCAGAACCCCCGCGCTCCCGGTGTTCTCCTGGCGTACGGCACACGATTACCGATGGACTTACGCGCCACGCCCATCATGCGCCGTGAACTTGACCACGTACACGTAACCGCTGACCGCCACGCCGGCGCCAGCGTAATAAAGCAGTTCCACCGGCCAGCGTTCAGGCGAAAACCACCACAACAGCACCAGGTAGGTGGCACTCCCTGCCACGACGAACGGCCAGTGCCGGTGCCGGATGACCAGAGCATAAGCAATGACGAACACCAGCCACAACACCTGTAACCCATGGCCGGCCCCTTCAGGCCGGATGACTTCCAGCCACCAGAGTACCAGATAGCCGATGGACAACCCCCGCAGAAAGCGTTGGGTATCGTAGTAACTCGTCCAGTGAAAGGGAAACAGGAGGCTGGCGATCATCAGCCCCAGAATCCAGGCGGGTGCCTGCAGGAAGCGGGCCTGCAGCTCCGGGGCGACAAACGTGGCGACCGCCCAGGGATATGCCGCCGCCAGCCAGACCGGAAGCGCCAGATCGCGCAGCACCTTGGTCAGGCGCTGCTGCGGAAGCACCCAGATATCCAGCAGGACATACCCGAGATAGGCCAGTGTGGGCAGCGCCAGCGCCCAACTCCAGCCGCCGAGACCTAGGCCCGTCAGGCAGACCCAGAGCGGGAGATACTCATAGGCCCGCAGCGCCCAGGCCGGACGGCGATGCAGCTCGGCCCGCTTCGCCCCGACCTTGAGCGCCGGCAGGAGGCGGCGCTCGATGGTCTTCCGAAGCTGCTCGGTCAGGGCCTGGGCCAGTTCCCTGTCTTCGGCAAGGCCGTCCGCCGCCACGCGGGGGGGATGCAAGGGCGGATGGTATTTGACCGTAATCTTGCGTGGCAGCGGCAGCCACTGCCCACGCGGCCACGCCGCCCGTGCGCCGGCAATGGTGACTGGCACAATGGGACACGGCGCCGCCAGGGCCAGCCGCGCCGCCCCGGACTTGAGCAGGGCATTCATACGCGCTTCCTTGGAAAGCCCGGCTTCGGGAAAAATTCCCAAGGCATCCCCGTCCTGCAACACCCGGAGGGCCTGCACAAAGGCCTGCTGGTCGCGCCGGGTCGTATCCACGGGAAAGGCCCCGAAGAAACGAATCAGTGGCCCCAGCAGCGGTATGGTGAACAACTTATCCCAGGCAACGAAACGAATCCGCCGCCGAATCGGCAGCGAAATCAGCACCGGGTCAAGATAGCTTGGATGATTTCCTGCCAGGATGACCGCTCCCGTCAGCGGGACGTGCTCAACCCCCGTGTATTCGAGCGTGAACACCACGCGAAACAGGGCGTGGACGATGACCTTGAGAATCCACAGCAAAGCGAGTCTTCGGCCTCAGAACAAGTCAGGAGACGCCGCAGGATGCCACACCGTGGCCGCGTCGCCGGGCCGCATCATCGGGCAGGCGTCAATCAGCCGCTTAGGGCCGCCCGGTCAGTGAGCGCAGCTCCGACTTGAGTTTTTCGATCTGAATGATTTTTTCCGTCACCTGCTCGAACAGGTCACGCCGGGCGGCAATTCCTTCTCCAATCAGGTAGGCCGCCGCCTCCGAGCGGGTGGCAAAAATTCCGGCCTGTACCAGCATTTCAATCGAGCGCATGGCCTCTTCGGAAAGGTGAACCGTCACGTTCAGGTCACGACTGGCCAGGGCCTGCTGGATGGCAGCGCCAATGGAGCCGGGCAGCTTTCCGATGGATTCAGGCAGCGTCTTGGCCAGTTCACGAACCGAGCTGGTGATTTCCTCAATCGTCCCTTTCGGCTCCTCACCCGTAGCGCCTGACGCGGTCCCGGAGGGTGGTGGGATGTCATCCTTACGTTCGATAATCACGATTTTGCGGTCTTCAGGAGCGGCCATGGCAGACAGCACCTCCGGCAACAAATATCTTCTGCACCCCTAACCTTACCCCACCGCTTCACCACCTGTCATCCCGGACAAGGCAGGCCGGACAGGGTAGCCCAGGTTTCGTTGTCCGTATGCACCGCCGCCGGTTGACCAACCCATGACATCGTGGCTATATTCCCGCATCACCCACAACCGTATGGCGTAACACACTTTGCGTCACCGGTTCGTTTGCATTCATTGCGCACTCCAACACTCCGAGGACCTTGGCCATGCCCGGTGGAACGAACGAAGTCATGCGCGACTTCTTCATCCGCGTCATTGGGAACACCCCCGAAGAACGATTCATCTACGTCATCCGCGCCCAGAATGCGAAAGCAGCTCTGAACCTCCACATCAACAACCTTGGCGATCGTCCCTGTGTCGTCCTCGATGGGCTGACCGGCGAAGTCCTGGAGCGATACAAAGTGGACTCTAGGGGACGCTAGGCTTCCCTGCCCACACCAGGCACAAACCAGATACACAAAAACGGTGAATGGTCATCTTTACCCATTCACCGTTTTTGTGTGCGCCTGTTTTGTGTGGCCGGGGCGCGGGCGCCCGGCTGGCGGGATCAGAACGTGAACTTGAGCGCCATCTGAATCCGGCGTGAGCCGCTGACCACCGCATCCCGAATCCGACCAAAGGTGGCGCTGGTCACAACGGCCGTTGGAAAGGCAAAGGACGGCGTATTCGTCGCATTTTGCATCTCCAGCCGGTACTGCAGGTTGACCCCTTCCACGATGCGGAAGGTCTTGGCCACCGTCAGGTCAAGCTGGAAAAAGCCCGGCCCCGTAAAGAAGTTGCGGCCCGTGTTCCCCAGCGTGCCCGGCGCCGGAATGCTGAAGCGCGCGCGTTCATCCGCCGTGAAGAAGAAGTTCGTTCCGGCTTCCTGCCGGAGCGAACCCAGCGAGCGGGAACACCCATTGCAGTCGGCAAACGACTGTACGGCATTGCTCAGGGTATTGGCACCGGAGAAGACGGTGAAGGGACGCCCGGATGTCCACCGCACCACGCCGGCCACCATCCACCCCCCGATGAGTTGATCCACCACCGGGTTGAGGTCGCTGGCGTACTGGCGCCCCCGCCCAAACGGCAACTCATAGACGAAATTCCCCTGGAACGAATGCGTCCGGTCAAAATCTGACCGGGCGTAGTTGATGCGCCGGTTGCGGATGTCAAAGGGCGTACTCGAAGCCGACTGCACCGCGCCGCTGGCCGCCACCGTGAAGGTTGGGTCAAACGAACGGGTATCCAGGGACTTGGCCCAGGTGTAGCTGAACTGAAAACTCAGCCCATCCCGAAACCGCCGCGACAACTGGAGTTCAGCCGCGTGGTAGTTGGAAAAGTCATAGTTGTCCACGACGAACAGACCGCCGGTGTACTGCGGAAAATCAAAGAAGAAAAAGGGTGAAAAGCCGCGCGCCGGCAGGTTGGCGCCAATCTGCTGGGCCAGCGACACGGCCAGCCCGGCGACGTTGTTCGTCGTCAGACTGCCCCGGAAGTTGTTGATGGTCGTCTGCGAACCGTTCGGATTGGCCAGCAACTGATTGATGAGCGGACTGTTGCAGGCGGGCGTAAACGTCCCCGACACGGCGCAGGGGCGCATGGTGTTGAAGGCGTCGAGGAAGCCGTTTTCAAAGATTTTCACCTGATTGGCATTGTAGCCGCTCAGCAGCCCGTTCCCGTGCCGACCGATGTAGTTGGCTTCCAGCACCAGATTCCATCCCAGATCGCGCTGAAGGCTCAGCGCCCACTGGTGAACCTTTGGCGTCCGGTAGTTCGGGTCAAAGACCGTGATGCTGTTGGCTGAAAACGCCGGCGGCTGGCGGAGGGCATCGGGCGAGACCCCGGCCGGCGGCAAAAGCGTCGGCAGGTTACGCAGGCGTCCCCCACCCTGCCCAAAAGCGTCGTTGATGACGCCCAGCGTCGCGCCGGGCACTGTCGGTAACAAAAACGAGGATGCCAGAAACGTGTTGAGGCGGTCGTAAGCCAGACGGTAGTTGGCGCGGATCGAAGTCTTGCCGTCCCCGAACGGGTCCCACGCCACGCCGACGCTTGGCGCAAAGTTGTTCAGGTCATCGGAAAAAGGCTCCCCCTTGACCCACCGGGCCGTATTGGTGGGCGGAGCGCCGAAGGCCAGCCGCTGGTCAGGCACGGCCAGCCGCCGTGACTCACGGAAGGTCGGGCGGATTTCCCAGCGCAGGCCGTAGTCAATCGTCAGATTGGGCCGCAGCCGCCACGTGTCCTGTACGTAGAAGTCATACTCTGGATAGCGGGCATCGGCCGTGAAAATCGTCCCCGGTGGGCCGTACTGGTTGCCAATTGAAACGAAGGCCTGGGAAATCCGTCCGACGCGCCCCAGCAGGTTGTTGATCGTCCGCTGCAACAGCGGCAGATCGAACGCCGTGTTGATGTTGCCCGGAATCCCAAATGCCGCCACGCTCACCGTGTTGATGGCCGTGCTGAAGTTGGCCGCCGGCTGGGTATTGAGACCGGCGACGGAAGTCCGGCGGTCAATATGCCGGCCAAAGCGCAGGTTGAAGCCGGCCTTGAAGGTGTGGGCGCCGCGCACGTAGGTCAGGTTGTCCACGAACTGGAAGGTTGTCAGCGCCCGCCGGTTGATGACCGGCGCCAGATTGGAGGTGGGGGTCGTCACGTCATTGAGCGTGACCGGCGGATTGTTGGCAAAGTTTGGGTCGGGATTGTCAAAGCTGAAGGTGAACCGGTTAAGCCCGACGACGAATTCATTGGTCAGGCTGCTCGTTGGCGACCACCGGTGGTTGATGGCCACATTCCGGGGGCGGCGCCGGGTATCCACCAGACGCGCCGTGTTGGGAAATGCCGCCGGGCCGGCGTTGGCAAAGTCGCCCAGCGAGTCCTGCCGCCCCCACGAAACCCGTGCAAAAATGGTCTGCCGGTCGCTGATGACATAATCCACCTTGGTGGTGTAGTCCTCCTGCTGCTCGCGGCCGCGGGCGTTGAACAGGAAACCGGCCGTATTGAGACCGTCCCCAACGGCAAAGTTGTTGGGCAGCGGTGTCAGGTCAATGATGCGCCGGATGGTCGGGTCCAGCCCCAATCCCTGGGGGTCCATCATGCCGATGTTGTACGTCCCGATGTTGAGGCCCGGCACGGGATTGCCATTGGCATCCACTGAAGCGCCCGTGGCGCCGAAGGGCAGGTTGCGGCCTCCGATGACGTAGCGAAAGATGCCCTGCCGCGCCGTCTGGGTATAGACGAGGCGCGTCACCGGGCGCCCCTCGCTGGCACGCAGCGCCTGAAAGTTCGTGAAGAAAAACAGCCGGTTGCGGACGATGGGCCCGCCCAGACTGCCCCCGGCAATGTGCTGGACGAACTGCCGCTTGACGATGCCGTTGAGATTGTTTTCGTACTCGTTCGCGTTGAAACCGGGCGTCTGGTAGAACCAGAACGCCGTGCCGTGAAACTCGTTCGTCCCGGAGCGGGTGATCATGTTCACCTGCGCGCCGCTGCTGCGCCCGTTTTCGGCCGACGGGTTGCTTGTGATGACGCGGAACTCGGCCAGGGCATCGGGGTTGACACGGGTGGGCGAGAAGTTCGACCCGCCGGCGCTCGTTTCATTGGTGTCAATGCCATCGAGCGTGAAGTTCACGGCGCGGTCACGGGCGCCATGCACGTGAACACCGCCCCCCGTGTTGGCTCCAACCACAACACCGGGCTGAAAGTTGATGAAATCCAGCGGGTTGCGGCCGCGTGCCCCGACGATGGGCAGCGCCACGATGGTCTGCTGCTCAACCAGATTGCCCAGGTTGCCGGAACTGCTGGTCTGGATGCGCTCCGCAGCACCTGTCACCTCGACGACCTCCTGTGTCCCACCGACTTCCAGCGTGGCATTGACCGTCGTCGGCTGTCCGACGTTGACCGGATTGCCTTTGAGCACCAGCCGCTTGAAACCGTTGGCCTCGACCGTCACGGTATAGACTCCAACCTGAACGGAATCAAACACATAGACACCACTTTCACTCGTCTGCGTTTCGAGCGAAACGTTCGTGCCCTCGTTGGTCAATGTCACCCGCGCGCCAGCCACGAGCGCACCGGAGGGGTCACGTACCGTTCCCGTCAAACGGGAGGTTGTTCCCTGCGCCATTGCCAGGGATGGCCACAACCAGACAAGCCAAAGCACCGGTACCCAACGGGCTGCCCCGTGGGCAAGCCCCCAGAAAGTCGGCATAGCTAACCTCGTGAAAACAGATCGATGATGGTGGAGCGGGGCTATCTTGCCCTTTTTTGTTGCGTTTGTCACGCCTTGAACCACAGTGGGTCATATTCCCTTCACAAGCTGGCAACTTCGGGTTGCCGTCCAGTGCCCTGACAGGCTAGGCTGGGGGCTGCATTCGCCTTACCTAATCTTGGAAATGCAAAAAACCGGCCGGGTTCGGTACGCACCACACAGCGCGCGTCACTTCGCCGCTGATGAAGGCGGTGGCTACTACCGCTCGTTCGGGTCTTCCACAATCAGGTGACGCGACCTCTGGTTGCCTTGCGCGGGGAACGAACCTTGAAACCGGCAGCCTTTCCGGCTCACGCTCAAACGCAGCAACGCCACGGCAGACGGGCTTACCTTTGGGTCTGGCTGCTGGTTGGCCTCGTCCTGACGGGTCGGGCACAGGCCGGCGAACCAACCAGTGCGGCGGAACTTCTTGCAGCCGCACAGTCTTCCCGCCAAGCTCATGCCTACGCCATAGCCGTCCGCTATGCTGAACAGGCCGCCCAGACCGGTGAGGGAGCCATTCAGGCCGACGCACTGGCTGAACTGGGGCTGATTTACCTCACGGCGGAATGCCTTGAACCGGCAACCAGGTATTTTCAGGAACTGTCCCACCGCTTCCCCGCAGATGCCCGCGGCCCAGCCGGGCTGGCCGCCGTTGCCCTGGCCGCGGGACAGCTCGATGACTGCGAGCAGCAACTGACCGACCTGCTGGCGCGGTATCCCGATGCGGTCAGTGTTCACATTCTGGGGGCGCGCCTGTTCATCGAGCGCAACCGGGCGGCGGAAGCGCGCCGCCATGCCGAGCGGGCCGTGGCGCTGGCGCCAAACCATCCTGAGTCGCTTGCCGTGCTCTGCGCGGTACGGGTCATGGAGCGCAAGCCCGGTGAAGTACGGCAACTGGCCGAGCGCATCCTCGAACTCCAACCTGACAACATCCGCGTGCGGCGCACCTATTCCCAGTACATCCGCAGCCGCAAAGCCCACCGGGTTCCCCTGCCGGCCGCCCGCGCGGCCTATGCTTCAGGACAGGCAGCGCGGCAACGGCAGGACGCCGAGAGCGCCGGTCGCTACTTCGATCAGGCGCTGGAGCATGACCCCACCTTCTTTGCGGCCCTGCTCAGCCGGACGGCACTGGCCCTGGAACGTGAAGAGCTTGACCGGGCAGAAGAACTCGCCCGGCGTGCCCTTGCACTCGATGCCGAGCACCCGCTGCCCCATTTGCAGTTGAGCCTCGTCAACCTGGCGCGCCACGAAGCCGCCGCCCGCGCTCTGGGCGCGCCGATTCCCCAGCTCACCTTCCACGATGCCCTGCCGGCTGGGGTGGTGCGGGATGAGCTGGAAGCCGTTTTCCCGAACTTTGAAACCCTGACGCCCGGCCAGCAGCAGATTGTACTGGCCACGATTGCGCCACTGGCGCATTTCCTCCCCAAACTGCGCCGGTGTGGCGCGCGGCACTGGATTTTGCCGCTTGACCGGCAGCTTGGCGATCTGCCGGGCTGTGAATCCCTGGCCGAGCGGACGACGTTCGACGGCCGCTACTACGGAAGCCTGCGCGGAGTGGGCGGCGTGGTGACGGTTTCCGGTATCGAAACGCTGCGGGCCGTCGAACACGGCGGCTTCAACACACTGGCGCATGAGTTCGCCCACCAGATTCATAGCTGTGCACTGGACGCCGCCACGCTCGAACGCATCGAGAAACTCTATGACGCCGCCGTGCGGGACGGGCATGCGCTGGACTACTATGCCGCTTCGGACAAGTTCGAGTATTTTGCCCAGGGCTACGAAGCCTATATCTCCACAGTCAAACGGCGGCCGGCCAGCCCCACGGCCGGACACACCCGCGAAGAACTCGCCCGCCGCGATCCCGGATTGTTTGCCCTGTTCGAGGAACTTGCCCAACGTGGTACGGTCAGCACAGGCACGACACCGCGCCGCCGCTAGCCTGCCGGTCCCTCGTGGCATCCACTTCCCGACATTTTCCGTGGCTCATCTCCCAGCACCATGCTTTTTTCGATTGTAACCTGTGGTTTACGGCCCCGTTTCCTTGTGACCTGCCTGGCGTGTGGCGCTTTGTTGGGTGGCCCGGTGGTGTTTCCTCTTCCGCACCACGCCGCCGCCGAAGTCCGCTCCGGGCTTTCCGCGCTTGAAAACCAGCTTCTTGCCGCGCCGGCGCCGGAACGCGCCCGCCAGACGCTGCGCACGCTGACGGCCAAGCCGCATCTGGCCGGCACGCCCGAAGATTACGCCACGGCGCTCTACGTCCGGGATGAACTCCAGCGCGCCGGTTTTGACGCGGAACTCGTCGAGTATGAGGTCTATCTGCCCCAGCCCAAGTCGCGGCGGGTGGAAATGACGGCCCCGACCAAATACCGCTGCACGTTGACCGAGCCGACGCTGCCCGACGATCCCGATTCCGCCTCGCCGCTGGCCGTACCGACCTTTGCGGCCTGGTCGCCTTCGGCCAAAGTCGAAGCCCCGGTGGTGTATGTCAACTACGGGCTTCCACGCGACTACGAAGTGCTCGAAAAGCTGGGCGTCAGTGTCCAAGGCAAGATTGCCCTCGTGCGCTACGGTGAGTGCTACCGGGGCGTCAAGGCCCAGGTGGCCCAGGAAAAAGGTGCCGTCGGGCTGCTGGTCTATTCCGATCCCAAGGACGACGGCTACGTACAGGGCAAGACCTACCCCGACGGGCCCTGGCGCACGGACAACTGCGTACAGCGTGGCAGTTACCGCGCCTTCACCCAGCCGCCCGGCGATCCGCTGACGCCGGGCCGTCCGGCCAAGAAAGGCACGTCGCGCCTGGCCCCCAAAGATGCCGGACTGCCCCGGATTCCCATCCAGCCGCTGTCCTACCGCGATGCCCTGCCCATTCTGGAAAGTCTGCGGGGGCCGGCCGCGCCCAAGGACTGGATTGGCGGGCTGCCGATTGAGTACCGCATCGGCAACGGGGAGACGCGCGTCCGCATGGCGCTTACCATGGACTACCGCCTGCGTACCATCTGGAACGTCATCGGGACGCTCACCGGGCGCGACCATCCCGACGAGTGGATTCTGCTCGGCAACCACCGGGACGCCTGGGTTTACGGCGCGGTTGATCCGTCGAGCGGCACCACGGCCATGCTCGAAGTGGCCCGGGCCTTTGGCGAGTTGCGGAAAACCGGCTGGCAGCCCCGCCGGACCCTCAAGCTCTGTAGCTGGGATGCTGAAGAATACGGCCTCATCGGCTCAACGGAATGGGTTGAAGAGCACCTGACCGAACTCCGTGAAAAAGCCGTCTGCTACCTCAACGTGGACAGCGCCGTAAGCGGCGACAACTTCCGCGCCAGCGCCGTGCCGAGCCTGTGGTCCTTCGCGAAATCCGTCCTGCGGGATGTCCCGGACGCCAGCGGAACGCGCAGCCTCTATGACAACTGGCGCGCCCAGGACCAGAAGGCGTCCGAAGTGCGCTTCGGCAAGCTGGGCAGCGGGTCGGACTACGCGCCTTTTCTCCAGCTTGCCGGCATTGCCTGCCTGGACATGGCTTCGACCGGCAGCTACGGCGTCTATCATTCGACCTACGACAGCTTTCGCTGGATGGAAAAGTTTGGCGATCCGACCTTCAGCCGCCATGCCGCCATGGCCCGGGGATGGGCGCTGCTGGCGTTCCGGTTGGCGGAATCCCCCCGGACGGAACTCAACCTGCTGGATTACGCCCGTGAAATCGAACGCCTGGCCCGGGAACTGGCCCAGGAGCACCCCCAACTCGACGCCACGGCGCTGCTCGATGCCGCCCGTGACCTGACCATTGCGGCGGAAGCCTTTGAAACCGAGCCGGATACCCAGGCAACGCTTGCCACCCGCAATCGCCTGCGCCGCCGGTTTGAAGGCTTTTTGCTTGCTCCAGAAGGACTTCCCAAACGCTACGACGCGCGCCACGTCATCTATGCGCCGGGGGTGTTTTCGGGCTACGGCGCGGAGGTGTTCTCCGGGGTACGCTACGCGCTCACCCGCAACGATGCCGCCGATGTGGCGCGGGCGATGGAACAGGTCGTCGCGTCCCTGAACAAAGCCACCCGGACCCTGCAGGGTCACACGTCCGGCGAAAAAGACGCACGGTAGGGGCGGTTGACCAACGGTAGGGGCGGTTGACCAACCGCCCCTACCAACGTTCCAATTCACCCGGCACCGGACGGTCGGTTATCCCCAGGAACGCTTCCAGTTGCTGTTCGACGAACAGGGCCTGCTCGGGCGCTTCCAGACCATACATCAGTTTGACTTCCCGCCCCTGACGAAGCTGCGCCCACACGCTATAGACCTCACGCCGGGAGTGTTGTTTTCCCACCGACACCCGCCGGACAAAGAGTTGGGTGATGTCAGCCGTGCGTAGTGGCGGTGGCTGAAACCAGGGCAGTGGCGCGTGCACCACCGTCAGATGCCCCTGTTTGACGGTGATGGTTGTCGTGTTGAGAAAACCTGCCAGCGTGATGTAGGACAGAAACAAACCGATGCCAATCTGGAGCAGGCTGAGAAACCAGAGTCCGGGACCCGCCGGGGGCAGTTGGTGGGCTCTGGTGAGCCACATCACCAGGAAACCAAACCAGAACAAACAAAGAAACAGGAGCAGGAACGAAGTTGCGGAAAACCAGTGGTAAACGATGCGCAGTTCCTGCGTCGTCGGCTGGATGTCCCAGCCCACCGGCAACGCCACCTGCGGTCGGAAGCCGGCAGCGGCCACCGGATGGCGTGGCGCGCCCGGCTGGTGACGATCAAGCCGGATGAGCGTTTGACACCGGCGACAAAAGGCTATCCCCTGGGATTGGCTCAGGTCTTCCGGGGGAAACGGCGTGCGGCATACGTGGCAATTGAGGTGGGGGGCGGACATGCGGTTTCCATTCTGGCCAGGCCCGAAACAAAAAAGGCGCGCCGGAGAGACGACGCGCCCAAAGCAAAACGGCTTTTCAGGAGAAATCCCGCTTACTGCAACGCCTGCTCAAGAGCATAAGTTCCAATTCTTGTCGGGCTTTTGACGCCCGGAAACTCGGTCACGTCGGTCAGTTCGAGGTCCCGCAGGAGTAACTTCCCGGATGCCAGAACGCGACGGTCAAAACGCAGGGTCAGGATGTGCCGGCCCACGGCCGCTTCGGCAGCCGCCTGCGCCCAGGCAACCGGTTTCCCGTCCGAGGTCACGAGATTGGCGCGGGCATGGAAGCGCCCGGCCCGGGTGACGACATACTCCAGGTCAACTTCCAGCCCCTGGTCGGTCAGACGCTCACCCACAATGCGCATGAGGCGTCCACCGGCCACACCGCTGGCAATTTCGAGCAGTCCCGTCCGCCTGAAAGGCATTCCGGCGGCCGTCACCCCTTCCACATCGAGGATGACCTTGCCAAACCGGCCAAGCTGGAGAGGCCGGATTTTGAGGCCGAAGTCCCCATCGCCCAGCCCCGTCATGGCACGCTCCAGCACCAGCGTCCCATTTTCGTGATAAATGCGCGCCGTGGCCCGTACCTTTTCCACCGGCTTGCCACCTTCCCGCACCTGGGCGTGAATTTCGGTCGTCTGGCGGGCATCCACGAGGTTGTCGGTCAGCCAGCTATGCAGCACGAGGTCATTGTCGTCGTTGACGACGACGGTTGCGCGGGGCGCGGCCGCCTTGGCGTCATCACCGCGTTCACGGCCTTCGAGGCGCAGGCGGTAGATTCCGGGCTGGGTGGCAAGTTCGCGCGGCGTCGCTTCCACCTTGCCGTGGGGTGCTTCTTCGGCCCGTGAGAGGGCCGTACCGGGGTCAACGTCACGCGGGACGGACTCCATCGGAAGGCGCCCCCCGGTGGGTGTCAGCAGCGTCGTCTGCGCCGTTTCATCCTCCACAAACACCCCGATGTGGGCATGGCTGCCCGTGACCGGCAGGGTGACTTCTCCGGCGACACCTTCCAGGACGTACCGGGTCGAAAACGTTTCCGTGCAGGAAGCCGAAAGCGCCAGGTCTTCGGCCGTCAGCCGGCCGCAGTCCGGTGAAGGGCTTTCGAGCGTGGTCGTCGTCAGCGCCGAGACCGGCACCGGATGATCCACGTCCACTTCACTCTGCGCCGGCAGCGAAGCTCCGATGCCCAACCCGACGGCGACTCCGGCCGCCGCCAAACCAACCATCCATCCGCGTCCTGTCAGTGCCATTGTCGTATAACCTCCCTACCCGGCGGATTGTGCTGCATTGCCCCATCAGCGCCATGTGGCTCAGTAGCCATACCGGGCAATGTCCTCTCCCAGTCGGCGGTAGCTGTTGCGGCGGTTGTAGTGGTGATTGGCGACGGTGTTGTACCACCGGCCGCCCGGCGCTTTCGTGTGGTGGGCGCTGTATTCGGCCACCATGCCGTCATCTTCGCCGGGCAGTCCGGCCAGGCCGGAGAGCGTGGCCAACCCAACACACTCCAAGCAAAGGTCATTCCACAGGCCCGTGCCGGCCACGGTGAAAATCGCCTTGCTCCGCAGGCTGTCGCGCATCCAGTTGGCATTGGCCGTACGGAAATGGGCCGTCGTCAGCGCCTGGGTCGAAGGCGAATTGTTGTCCAGCAGGCTGACCAGCCAGGCGGTCATCCAGGAGCCGCTCAGCGAGCCGGCCAGGTCAGCGGCTTCCGAACCGGCATTTGGTGGCGCATAGGACAGCACATGCCGCGTGTGGGTCTGGATACGGTTGAAGTTGGCGCCCCGGTAGTTGTAGTACGGGTCGGACGGGTCGGCATTGCACAGGATGAAGCGCATCACCACGCCGCCCATGCTGTGCGTCACGAAGACGAGGTTGCGCCGGCCGTTGGTGATGAACTGGTTGATCTGCGCGGCCACATCCACGGCGCAGTCCCAGTAGTGCTTGCGCCCGTCGTAGAACACAACCTCGTACGGAACGGTGTAGTTGCGCGTTGCCGCCCGGATCATGTCCGGCGTCCAGTAGTTGTTGATGACCTTCGTGCGGCTGTCGGTGGACACGCCATCGGATTTTCCATGGACGAACACGAGCGTCGTCTGGGCCATCGCACTCGTGCCACAGCCAAGCCAGAGACCAAACCACATCACTGCCAGACCGAGCCACGTCCATCGCGGGTTGCGCATCATTGCCGTCTCTCCAAGCCAGGGATGAATGACTGTTCATTCAAGAGGAGCAAATGACGTGCCACCCGCCAGACCGCGCCACCACGTCCGGCCGCACGGCGATATAAAGGCGTAAATCGTTATGACACAACAATTTGCCAAAAAAGCACGGAGACCGTGGCCAGCCCATCTGTCAACCGGCTAGACGGCAGCACACTTGACAACGTCAACCGCCTTGACACCTCCCGGCGGCAGGCAATGGCCGCTGGCACGCTGCCAAACCCAGTGGGCTTCCGTGTGGGCTTCAGTGAATGTGGGTTCCGGCGCTGCCAGTGTCATCGAGGGGAATCTCGATGACGTTTTCGCCCATGGCGCGCTCTTCGTCCAGTTCGCGCAGAATGTCCAGAATCAGGCTGGTGTTGCTCGTGGTCTGAATGTTTTGCTTGTACTCGACGGCAGATTTTTCAACCTCGAAGTACCCCGAAGTGAGTTCGGCGAACTTCTTGAGCGCCGGAATGCCACGCAACATGTCGGTCGAGGCGTCGGCAATGAGACCGTCGTTGAAGTAGAGCTTCCCGATGAGTCCCGGCGACTGAATCGAAATGAAGCCGGTGATGCGGCTGTTTTCAATGACCTGGATGATGTCGAACAGGCTGAAACAGCTCAGGTCGCCGCTCAGCAGCGCACGCCCCCGCGCGGCGTAGTAACTCGACGCCGCCAGATTTTGCGGCGCCGGCTGGGGAGCACCCATCTGCCGCGGATGCCGTTCGATGTCCTTGAGCGCATTCAGGCGCGAGGTGATCGAAAGCTGCGGGTTGAGACGCTTGGCGTTGAGAAGCGCCGAGTTGGCCTGCTCCAGCTTCCCGGCCTCGATGTACAGGCTGGACAGCGACAGAAGGTGCTCGATGGCTTTTTGCCGCCACCCCTGCTCGATGGCGATGCTGCACGCACGTTCCCGGAGTTCGATGTTTTTGGGCGACACACCAATCGCCGTTTCCAACAACGACAGTGCGCGGTCGAACATGCGGTACTTGGTCAGCAGTTCGACATCCACCAGGACTTCTTTGATGTCAGCCAGATTGGTTGGCATGTTGGTTCCTCTCGTCACCGTTTTCCAAAAACAAAACCCCAGTGCCTTGCCATCGTCAAAGACGAAGCTTCAAGACAGCGCCGGACTGGTGTCACTCAGCCGGACCCGGCGTGCACTGCTGCTCAACCCAGGCAGCGTAAGCTGCGGACACCGCACAGCCTGGCAGCGCCAGAACCTCCGGCGTGGTGTATGTGTGCTGCTCCCGCAGGACGGCCTCCAGCGCCGGATAGCGTGCCGGCGTCGTCTTAATGACGAGCAGGTACTCGGCCTCTTCCCGTTCGGCACCTTCCCACACATAGACCGAGGTCACCCCCGGTACGATGTTGACACAGGCGGCATATCCGCCACGAACGACCGTCCGGGCCAGCGCGCGCGCTGACTCGGCAGTGTCCGTCGTCACCAACACGACCCACACATCTGCGGTATGCGGCACAGGATGTTCCACCCTACAATTGCTGCTGTTACAGCTTTTTCCGACGACGCCGCCGAGTATAGCAAAGCAAACTGGATTATTACACCCCGGATTTGCCGAAAAAAAATGCGGTTAACGTGGAGAAACCGCTGTCTCCGCCGCCAGCAGTTCACACAGGAAGAGTTCAAGCAGCAGTCGCGGCGAGGCATAGCCCCGTTTCAGGGCATCATCTACGAACTGGAGGCGGACGAGCCCCTGCCGCAGCCGGGCAGCCGACTGCTTGCGGACAGCGCCCAGAAAGACATTCAACCGGTGGGGCGGCAGGCGCAACTCCCGGAGCAGGGTTTCACGGGGGGTATTGACCGCCATGAGGTCATGCGCCAGCAGCATCTGGCGGAGTTGCCAGGCCAGCAACCCCACCAGCGCCACCGGCTCCTCCCCCCGGCTGAGCAGCCGATGCAGCAGGCGCAGGGCGCGGGGGGCCTCCCCCTGCCAGAGGGCTTCCGCCAGCAGAAAATTGTCTTCGTGCGGCGACCGGACGACCAGCGCGGCAACGACTTCGGGCCCGATGCGCCCGCCCGGGCCGACGTAGTTCATCAGTTTTTCGGCTTCCTGTGTCAGCCGCGCCAGGTCGCACCCGACAGCGCCGATGAGAGGCCCCAGTGCCTCCGGCGACCACTCGAACCCCTGCCGTCGCCCGTAAGCCAGAATCCACTTGCGGGCCTCTTCGGGCGTCAGCGGTGCACATTCGATGACCGTTGCCGCCTTGAGCAGGACCGTCACCGACGTACGGCGCTTGTCGAGCGTCCCGGCGCAGAATACAAGGGTCGTGGTAGGGACCGGCTGGCGGACGTAATCTTTCAGCAGCTCGACTTCCGCTTCGCTCAGCTTCTCGAAGTTCCGGGCCACCACCAGTCGCCGCGCCGGCGGCAGGGGCAACTCCCGTGCCACGGCCAGCACCCGCCGCAGCGTGTCCCGCTCGACATCGTGTTCGGAATAGTTGAAGTCCCGCAGGCCACCTTCCGGGATCAGCCGGTGCAGCAACGCCTCGATACAGTCCCGCTGAAGCCAAGTGTCCTCTCCGGTGAGGACATACAGCGGGGCTGGCTCGGTCGTGGGCAGACGCTCCAGAAATTCGGTGGCTTTCATGGCCCGGCGGGGATGTGGCTCCGTTGGGGGATGACCGTCAGGTGGAAGCCAACACGCGCACGAGGGCGGCGCTCGTCGAGCAGTCGGGAATCAGCACTTCGATGGCAATTTCCTCGCCGCCCTGAATGGACTTGACGCCGGCCGCCGTGACTTCCTCGCGCAACAGCGTTCCAAACCGGTCGTGGACGGTAAAATACAGATAGGGCGTCTGCAAACGGGTCAGTCCCGTGTTGATGACCGTCCCGGTAATGCGGACATCGCCGGATTCCAGCCGCCGGGCAAAGCAGGTCTCCACCCGTACAGCATAGTTGGGAATGTTCTGGACATCGGTTTCCAGGTCTTGTTCGAGGAGGAGCGGCGTCGGCATGAGCGGTTCTCCTTTGGAATCAGGTACCGGTTGGTTCCTCTGGTGGGAGTGCCTCCGGTTGGGACGCAAAATAGGCGGCAATGGCCTCGGCCAGAGCCGGCAGAGTGGCTTCCGGCGGCTCAATGGCCACGTCGAGACCCAGGTCCCGCACGGCCTGGCTGGTTACGGGGCCAATGCAGGCCACATTGGTCTTTGCCAGCAATGCACCTGGCGCGATATTCGGAAAAGCCTCGGCCATCTGAAGCGCCGCCGAGGGACTGGCAAAGGTCACCACATCGAACGCGCCGGATTGCAGACGCGCCTGCCACAGCGCCGGATCAACATCGGCGCGCACCGTCTGATAGGCTTCGACCACCTCCAGGGTCACGCCCAGCGCCGTCAACGCCTCGGCAAGCACCTCGCGCGCCATCCGGGCACGTGGCTGTAGCACCCGCAATCCGGCAACCTGCCCCCCATGAAAGGTGACAAAGCTTTCCACGACGCCTTCCGCATTGAAGTGCTCCGGCACAAGGTCAACTTCCAGCCCGGCATCGCGTACCACCCCGGCCGTGGCTTTGCCGATGGCGCACACCCGCAGCCCGGCAAGCAGCCCGGGGCCGTCGCCATGAAACGCCAGGCGGTTCAGAAAAAACTTCACGGCATTGGCGCTCGTGAAAAAAATCCAGTCGTAGTGGCGGGCCGTTCCGGCTTTCTGCTCCCGCAGCCGCTGCAATGCGGTATCCACGGCCTGCCAGCTCACCGGGTCAGTCACAGCAATCGTGGGCAAAGCCGTCACCTGCGCGCCGTACTGTTCCAGCAACGCCACGAACGCCGCCGCCTGATGGGCGGCGCGGGTGACCAGAATGTGCTTACCGTGAAGTGGACGTGTCTGCGTCATGGCCTTTCTGCTTACCTTCAACATACTCCCAAAGATGGACTGGGAAATAGCAAAAGCTGGACTGGTGTGCGATACTTGCCCGTTATGACGAAGCCCGATGACCTGACGCTGGCGGATGTCGTCGCCGCCCAGCATCGTCTTGCCTCCCACATTCACCGTACTCCGGTTTTGACCTCGCGGACACTGGATGCCCGGGTGGGGCAGCGTGTGTTGCTCAAGGCTGAAAACTTTCAGCGGGGTGGCTCCTTCAAAGTCCGTGGGGCGACAAACTGCCTGGCGATGTTGCCGCCCGAAGTTCGCGCGCGGGGCGTTGTGGCCTTTTCCTCCGGCAACCACGCCCAGGGCGTGGCGCTGGCGGCCCGGACGTTTGGTGCGCCCGCCACCATCGTCATGCCCACCGATGCGCCGGCGGCCAAAGTCGCGGCCACCCGTGGCTATGGCGCCCGGATCACCACTTATGACCGCCAGCGCGATGACCGTGAGGCCATAGCCTGCCAACTGGCGGAAGCAACCGGCGCGACGGTCATTCCACCTTATGACCACTATGCCATCATGGCCGGCCAGGGAACGGCCGCGCTTGAACTGCTGACCGAAGCAGGACCGCTCGATGCCCTGCTCGTTCCGGTGGGCGGCGGCGGGCTGCTGGCCGGATGCGCCACGGTGGCCACAGCCTGGTCGCCGAACCTTGCGGTCTATGGCGTCGAAGCCGAACTCGCCAACGACACCTACCTGTCCTTTCGGGCCGGTCAACGGCTGACCATCCCCCCGCCGGCAACCATCGCCGACGGCATGCGCAATCTCACGCCGGGTCGCCTGACCTTCCCCATTCTCCAGCGTACAGTGACGGACATCCTGCTCGTGGCGGAGGATGAGATTCGCGCGGCCGTGGCGTTTCTCCTCACCCGGCTGAAGGTGCTCGTCGAACCCACCGGCGCGGTGGGCGTGGCCGCGCTGCTGGCAGGTAAAGTTCCCGTGCAGGGCGGACGGGTTGGGGTTATCCTTTCCGGCGGCAATGTGGATGCCGTCCAACTGGCAGACTGCCTGAACCAATGCGATTGATTCTGTCTTCGTGAGGAAGCTCGGCAAACGATGGATGAGCAATTTCCGTACATGGCGGACGGATTGGCGTACCTGGCACAAGTGGAGAACCTCCGGCAGTCATCCCCACAATCCCCGTACCTGAGCCAACCCGATGTCATCGAAAGTTACCAGCGGTGGCAAAACTACTTTCAGACCGTACTCGTTACGCCGGCCGTTCATCTGGCCTTTCTCAGCTATCTGGGGAAACTGCCGCGCCCGGATTTGGTCAACTACCTGCGGCAACACTTCCCACTCACCAGCGGCCAGACCAGCAGCCCAGGTGCAGCCGATAGCGGAGGGCGCTCCGGCACGCCCACCACGCCGCCGGGGATGCCCGACAGTGGCGGCGTCATTCCCCTTGACCGGCTGATTGAGGAATACCGACGCGAGCAGATCGCCCGGCAGCAGGCGGCTGCGCCGGGAAGCCACACCGACGAAGAAGACCTGGAGATTGAGCGTAGCCTGACGCCCGACCGGCCGATCATCAACCTCGTCCACCTCTCAAAGGAAGAGCTGCTGGCGCGCGTCGAGCGCCTCGAACAGGACAACCGCAGCCTGCGCCGCCGCCTCCAGGTCAAGCTCGGCCGGCGGGATGTCAGCGAACTCGAAGCGGTCGTGGCTGAGTATGAGCGGCGGATGCGCGAGGCCGAGCAGCAGCTTGACGAACTGCGCCGTACCACCCAGGACAGTGGCAAATTCAGCGCAGAAGACATATCCGTACCGCCTGATGCCACCAATCCCGAAGCCGAACGCCAGAAACTGGAGAAGAAATACCAGAAGACGCTGGCCGAAGTGGCCATCCTCGCCCAAGGCATGCTCAACCACCTGACGACGTTCCTCAATGACAAAGCCTGCATGGTGGGCCCCGGCGAGCAGTTCGACATCGTCATCAAATTCCCGGAAATGCAGGCGCCAGTCGTCCAGATGATTCGCAAGCTCAAGCAAATCGAAGACCTCAGCAAGCGGCGGTGCGGGATTCCCGAACTCAACGAACTGGTTGATCAGCTCTTTGGCTCCCACTAGTTTTGGCTCCCACTGGTTGCCGCCACGGATTCCGTGCCATGGGCAGGTTTGCCGACAACTACGACAACTGCATGCGGCCGCTGGAGCGGCGGTTTTTGGAAGTGCGGCGGCAACGACTCATCCCCCGGGCCGTGGGCGACGTTCTCGAAATTGGCGGCGGGACTGGCGCCAATCTGCCGTTCTATGCGGCAGTCACATCACTGGTGTTCACGGACCCGGACCCGGCCATGCTGTGGATAGCCGCCACCAAGCCACGGCCGCCCCAGCTTGCCGTCACCTTTCTCGAAGCCACAGCCGAGGCGCTCCCCTTCCCGGCGGCCAGTTTCGATACGGTTGTCACGACCCTTGTCCTGTGCAGCGTCCGTCATCCCGGGCAGGCGCTGGCTGAAATCCGCCGGGTGCTGCGTCCCGGCGGCCGCTTTCTGGCGCTGGAACACATCCGCCCCCGGGGCTGGTTGGGCTACCTGGCGGATGCCCTGACCCCGCTCCAGAAGCGGCTCGCGGCCGGATGCCACCTCAACCGCCAGACCCACCGGGACATTCGCCAGGCAGGTTTCAGCATTCACCGCGAGCAGCTTTCCATCCTCGACATCCTTGCCGAAATCGAGGCCGTTGCGGATGAAAACCGGTGACGCCCTCCGAACCACTACGCTTTGGCGGTGTTGCCCCCTGGACACTCTCCATCCTGTGACTTGCCTTTATGGATGTCGTTCGCCACGATAGGCGCGACCGGCTTCCCATTCGCTTTGCCCTGACCACAACGGTTCCCGCCTCCTCCGGCAGAAAGGCCCCCCATGACACAATCCATAGAAACTCTGGCCATCAACACGATTCGGACGCTCTCGATGGATGCTGTCCAGGCCGCCCACTCCGGCCATCCGGGAACGCCCATGGCCATGGCCCCGGTGGCTTACACCCTGTGGAACGACTTTCTCCGCTTCGACCCGGAAGACCCCATCTGGCCCAACCGCGACCGCTTCGTGCTCTCCATGGGGCATGCTTCGATGCTGCTCTATTCACTGCTGCATCTGACGGAAACCAAAGCCGTCAACGCCAAATATGAGACCACCGGGGCTCCTTCGGTCAGTCTCGACGACATCAAAAAGTTCCGGCAGCTCGACAGCAAATGCCCCGGCCATCCTGAATACCGGTGGACTTCGGGCGTTGAAACCACGACCGGGCCGCTCGGTCAGGGCGTGGCCACAAGCGTTGGCATGGCGATTGCCGCCAAATGGTTAGGCCGCTATTTCAACCGCCCCGGCTTCGAGATGTTCGACTTCCGGGTGTATGCCCTGTGCGGGGATGGCTGCCTGATGGAAGGCATCTCCCAGGAAGCCCTCTCGCTGGCCGGACACCTCAAGCTGTCCAACCTGTGCTGGATTTACGACAACAACAACATCACCATCGAGGGACACACCGACTGGGCCTTCAGTGAGGATGTTGCCACCCGCTTCATTGCCTGCGGCTGGAATGTCACGCGGGTTGGAGACGCCAACGATACGGACATGCTCCGCCGCGCCATGACGACGGCCCAGCGGGAACGCGAGCGCCCAACGCTCATCATCGTGGACAGCCACATCGCCTGGGGCGCACCCAACAAACAGGACACCCACGCGGCCCACGGTGAACCGCTCGGAGAAGAGGAAATCCGCCTGACGAAACGCAACTACGGCTGGCCCGAAGATGCACACTTCCTCGTCCCCGAAGCAGTGCGCCAGCACTTCCGGGAAGGGATCGGGCAGCGTGGGCGTGAACTGCGTCAGGCCTGGATGGCCCGCTTTGAAGCCTACCGGGAAACCTACCCGGAACTCGCCGACCAGATGCTCAAAATCCAGAAGCGGGAACTGCCGGAGGGCTGGGATGCCGATATTCCGGTGTTTCCCCCGGACGTCAAGGGCATCGCCGGACGCGATGCTTCGGCCCGTGTTCTCAACGCCATTGCTGCGAATTTTCCGTGGCTCATCGGCGGCTCGGCCGACCTGGCGCCCTCGACCAAAACCCGTCTCGTCTTTGAAGGCGCCGGGGACTTCCTGGCTGACAACTACGGCGGACGCAACTTTCACTTCGGCGTTCGGGAGCACGCCATGAGCGCCATTCTCAACGGCATGTCTCTGGCCAAGGTGCGCCCCTACGGCTCCGGCTTCCTCATCTTTTCAGACTACGCCCGGCCGGCCATTCGCCTCAGCGCCCTCATGGAGCTGCCCACCATTCACATCTTCACGCACGACTCGATTGGCGTTGGTGAAGACGGGCCGACCCACCAGCCCATCGAGCAGCTTGCCGGACTGCGCTCCATTCCGGGGCTGCACGTCTTTCGCCCGGCCGATGCCAACGAAGTGGCGGAGTGCTGGAAAATCATCCTCCGCCTCAAGCATGAACCCGCCGTCCTCGTGCTGAGCCGCCAGCCCATTCCAACGCTCGACCGCAGTATTTATGCCAGCGCCGAGCTGGCCCGCTTCGGGGCCTACGTCCTCGCCGACAGTGCGCCCGGGACGACCCCACAGGTGCTGCTGCTGGCAACCGGCTCGGAAGTCGCCCTCTGTGTGGCCGCTTATGAACGCCTGATGGCCGAGGGCTACCAGGCGCGGGTCATCAGCATGCCCTGCTGGTCACTGTTTGAGCACCACAGCGAGGAGTATCACGAATCCGTCCTGCCCTCGCAGGTACGGGCGCGGGTGGCCGTTGAGCTGGCCTCGACCTTCGGTTGGGGGCGCTATGTCACCCACCAGCGCCAGATCATCGGCATGAAGACCTTTGGCGCCAGCGCCCCGCTCAAGGAAGTGGCGAAGAAGTTTGGTTTCACGGTGGAAGCCGTCGTCGAAGCCGCCAAGCGTGAAATCGAAGCCTGCCGGTAAAAGGCAAATCACTCCGGCACACCGGAAAAAGCATCCATCGGATGGAGACCACTTCTGAAAAACACCCCGGCAAAAAACCGGGGTGTTTTTTTGATCTCTCATCCCGCCCACTTCACTCAAGAACTAGCTTGAACCCTGGCGCAGCCCGTGCTGATGTGTCTCCAAATCCAAAAATCCACAACAACTTATTGCCGTTTTCATCAGCCTTTTTCGATCTCCCGACCTCAACGTTTTCTCACATGTTCACGGAATTCACAGGTAATGGTTGAAGTGCGCCAAGGCGATACGGCCAGCAGGGCTTCCCGCCATGTATCCGGTGGATGAAGCCGGCTGGCCACGGCAGCCTGAATCCGGAACCGGCCCGCGACACCGGGCCGTATCGCCACCGAGCCGGGCTTCCGCAAAACCTGCCAACCCGCAGCCCGGCGCGCGTTTGGGCTTGCTTTCAGCCGGGCAGGGGCGATACAAACACGCCAACCGTTCGTTTCATCACCCTTCCCAACCAAGCCTCACTTCCCAAACACGCTGAACCTGTCATTGCGACCATGGCTTCCTCCTCTGTCCCGAATGCAGCCGGCGATGCCCTTGACCGGCTCTGCATCACCACCCTGCGTACCCTTGCGATTGATGCCGTTGAGCAGGCCCAGTCGGGCCATCCCGGCGCGCCGATGGAGAATGCCCCCTTTGGCTATCTGCTCTACACACGCTACCTGCGCCACAACCCCCGCAACCCGCAGTGGCCAAACCGGGACCGGTTTGTACTGTCCGCCGGCCACGGCTGCATGCTGCTATACGGGCTGCTGCACCTGACCGGCTACGATCTGCCTTTGGATGACATCAGGCGGTTCCGCCAGTGGGGTTCCAAGACGCCCGGCCACCCGGAATACGGACACACGCCCGGCGTGGAAACGACGACCGGCCCGCTTGGTCAGGGCCTGGCCACTGCCGTCGGGATGGCCATTGCCGAAACCTGGCTTGCCGCCCATTTCAACCGCCCCGGACACAACCTGGTGGACTATTACACCTATGTGCTCTGTAGCGACGGCGACCTCATGGAAGGCGTCGCCTCGGAAGCCTGTAGCCTGGCCGGCACACTCAAGCTCGGCAAACTCATCGTCTTTTACGCCGACAACCGCATCACCATTGACGGAAGCACCGATCTGGCCTTCCGCGAGCAGGTCGCCACGCGCTTTCTGGCCTACGACTGGCACGTACAGTCCATCGAAGGCAACGATCTCCGGCAAATTGCCCAGGCCATCGAGCAGGCGCAGCAGGAAACGACCCGCCCCTCGCTCATTGTGGCGCGTACGCACATTGGCTATGGCAGTCCCAACAAACAGGATACGGCCAAGGCCCATGGAGAACCGCTTGGGGCCGAGGAAGTCAAACTCACCAAGCAGGTTTACGGCTGGCCCTACGAGGAACCGTTCACCATTCCGGCCGAGGCGCTCGAAGTCTATCGGCAGTGCATCCCGCGCGGCGAACGGCTCGAAGCCGAATGGCAGGCCCGCCGCGCGGCCTATGCAGCCGCGTTCCCTGATCTGGCCGCCGAATGGCAGGCCTTCCAGACGCAAACCCTGCCGCCCGGCTGGGATGCCGACCTGCCCCACTTCACCGACGCCATGGCCACCCGCCAGGCTTCCGGCAGCATCATCAATGCTCTGGCCCCGCGGCTGCCGTTCCTCATCGGTGGTTCGGCCGACCTGACGCCCTCCAACAACACGACCATCAAGGGCGCGCCGGCCTACAGCGCCACCACCCGCGCCGGCCGCAACTTTCACTTCGGCGTCCGGGAACACGCCATGGGAGCCATTCTCAACGGAATGGCGCTGACGCCCGGCTTCATTCCATACGGCGGCACGTTTCTCATCTTTTCCGACTACATGAAAGCGGCCATCCGCCTGGCGGCCCTGATGCGCCTGCGGGTCATCTATGTCTTCACCCACGACAGCATCGGACTGGGAGAAGACGGACCGACGCACCAGGCCGTCGAGCAGCTCGCCGGCCTGCGCGCCATCCCCAACCTGACGGTCATCCGGCCGGCCGATGCCAACGAAGTCACCGCCGCCTGGTGTACGGCCATTCGCAACACGGAAGGACCGACGGCCATTGTCCTCACCCGCCAGAAAGTGCCGACCTTCGACCGCACGCGCCACGCCCCGGCCAGCCTCCTCTCCAAAGGCGCGTATGTCTTTTCAAAAGAACAAGGTGACACACCTGACCTCATCCTGATTGGAAGTGGCTCGGAACTCCAGTGGGCCGTCGCAGCCCAGGCGCAGCTCCAGCAGGAAGGGATTGCCACCCGCGTCGTCAGCATGCCCAGTTGGGAGTGCTTTGAACAACAACCGGCTGAGTATCGCCACAGCGTGCTGCCACCAACCGTCAAAAAGCGGGTTGCCATTGAGGCCGCTGCCCCGCTTGGATGGAGAGATTATGTTACAGATGAAGGCGCAATCATTGCCATGAAAGAATTTGGCGCATCAGCACCATTTACCGTTCTGATGCGCGAATTTGGCTTTACCGTTGAGAACGTCATCGCCACGGCCAAGTCGCTGCTATCCCAAACCTGACCGGGCAGAGCCTCACCCAAGTCTCACGCTTTACTTCACACAGATGCAGTCAAATTGAAGCCTGAATGGCTTTTACCTATGGGAGTAGTACCTATGAATCCTCTCCGGGCACTCCACGAACAGGGACAGTCTCCCTGGCTCGACTACATCCGGCGCAGCCTGTTCACCAGCGGTGAACTCCAGCGGCTCATTGATGAGGATGGGCTGATGGGCGTCACGTCCAACCCGGCCATCTTTGAGAAAGCCATCACCGGCAGCCAGGATTACACCGCCGCTCTGGCGGCGCTGGAAACCGAACATCTCGACGCCATGGCTTTGTATGAACGGCTGGCCATCGAGGACATCCAGCAGGCCGCCGACCTTCTCAAACCGGTGTATGAGCAAACGCAGGGGCGGGATGGCTACGTCAGCCTCGAAGTTTCCCCCTACCTCGCCAAGGACACGGACGGCACGGTCACTGAAGCCCGCCGGCTGTGGCAGGCCGTGCAGCGTCCGAACCTCATGATCAAGGTGCCGGCGACCCCGGAGGGGATTCCGGCTATCCAGACGCTGATTGGCGAAGGCATCAACGTCAATGTCACCCTGCTCTTTTCGCAGGAAGCTTACCGCCAGGTGGCCGAAGCCTACCTCGCCGGTCTCGAAGCCCTGGCGGCCGCCGGCGGCGACCTCCGGCGGGTCGCCAGCGTTGCCAGCTTTTTCGTCAGCCGCATTGACTCGCTGGTGGACGCCAGACTGGAAGCCAAACTCAAGGCCGGTGAAGGCGACCGGGCGCTGCTCGAAAGCCTCCGGGGCAAGGTGGCCATCGCCAATGCCAAGCTGGCCTATCAGGCTTACAAAAAGCTGTTTGCCGGTGAACGCTGGGAACGACTGGCCGCAGCCGGCGCGCGCACGCAGCGCCTGCTGTGGGCGAGTACCGGTACGAAAAACCCGCAGTACAGCGACGTGCTCTACGTCGAGGAACTCATCGGGCCCGACACGGTCAACACCATTCCACCGGCCACCTGGGAAGCCTTCCGCGACCACGGGCGGGTGCGTCCGACGCTCGAAAGCGACCTCGACGCCGCGCACGACACACTGGAAACGCTTGCCAGGGTCGGCATTTCCCTCACCGAAGTCACCGATACCCTGCTCGTCGAAGCCGTCCGGCTCTTTGCCGAACCCTTTGACAAGCTCCTCAACTCGCTCGACAAAAAGTGCAAGGCCGTCAACTGGACGCGCCTCAACGCGCAGGAACTGCACCTTTCGGCCGAACACCGCCGGCTGGTGGAGGCCGAACTCGACGACTGGAAAATCAACGGCAAGGTGCGGCGGCTCTGGATGCGGGATGCCAGCCTCTGGACCCGGAGTGACGAAAGCCAGTGGCTCGGCTGGCTGGGGCTGGTCGAAGACCAGATGGCCAACCTGCCAACGCTGATGGCCGCCGCAGCCGACATCCGGCAGCACTTCCGGCACGTGGTGGTGCTGGGCATGGGTGGCTCCAGCCTCTGCCCGGAGGTGCTGCGGATGACCTTTGGCATCCTGCCGGAAGCGCCGGTGCTTCACGTTCTCGACTCCACCGACCCGGCGCAGATTGCCGAACTCGAAGCCCGGCTCGACCTGGAGCAGACAGCCTTCATCGTCGCCAGCAAGTCCGGCAGCACGCTCGAACCCAACATCTTCAAGCAGTACTTCTTTGAACGGATGAAGCAGGTCGTCGGGCCGGAGCGCGTCGGACAACACTTCATTGCCATTACCGACCCCGGCTCGAAGCTCGAAGGCATCGCCCGGGCCGATGGTTTCCGCTACATCTTCGCCGGCGTGCCCAGCGTTGGCGGGCGGTACTCGGCGCTTTCCAACTTCGGCATGGTGCCGGCGGCCATGATGGGCATCCCTGTCGGCGAGTTTCTCGACCTGGCCGATGATATGGTCAACGCCTGCTCGTACTGTGTCCCGATTGCCGAAAATCCGGGCGTCGTTCTGGGTTGCGCGCTGGGCATACTGGCCAAAGCCGGACGGGACAAGCTGACCTTCATCACCTCGCCCAAGCTCTGGGACCTGGGGGCCTGGCTGGAACAGCTCATTGCCGAATCCACGGGCAAGCAGGGGAAAGCCATCCTTCCGGTGGAGGGTGAGTTCCCCAGCGACATTTCGGTGTACGGCGACGACCGCATCTTTGCCTACCTGCGCCTTGACGACGACGACAACGACGCGACCGATGCCGCCGTGGCCGCCTTCAAGGACGCCGGCTATCCGGTCATCGTCAACCGGCTGGCGACGGAAATGACCCTGGGGCAGGAATTTTTCCGCTGGGAAATCGCCACGGCCGTGGCGGGGGCCGTTCTGGGCATCAATCCCTTCGATCAGCCCGATGTCGAAGCCAGCAAGGTGGCGACCCGTGAGCTGACGGCCGCTTACGAGCGCACCGGCGCCTTCCCGGATGAAACACCGCTGTTTGAGGCGGATGGCCTCCGGCTGTTCACCGACCCGGCCAACGCGGCCGCGCTCGGCGCGCACGACAGTCTGGCCGGCTATCTTCGCGCCCATCTGGGGCGAATCCAGCCGGGCGACTACTTTGCCCTGCTGGCCTACCTGGAGATGAACGCCCTCAACAAGGCGCACCTGCAGGCCATTCGGCATGCCGTCCGGGAGGAACGCCGGGTAGCCACCTGCCTGGGCTTCGGCCCGCGTTTCCTGCACTCGACCGGGCAGGCGTACAAGGGCGGCCCCAACACGGGCGTCTTTCTCCAGCTTACCTGCGACGACGCCTATGACCTGCCCGTGCCAGGGCAGGGCTACACCTTTGGCATCGTCAAGGCGGCGCAGGCGCGAGGCGACTTCCAGGTGTTGGCCGAGCGGCAGCGGCGGGTGCTGCGGGTTCACCTCGGCAGGGATGTCGCGGCCGACCTGGTGAAACTGCGGGAGGCCATCGCCCAGGCACTGGCGCACTGACCACCTGGCGACCTGTGCCGCCGCACCAGTACAGGCTCACCTGTACTGGCTCACCTGGCGGCGGCTTCTGTTGTTTGACCGTATTCATTCAAGGAGCGAGGCACGAACGTTATGGCGGAAGGATTGGCCGACATTGGCATGATTGGGCTGGCCGTGATGGGCAGCAACCTGGCACAGAATATCGAGCGCAACGGCTTTACGGTGGCAGTCTGGAACCGCGATCCAAAGCGCGTGGACGAGTTTATGGCGACCGTCGGCGCCGGCCGGAAGTTCGTCGGTGCGCACACCCCGGAAGACTTTGTGAAGTCCCTGGCCCGCCCCCGCAAGGTCATCCTGCTGGTCAAGGCCGGCGAGGCTACGGACTGGACGATTGAACAGATCAAACCCTATCTCGAACCGGGCGACATCATCATTGACGGCGGAAATGCACTCTACCACGACACCATCCGCCGGGAGCAGGCACTCAAGGCTGCAGGGCTGAACTTCGTCGGATGCGGCGTTTCCGGGGGCGAGGAGGGCGCACTATGGGGGCCGTCGCTGATGCCCGGCGGCGCGCGTGAAGCATACGAACAACTCCGGCCGATTTTTGAGGCGATTGCCGCCAAGGTGGATGACGGCCCCTGCGTCACTTACATTGGCCCTGACGGCGCGGGGCACTTCGTCAAGATGGTGCACAACGGCATCGAGTACGGCGACATGCAGCTCATTGCCGAAGCCTACGACCTGCTCAAGCGCGTCGGGAAACTGACGGCCATGGAACTGGCGGCCGTGTTCGGGGCCTGGAATGAAGGCGTTCTCAAGTCATTCCTTATCGAGATCACCGCGCAAATCTTCCGCGCCATTGACCCGGAGACGAACCAGCCGCTGGTAGAACTCGTCCTCGACAAGGCCGGGCAGAAGGGCACCGGCAAATGGACTTCCGAAACGGCGCTCGACCTGGGCGTTCCCGTTCCGACGATTCAGGCGGCGATTGATGCGCGGGTGCTTTCGGCGATGAAAGCCGAGCGCGTGGCGGCCAGCAAAGTCATTGTCGGCCCGCCGACATCGCCGGAAAGTCTTGATCAGGGAGACTTTATCGTTCTCGTCCACAATGCGCTCTACGCCAGCAAAATCTGCTCCTACGCCCAGGGCATGGCGCTGCTCGCCACGGCCTCGCGGGTCTATGACTGGAACCTCGACCTGGGCGAAATCAGCCGCATCTGGAAAGGCGGCTGCATCATCCGCGCGCAGTTCCTCGACAAAATCAAACAGGCCTACCAGCGGCGGCCCGACCTGCCCAACCTGCTGCTCGACCCGGACTTCAACCAGTGGATGACCGATGCCCAGACGAGCTGGCGCAGTGTGGTGAGCATCGGCGCGCTGGCCGGCGTCCCGCTGCCGGCGATGAGCGCCAGCCTGGCCTACTTCGACAGCTACCGCACGGCGACCCTGCCCCAGAATCTCACCCAGGCCCAGCGCGACTTCTTCGGTTCACACACCTACGAGCGCGTTGACAAACCGGAAGCCGGATTCATCCACACGGAATGGAAGGACCTCATCCAGTAAACCGGCCTGAGCCCTGACCACCGCGGCGGCCGGGCACGACCGCACTGCCCGGCTGCCGCGGCGAGCGTGAAGGAGCACGTCCATGGCGAACGATCTCAATCCCCTGCGCGCCGAAGCCCACGTCGAACGCACTCCGGACCCCTGTACGGTGGTCATCTTTGGCGCTTCAGGCGACCTGGCCAAGCGCAAGCTCGTCCCGGCGCTGTTCAACCTGGCCCGTGAGCGCCGCCTGCCCGGTGGCTTTTCCATTGTGGGCTACTCCCGCAGCCCCATGAGCGATGAGGACCTGCGGGCGCTGATGTACGAAGCCGTCGTCCGGTTTTCCAGCTCGGGTCCGCCCACGGCCGCCGAGTGGGAGAGCTTTGCTGCCGGCATGTTCTACTGTCAGGGTGGGTACGATGATGTCGCCGGCTACGCCCGGCTCAAAGCACGTCTGGCGGCGATTGATGCCGAACGGGGCACGAGCGGCAACCGGATTTTTTACCTCTCCACCCCGCCCAGCCTCATCGGCCCCATCATGGACACGCTGGGGGCGTCGGAACTGGCCCGGAGCGCGCCCGGAAGCTGGACGCGCATCATCATCGAGAAGCCGCTGGGCTATGACCTCCACACCGCCCAGGAACTCAACGCCCATATCAGCCGCATCTTTGATGAGAATCAGGTCTATCGCATTGACCACTACCGCGCCAAAGAGACGGTTCAGAACATCGTCGCCATGCGGTTTGCCAACGGTATCTTTGAGCCGGTCTGGAACCGTCGCTACATAGACCACGTGCAGATTACGGCGGCTGAAGCCGTCGGCGTCGAAGGGCGCGGCGGCTACTACGAAGGTTCCGGCGCGGTCCGCGACATGCTTCAGAATCACCTGCTCCAGTTGCTGGCCCTGGTAGCGATGGAACCGCCGACCTCGCTGGAAGCCAATGCCATCCGCGATGAAGCCATCAAGGTGGCCAAGGCCATTCGCCCCCTGGCGGCGTCCGAGGTGGATACCCATGCCGTCCGGGGGCAGTACACCGCCGGCTGGGTTGGCGGCAAGGCCGTTCCCGGCTACCGCGAGGAGGAAGGCGTCAGCCCGACTTCGACCACGGAGACCTATGCCGCCATCCGCTTCGGAATTGACAACTGGCGCTGGGCCGGCGTGCCGTTTTTCCTGCGCTCCGGCAAACGCATGACGAAGCGGGCGGCCGAAATTGCCGTCCAGTTCCGCCAGGTGCCGATGCGCCTGTTCACGACGACCGAGGCTGACCTGCACGAACCCAACCTGCTGGTGATGAAAATTCAGCCCGATGAAGGTCTGACGCTGCGGCTGGCGGCCAAACTCCCCGGCCACGCCATTCACCTGCGCTCCGTCAACATGGAGTTTCGCTACGGCACGTCCTTCGGCGTCCGGTCGTCGGAAGCCTACGAACGGCTGCTGCTCGACTGCATGTTTGGCGACGCCACCCTGTTTACCCGGCGCGACATGGTGGAAACCGGCTGGGCGCTCATGATGCCCATCCTCAACCACTGGGCGGCGTCCGGTGAACACAACCTGCACTTTTACGAGGCCGGCACCTGGGGGCCGGAGGCCGCCAACCAGCTTATGGGCGAGGGGCGCGCCTGGCGACGGCTCTAGCCGACGGCTCTAGCCCCCCGACGCTGGCGCACCGGAAGTACAAGCCCTTGCCAATGGCGCGGATTGCGGGAGGAAATGCCTGTGGGAATCGTCGAAGACATCGAACGCCGCCGCCCGGTTGACGTGGCGGCCATCGAACGCGAACTGACCGAGTTGTGGAAAGCCGCGGCCGAAGCCAAGGACGGAGCCGCCACCGATGCGGTCATGCGCGTCTGCCTGCTCAACCTGCTCGTCTTCATCACCGATGAAGCCCGCTTTGGTGAAGTCTCGGAAGTCGTCGCCAAGGTCACGGAATCCGCGCCCTGCCGGGCCATCATCATGCACGCCGACCTCTCCAGGACAGCCACCGAAACCCACGCCTGGATTGCCTCCCACTGCCACCTCGACGATCAGATGCGCCAGGTGTGCTGTGAGGAAATCCGGGTGGCGGCCAGCGGTTCCGCCATCCGCTACCTGGCGCGCACGGTCGCCCCACTCATTGCGCCCGACCTTCCCGTGTTTCTCTGGTGGCAGGACCTGCAGACGCTTCAGGAAAAATACTTCCTCGACTTTCTGCCGGAAGTGGACCGCGTCATCGTGGACAGCCGGGGACTGACGCACCGTGACGCACAGGCAGCGCAGCTTGCCCGCTTCGTCCTCGAAGCACGCCACCGGGCCGCCTTCAGCGACCTCAACTGGACGCGCCTCACCCGCTGGCGCGACCTCATCGCGGGTCTTTTTGACGCACCCGATTTGACGCACTACCTGCATCAATTGACGCGCGTTACAATTTTTTATGCCAGGGATGAAGAGGCGTCAGGCATCCCGCTTCAGGCCCTGTTGCTGGCCGGCTTTTTTGCCGCGCAGTTGGGCTGGACGCTCAAGGATGCCTACCAGGTCAACCGCCACCAGGCGGAGTTGCGCTTCCGCGCCCGCCAGCGGCGCGTCACGGTGACGATTGAGCCACAGGTGGTCCAGGGATTGCCACAGCGCCAGCTCAGTGAAGTCGTCCTGCTGGCCGAACGACCGGACATGGCCCGCTTCAGCGTGACCTGTCACCCTTCGGATGGCGCGGACTGGCTCTACACACCGGCCGTCGAGATTTCCGGCGGCGCGCGCTACCACACGACGATTGCCCTGCCCCAGTTGACGGAAGCGCGTCTGATGTCGCGTGAAGTCGAAATCTTCGGCCGTAGCAAACCCTACGAACGCGCCCTGCGCATGGCGCTCGACATCATCACGGAGCTGGAACTCGATGCCCAGTTCGACTGACCACCGCGTCATTCTGGTATTCCCAACGGCCGAAGACCTGGCACGGCAGGCCGCCACCTCGTTTGTGAAGCAGGCGGCCGCAGCCATAGCGGCCCGCGGCCGGTTCAGCGTCGCCCTTTCCGGGGGCACTACGCCACGCATCGTCTTCCGCTTTCTGGCCCGCCCGGAATTGGCGTCACAGGTTGACTGGTCACGGGTGCATGTTTTCTGGGGCGACGAGCGCGCCGTACCGCCGGATGACCCCGAAAGCAACTTTCGTCTGGCGCAGGAACACCTGCTTCAGCCGCTTGGTCTTGCCCCTGAAAACATCCACCGCGTCGAAGGCGAGTTGCCTCCGGCTGAAGCAGCCGCCCGCTATGACGCCCACCTGACCGCCTTTTTTGGCGCGGAGCCGCGCCGGTTTGACCTCATCCACCTCGGGATGGGGGAAGACGGACACACGGCGTCACTGTTTCCCCACACGGCCGCGCTGGACGACCCGGAAGCCCGCGTGGTGGCCAATGAAGTTCCACAGCGGCAGACGACCCGCATCACCTTCACGGCGGCGCTCATCAATGCGGCGCGGGCAGTGGAATTTTTCGTGACCGGCGCGGGCAAGGCGGGCGTGTTGCGGGAAGTGCTGCTGGGGGCGGAGCAGAAACATCTTTATCCGTCGCAGATGATTTGCCCGACCGACGGCACCCTGACCTGGTTTGTCACCGCCGACGCAGCCGCCCAGCTTCCGGCCGACCTGCTGCGCCATGCCTGACCGCCGACTCGGACTGGTCTTTGCCGGGGGCGGCAACCGCGCCTTTTACCAGTTGGGCCTGATGCAGGTCTGGCAGGATGTCTGGGCGCAGACGGCGGCGGTGGCCATGTGCAGCGCCGGGGCATGTGTCGTCGCCATGCTGCTGAGCGGCCGGGCGGAAGCCACGGCTGACTTCTGGAAACAACGTCGCGCCCACGTCCGGCGCAACATCAACTGGCTGCATCCACTGGTGGGCAAGCCGCTGACGCCCCACGCGCCCATTTACCGCGACACGCTGGATTTCTGTCTGGCCGAGGGGGGCTTCGAGCGCCTGCGCGCGCAGCCCTTTCCCCTGCTGGTCCTGACTTCCCGCCTTCCTGCCGGACTCCCGCCCAAGGCGGCGACGCTGGCTGGGCTGCTGGCGTACAACCTTGAAAAGAAGCTCAAGCCAGGCCTGGTTCATCCCACGTGGGGACAGCGGCTGGGCTTTCGTCCGGCTGTCTTTGACCTGCGCCGTTGCCCGACGGCCGCCGAGGCGACGGCATTGATTCTGGCGTCCTCGGCGACGCCCCCATTTACGCCGCTCGGCCGGATGGATGGGCAGGTGCTGCTCGACGGCGGGCTGGTGGACAACATCCCGGCCTTTGTGCTGGATGACCGGCCGGAGGTGGCGCGGCAGGTGGTCCTGATGTCGCGGCCCTACCCGCCACAGGTTGTCGGCCGCCAGGGCCGCCGGCTCTACATTGCCCCACTGACACCGCCGCCGGTCTCCCGCTGGGACTACACCCGCCCCGACCTGGTTGAGGCCACCATTGAGCAGGGCCGCCGGGAAGCCGCCCTGCACCGCGCGGCACTCGATGCCTTTCTCGCTGAACCCGCCTGAAATTTCACCGGACGGTCACGCCCATGACGCAGACGACCCGGCCACCGGCATTTTGTGTCACCTGATTGAAGCACCGCTGTCGTGGTGCGTCCCCAGACCCGTCAGGCCGCCGGGGTGTTTTATCCCAACCCGAAAACTGTTAGCTTTCCGGTAACTTTTTGCCCTTCCCCCGCAACCTGGTCTGGCAGGCACAGCCATGGCACAGGGTATGACCATCTCCGGTGAGGTTTACAGCACGGCATGAGCCAACTCGACGCCCCGACCATGAAGTTCCGCATGAGCGACACGCTCTTTACGGCGATTCGCGCCGCGCTCGATACCGGCGGGTCACGTCCGCTTCTGGTGCTTTACCTGCCCTATGGCATTGTGCGCGGACGCATTTCCCGTACGGTGACCGACACGCTCTCGGCGGCCCGTGACACGCGGCTGGAAAACGTCAGCCGGGTGCGCATCGAAACGGATGTCATCGAGCTGGACGACTGTGAAATCGAGCACTTCCAGAACCACATGCCTACCGCACACTTTCGCAAGCTGTACGTCCGCATGGACGCCGTGCAGAGCTTTGCCTTCGATGTCAAACACAACGAAGTCTTCCCCTTTGAACCCGAACCCCTGACGCCATGACGTTCCGCATCAAATCCGTTCGTGAAGTCGAACCAGCCCACCGCCCGCTGCCCCAGGTGCTGTCCACCATCGGACAGCCGCCACCCACGGGGCTTCAGGTGTTTCTTTCCCGGCAGGCGGAAGAAAAGATTTTGCTGGCCGCCCCGCTGGAACAACCCAGCGAACGGCTGCCCGACCTGGCGCGCACCTTTCTCGGCGAGAACGAGTGCGGCGGGCTGCTCATTGGCAATGTCTATCAGGCGGAAGCCGCCGGCTACCGGGTGACGTTCACCGCCATTGTGGACGCCATCCCGGCGCAGGAAGCCCAGGCCGGGCCAACTTTTGTGGAAATGGGAGCAACGGATTTGCTGGCTGTAACCAACTACCTGCAACGCCTGCGTGAGCACCAACGGAACGTCGCCGAGGCCGACCTGCGCATTGTGGGCTGGTATCACACCCATCCGGGGTTTGGCGTGTTTATGTCGGGCACAGACCAGGCCACCCAGCGGCAGGTGTTCGGTATGCCGTGGCAGGTGGCCGTCGTCTATGATCCGCTCAACGGCGAGTACGGCCTGTTTTACGGCAAGGACTCCACCCACCTGCCGGGATGGTACCTGTTCGACGCCCAGGCCGAAGGCTTCCCTTTCCTGCCGGCCCCGGCAACGGGTCTGGACGGCGTCGCTGCGCCGCGCCTAAGCGGCGACCTCTCACTGCGGCAACGTTTGATGACCGAGCTTGAAGCGGTGCGCCAGGGAGTGCGCGCCGCCCTTGCACGGTACCGTGACCCGGAAGCCTCGTGAAGGCTCCCGGTGGGCAACCAACCTCCCCTGTGGTCAGCAACCGATGTGGATTGATACCGACCGTGCCTTTCAGGAATTTTGCCAGCAGGCGTACACGCAGACAGAACTGGCCATTGATCTGGAGTTTCAGGGCGAAGGCCGCTACACCCCTCTTCTGTGTCTGGTGCAGTTGGGACTGCGTGACCGGTGTGTGGCCGTTGACCCCTTCCGCGTCAACCTCACCCCCCTTGCCCCGCTGCTGACCCATCCCGGCATTCGGAAGATTGTCCATGCCGGAGGACAGGACATCGTTCTCCTGCGGCGGGAAACCGAAGCCATTCCGGTCAGTGTTTTCGACACCCAGATTGCCGCCGCGTTTCTCGGATACGGCGAAGCCACCGGCTATGCCGCCCTGGCGCAACGTTTTGCCAGGGTTTCGCTCAGCAAAAGGCAACAGCTTACGGACTGGACGCGCCGCCCGCTGCTGCCGGAGCAGATCGAGTATGCCCTCAACGACGTGCGCTACCTGTTTCCGGTTTACGACGGTCTGCTCGAACAGCTTGCGCAGCACGGACGGACAGACTGGGTGCTGGACGCCTGTGCCGATGCCGTGGCGCAGGCCGTCAGGGTCCGTGAAACGGGACAGGAATACCTCAAAATCGGCAAGCTGGGCTCCCTGAGCCGCCGTGAACTGGCGGTATTGCGGGAGTTGTGCCAGTGGCGCGAAGCCACGGCGCGCAGTCGCAACCGCCCGGTGGGAACCATCCTGCACGATGATGTGCTGCGGCAGATTGCCTATACGCTACCCCGGACGGAGTCCGCCCTGCGGCAGATGCGTGGGACGAACAATCTCTCGCGGGAACTGGTGACGGAAATCCTGGAGACCATCCAGCAGGCGCTGGCGCTGCCGGAAAGTGAGTGGCCGGAGCCGGTCACTGTTCGCGAGTATGATCCCACGCTGGACGGTCTGGCGACCCTGCTGGGGGCCATTGTCCGGCTACGCGCCGGAATGCTCGACATGGCCGCCAACCTCCTGGCCACCCGCGACGACCTGCTCCGCTTCGCCGGCTGGGTCCTGCGCGAGCGCCCAGCGGCGGAAGCCGGGCAGCTTGCCGTCCTGCAGGGCTGGCGGCGGGCTGTCATTGGCGAGCTTCTGCTCGACCTCGTGGCCGGCAAATCCCTGCTCCAGATTGCCCCGGAAGCGCCGGGCGCGCTGCGGATCATCCCGCCAGCGCCCTCCGCTTCCGCCGACGGGCAGCCGGACCCCGGTGATACGGCGTGACGCAATGTGGCTTGACAGTGCGGTTTATGCCGCTTTATTTTCGCGGCCTGCACCAGTCGGCGTACAGCATGGGGATGTAGCTCAGTTGGTAGAGCGCTGCGTTCGCAATGCAGAGGCCAGGGGTTCGACCCCCCTCATCTCCATTTCCCTTCCAAAAGATTCCGCAAAGCGGGGTGTCCGAGTCATTCGGGTGCGCCACAGCCCCGGCCACCGGCCTTCAGCTTACACCTTGCGGCAACGGCTTCAGCTACGGCCGCATTGTTGCCGGAAAACACACGGCGGCGTAGTGTTTCGCGCAGAACCGGATGCCCTCGCTGAGCCAGCCTTTGTGAAGCCTTTGTGGAAGAGTGAAATTCAAGTGAAACCTGCCGGGTAAGCCCTGCGTAAGGGGCTGCAATTCTGACTGTCCACGGCTCGCCGTTTCTGGAATACCATTGCGACCATGTCACTGCGCAACGTTCTTTGCCTCGTCTTTACCCTGCTCTCGTCTGGACTTGCCACCCTGTCGGCACCGGCCCAGAACCCGGTGACGGATACGCCACCGGTGGGTGCCGTCGCAGGTGTCGTCGCCCAGCAGCCCACACCATCAGCCACACCACCGGGCGGGCAGGCGCCACCGTCACTTCCCGTTGCCGACCAACGCACCAAACGGGCGCTGGACGAACTGCCGACCACCCGGATTGGGATCACCCCCGGACGCATCCTGCGCCTCCCCCTGCGGGAAGCCATCCTCATGGCGCTGCGCAACAATCAGGACATCGAAGTTGAACGGGCCAACGTGCAGATTGCCCAGCAGAACGCGCGTGGCGCGTATGGCAGCTACGATCCCATTCTCCAGGCCGCCGTACAGTTTCAGTCCTCCACCTCGCCGACGGCGCAGACCTTCATCGGCGCGGAAGGTGGGGCCTTCAAGCGCAAGCAGCTCCAGTTCACGCCCACCCTGGTGCAGAGCCTGCCGACCGGTGGCAACTACTCGATTACCTTCACCAACGGACGTGAAACGAACAACGCCGGTTCCGCCGGGTTGAGTCCGCAGTACTTCTCGACGCTTGACTTCCGCTTTACCCAACCGCTGTTTCGGAACTTCCGGTCGAGCGTCAACGAGCGGCAGGTGAAGGTGAGCCGCAAGCAGTTGACCATCAGCGACGCCCAGTTCCGGCAGCGCGTCCTGACGACCATCGCCGCGGTCCAGTCGGCGTACTGGGACCTGGTCTTCGCCATCCGCAACCTGAACATCCAGCGGGACGCCGTTGAACTGGCGGACATCTCGCTGGCCGTCACCCGCCGCCAGGTGGAAGTCGGCACGAGCGCGCCCATCAACGTCGTCGAGAATGAATCCGAACTTGAAAACCGCAAGAACGCTGCCATCACGGCGCTGCAGCAAATCACCACGGCCGAAAACCAGCTCAAGCAGCTCATTCTGGGCGATCCCCAGGCTGACGAATGGCAGGCGGCCATTGAACCGACCGATGACGTGGATTTCACCCCGGTTGAACTCGATGTGCAGCAGGCGCTCGCCAGCGCCATCCGCAACCGCCCGGAACTCGAACAAATCCGCCTGCAGCAGGAACTCAACGACATCGAGCGGCTGTTTGCCGAAAATCAGCGCAAACCCCAGGTGGATGTGTTTACCGCGCTGACGCTCAGCGGTCTGGCAGGTACATCCCGCCTCGAATCTATCCCCGGCGCGCCAGTGTTCATCAATCCACGCTTCATCGGCAGCTACGGCACCGCGCTCAACAACCTTTTCTCCTTCGACTTTCCGACCTACACCGTGGGCGCAAACATTTCCTTCACCTTCCGCAACCGGACGGCCAATGCGGTTGTGGGTCGGACGCTGGCCACGGGACGCCAGCTCAAAGCCCAGGAACGCAACCTTCAGCAGAGCATTCAGGTCGAAGTGCGCAACGGCTTGCAGGCGGTTGCCTCGGCCCGCCAGCGCGTGGAAGCCACCCGCGCGGCGCGGATTGCGGCTGAAACCCAACTGCGCGGTGAACAGCAGCGGTATGCCGCCGGACTCTCCACGACCTTTCTCATTCTCGACCGCCAGAACCGTCTCTCCATCGCCCGTGGCAACGAAATCCAGGCGCTGACCGACTACAACAAAGCCGTGGCCCAACTCCAACGGACGCTGGGCACGTCGCTGACCGCCAATGGCATCGAGATTGCCCAGCCGGACCAGAACCCATAAAGACGCCGCTCCGGCCAGCCCCACAGGCTGGCCGGAGCGGTTCACGGTCCGCTGGCTGGCGCAGGTGGACTCGACCAATACGGCGCTCAAGGCGCTGGCCCAGGCCGGGGCGCCCGATGGTTTCTGCCTCGGCGCGGATGAACAAACGGCCGGCCGGGGGCAGTACGGGCGCACCTGGCATTCGCCGGCCGGAGAGGGGCTCTATGTCTCCCTTCTGTTCCGTCCGCCGTGTCTGACTTCCGACCAGATGCATCACGTCACCACCTTTGCCGGGCTGATGGTTCATGACACGCTGGCGCGGTTCGTGGGCACGCCGGCGCGCCTGGCCGTCAAAGAACCCAACGATGTCTTCCTCGATGGACGCAAGGTGGCCGGCATTCTGGTTGAAGCCGACTGGCACGGCGCGGCACTCCGCTTCGTGATTGTCGGCATCGGCGTCAACATCGGGCAGGTTTCGTTCCCGGAAGGGCTGCGGCAGCCGGCCACATCCCTGCGCCTGGCGCTTGGCGAAGCTGCGCCGCCGCGCGCGGCCGTCCTTGACGCACTCCTCAATGCCTTTCAGGACCACTGGGACGCCTTTCTGGCCGACCCGGCCGGCGTTGTTGCCGTGCGGCGGCAGGACATCTGTTTTCTCCCAGGCACTTTTCATGACCGGCAGGAACGTCCATACTAGCGTCAGCCCACGATCCTGTTCCGGGAGTAAACTTCATGCGCCATCCTGATGACTTTCCAGCCCGCCGTTCGTTTTCGTCAGGGCGGGCCGTCGCCATTCCGGTTGAACAAAACCGCAACTCCTCTCTTCTGTGGCTCATTCTGGCGACGGTGGCGACCCTGCTGCTGATGGCGGTGCCGTTTGCTTCCGTCGTGACGTTCCCGATTCGGATGTTCGTCACCTTCATCCATGAAGGCGGTCATGCCCTGGCGGCCCTGCTCAGCGGGTTCTATGTCATCCGTATGACGATTCACTGGGACGGGAGCGGGCTGACCCTGACCTCCGGGCAGAATGTGTTTGTGGCCAGTGCCGGCTACCTAGGCACGATGCTGTTTGGCGTTTTCCTTCTGCATCAGGCGCAGCGCCGTGGCCGCACCAGCCTGTTGCTGGTCGGGTCCGGCATTCTGGTATTGCTGCTCACGATTCTGTTCGTGAACGGTCAGGCTTCGTGGCTCATGGTGCTGCCGCTGGCGCTGGCCGCAACACTGCTGCTGGGGGGCTTGCGGATGAACCTCCCGATGCCGGCCCGGTGGGGCATGCTTGGTGCCGGCGGGCTGCTGGTGCTGTTGCTGGCCGTGGTCTGCGTCATGACCGGGACACTCTACAGTTGGGTGGCCGGACTCAGCATAGGTATCAGCCTGATTGCCCTGGGCGTCTTCACCAAACCGAACTGGGGACAGTTCATCGTCAATTTCCTGGCTGTGCAGTGTTGTCTGGATGCCCTGTCGGACCTCAAAACGCTGTTCTTCATCTCGACCCTGACGGGTATCCAGAGCGATGCCGCCAATATGGCCCGGATGACCGGCGTTCCGGCTTCCATCTGGGCTTTCCTGTGGCTGGCTTCCGGCGTCCTGCTGCTCGGTGTGACGCTGTGGCTGATTTTCCAGCGCCCGTCCCGTAAGGGCGCGGCTGCCCCCTCCGCACGCTAGCCAGCAAACGGCTCACACGATGCGCGGCAACGTTTCACGCGGCATCGCCCGAACCGTCCGACTCTCACGCACAAGCACCTGCCCCGGCGCGCCCTTGCGGGGGCGCGTCAGATGCCGCCGTTCCGCCACCCGTACGTCCACCCAGTCGTCCTGTTTGGCCTGCGAGAAATAGGCCGCCAACTCCGCCGCCGCCAGAATGACCGCCGGTGGAACCGCCTGCCGCTGCGGATTGCGGATGACGACATGCGCGCCGGGGTAATCGGCGGCGTGAAGCCACAGGTCATGCGGACGCGCCAGCTCGAAGGTGAGCCGGTCATTGTCGCGGGCAGTACGTCCGACGACGATTTCGTACCCTTCGGGTCCCCGGTAGCGGCGCAGCCCGGACAGGTCAGCCTTTTCACGGCGCACCCCGTTTGCCGGCGGTGACGTGCGTGGCTGCAAATCAAAGGGCACCCGGTCACGCAAAACCTGCACACAGTCCGCCAGCGCCGCTTCGTCCGTGGCCCCGACCAGTTCCCGTTCACAGTCCAGTGCTGCCGACAGTTCGGCCTCCAGCGCGGCCCGCCGTTCGGCGTTGGCGACGAGTGTGCGTTGCGCCCGCTGGTAGCGCCGGAAGTACCGCTGGGCCGCCGCGGCGATGTCTTCGGTGGGGGATTCAAGCGGGATCACCAGGGCCGACGGCGGCTCGGCATAGTAATCCACAACCTCCACACCCCCGGCCGTGCGCCTGGCCGTAGCAAGATTGGCGTACAGCAACTCACCCCACCGCCGGTACTGTTCCGCTTCCCCGGCCTGTGTATCGGCCACATCCAGTTTGTGCCGGGCCCGCTCAAGGCGTTTGCGCCAGGTGGTGATGGCGTGCTGCCACTGCCGGCGTAGGGACGCCTGTGCGGCGCGGTGTTCCCGTCGGGCATAGAGCGCCGCCACGGCCTCGTGCGCCGAAGCAAAGGTGGTCACGGGCAGCCCGGCTTCGTGGGTCAACGGAAGCAGAAACACCTCCGGGCCTTCCGGCAACTCATAGAGATAAAACGCCCGTGGATGGCACAGCTCCCGGTGGACGCGCTCGAAAGCCTCCCAGGGCGTGCCCGTCCGGGCTCGAAAGACCACTTCCTGCACCAGGCGCCGATGACAGCCGCGCAGGGTGTTTGACAGGAAAGCTTCCAGCTCGGCGGGCGTCTGCGGCCGATGTTCCGGGGGCATGGCTGACCCGTCGGGGGTGGGACTGGCCGTGGGCGGCAGGTGGTACGGCGCATCGGGAAGGCCCTGCCACGGACGCAGCGCCTCGACCACGCGCTCTTCGGCCGTCAGCAGCCACAGGTTGGCGTAGCGTCCGGCCAGGTCATGGCGGAGATGCCAGCGGGTGGGCTGCTCGGCTTCATCAAAACCGGCAAAGGTCAGCGTCACCGAACGCTCGGCCGGGACTTTGACAACGCCGACGAGCCGCGCGCCACGCAGCGCCTTCCGCAGCCGTGCGACGAAAGGCGGCTCGCCAGACATGTCAGCTTCCTGGGGATGGCGGTGCGTCAGGTAGAAGCGGCTGTCGTGCGGACGCGCCGCCAGCACCAGCCAGCGCCCATCCCGGCGGCGCAGGTCGAGTGCCACGGCATCGCGCCCGATGGCAGACACCTTGCCGACCGGAAGCCCGGCATCCAGACGGTCAAGTGAGTCCTGCAACTCACGCACGAGCGCTGCCAGGAAAAAGCCATCCATGACGTATTCAGAAAACGGCGCATCAGGAAACGCCGGTTCAGCCGGCCTCGAACCTTAGTTCGAGCGGTAGTTGGTAAACTGCATGTCAATCCCGAAATCGTGGGCGCGCAGCCGGGCGATGACTTCCTGCAACACATCCCGGTCCTTACCGCTGACACGCACCATGTCGCCGTTGATGGCGGCCTGGACCTTGGCTTTCGTGTCCTTGATGAACTTGACGATTTCGCGGGCTTTTTCCGTTGGAATGCCCTGTTGCAGGGTCACACGCTGCCGGACGGTTCCACCGGCCGCCGGCTCGATCTTTCCATAGCTCAGCGCCTTGAGGGGCACATTCCGCTTGATGAGCTTGGATTCGAGAATGTCTACGACACTTTTGAGCTTGTATTCGTCGTCCGACACCAGAACGATGTCGCGGCCTTCGAGTTCAATCTGGCTTTGACTGCCTTTGAAGTCGAAGCGCTGACCGATTTCCTTCATAGCCTGGTTGATGGCATTGGTGACTTCTGCCAGATCAACCTGTGAAACGATGTCGAATGAGTTGTCCTTTGCCATAGGTCATCACTGGGGCTTGGCACGCAGCCAGGAATGGTTTGCCACCCGGTAGTGTTCGTCCATAGCCGGGGTGACGGTGCAGGACAGCGGGCTTACGCTTCCTGCCGGCGGGGAAGATAGGCCACAAAGCGCGTGGAATGGGCTTCCCACGTCTCCAGCAGGTCCTGCACGGCGCGGCTTTCCGTTTCTACCATGAAATCCACAAGCAGCGCGTGCAGGGCCGTCAGTTCCTCCGGGGACAGTGCAGACGCCTCCAGGAATGCCCGGTTGACGTGCGTCTCCGGCGCCCCGCCATAGACATAGATTTTGCCACCGGTCATACCGGCGCCCAGATTCTTCGACGTTGGCCCCAGAATGACGACCAGCCCGCCCGTCATGTACTCACAGGCGTGCAGGCCCACGCCGTGCACAACGGCCGTGGCTCCGCTGTTGCGTACGGCAAACCGGTCGCCGGCAAAACCGGCGACATACAGCGTCCCACCCGTCGCCCCATACAGTGCCGCATTGCCAATAATGGCATTGGTTTCAACGTCGCTGCGCAGGGAGTCCCGCCAGCGCGGATGGGGACGAATGACGATTTTCCCCCCGCTCATTCCCTTCCCCACGGAATCGTTGGCTTCGCCCTGCAAACCCAGACGCAGGCCATCGGTCAGAAACACCCCAAAGCCCTGTCCGGCGCTGCCGGTAAAGCGCAGCGTGATGGGCGGCGGCGGAAACACCCGTTGGGGAGCCGGCGCGGACGGACTTTCAGCCACCGGAAACTGCCGTGCATGCGCTTCTGCCGCCAGCCAGCCGGCCAGCGTGGCCGGTACGGCGCGGTCACGGGTCGTGATCGGGTAGTCGAAAACAGACACCGGCGGGGATGCGCCCAGCCCGGCGCGCACGTCATCAAGAATCCGCTGGTTGAGTGCCCCCACCTGAAACGGCGCACGTGGTACAGGCAGCGGCAATGGCAGCGGGGGTGTCAGGAAAAAGGACAAGTCCAGGCGGCGCTCTGCCACGCGGTCAACATGACGCGGGTGCGGCATGAGAAGGTCAGTTCGCCCGACAGCCGCGTTCAACGTCGGAATTCCGGCGCGGGACAACCATTGACGCGCGTCATCGGCAATGGCCTCAAACAGGTGCACGACATGTTCCGGCTGTCCCGTGTACTTGGCTTTGCGCCGTGGATCATGGGTGGCAATCCCGGCCGGGCACTGGTTGGTTTCGCAGATGCGCGCCATGATGCACCCCTGGGCGACCAGCGCCAGTTTGCCGAAATCAAATTCCTCAGCGCCCAGAATCGCGGCCAGAACGACATCCAGCCCGCTGGACAACCCACCGTCCACCCGCAGGGTCACAGCTCCGCGCAACCCTTCTTCACAGAGCGCGCGATGGACTTCAACGAGTCCGATTTCCCACGGCAACCCGGCATGGGCCATGGAAATGAGTCCGGCTGCGCCCGTTCCGCCATCGCCGCCGGCAATGTGAATGATGTCGGCTCCGGCCTTGGCCACCCCCACGGCAATCGTGCCGATGTTGTTTCCGGCAACGAGCTTGACGCTGACCCGCGCGCCCGGATGCAGGTTTTTGAGTTCCTCGATGAGTTGCTTGAGGTCTTCGATGCTGTAGATGTCATGCATCGGCGGCGGCGAAATCAAATCCATGCCGGGCGTGGCATAGCGCGCCTGGGCAATTTCGGGCGTGACCTTGTGCCGCATCAGTTGCCCACCTTCGCCGGGCTTGGCCCCCTGGGCCATTTTGATCTGGATTTCGCGCCCCGTTACCAGGTAGCGCGCGGTCACACCAAACCGCGCCGAACCAATCTGTTTGGTGCTGGCCGTCAGACCAGCCGTGAAGTAGTAGGGATTCTCTCCCCCTTCTCCACTATTGCTGCGCCCGCCAAGCTGCTGCATCGCCAGAATCAAGTCGCGCTGCGACTCGGCGCTGATGGCGCCGAAGGACATTCCGCCCGTGCCGAACGTCCGCACGATTTCCTGCCGGGACTGAACCTGCTCCAGGGGTAGTGGCGCGCCGACGGAACGAATCGTGAGCAGATGCCGTGGGCTCACCGGCTCGTGATGGGCCCCGGAAGCCAGATAGGCGGCATACCGCTCCGGCGAGGGGTCACGGACGAAGGCATGCACCAGCCGCGCCCGCGCCGTCGTCATGGCGTGCTGCTCGCCCTGCCGGCCCTGAGTGTCTTCCTTGAACCGGAAGTGGCGCGGCAGCGCGCGCCAATCCAGCGTGTCCGCCGCCGCACACCAGTCGGCATGCTGGGCAAGCTGCTGACGGGCGAGGTCCTCCAGTTCGAGGCCGCCCAGGCGGCTGTCCTTGCCCGGAAAGAACTCGGCGAGCAGCCGCGCCCCCAGCCCGACCGGGGTAAAAAGCTGGGCATTCTGATAGCTGGCCAAAACAGAAATGCCCATCTTGGCCATGATTTTGAGCACGCCACCGGTCAAAGCCTGAACAAGCTGCTGTTCCCGCCGGTCAGCGTCGAGGTCGTCCAGTTTGGGATGCTGACCAAAGCGCGCCCAGTCGAGCGCCACACAGGGACACACCGCTGCCGCTCCAAAGCCAATCAGCGCAGCGACGTGGTGTGCCGTGCGAACCTCGCCCGTCTCGATGACCAGGGACGTATCGAGCAGCATCCCGGCTTCGTTGAGGCCGTTGACGATGGCGCGCAACGCCAGCAGGCTCGGTATTGGAACCCGCTGCGGACTGATGCCCCGGTCGCTGACGATGAGCACCGAAGCGCCATGCTCGGTCAGGTTCAAGGCCTGTCGCTGGAGTTCGGCCAATGCCGTTTGCAGGCCCTCCACGCCGTCCGATCTGGCAAAGGTGGCGTCCAGTTCGGCAATGTGTACGCCCAGCCGGGTCGTCCCCAGCCCTGTCCGCAGCGCCGCCATCCCGGAAAGCGAAAGTACGGGACCGGAAAGCTCGATGGCGGGCGGCGGCGGCACCAGCGTCTTGGGCGCAAAGATGTTGGGCTTGGCGCCAAGATGAACCGTCGTGTTCATCACCAGAGCTTCCCGCAGGTAGTCCACCGGCGGATTCGTCACCTGGGCAAAATCCTGATAGAAAAAGTCAAACAGCGGACGTGGAATATCGGACAACACGGCCAGACGCGCCGTGTCGCCCATGGAGCCGAGCGGTTCCTTGCCCGTCGCGGCCATAGGGGCCAGAAATGTCTGCACGTCGTCGTAGGTGTAACCAAAAGCCCGCGCCAGATGGCTGAACTGTACCGCCGTTGGAGCCGGCATTGGCGGCAGAGAGCGAGTACGCGGGTCAAAGACCGCGCCGGAAGCCAGCGCCGGCGTGCGCGGCTCGATAAAGGTCACGCTGCCGGAACGCAAGTCCACTACCACGCCTGTTCCGGCATGCAGCGCGCCTTTGGCACGCACCTGCCCCTCATCCACGGCAAAGGCCCCGGCTTCGGACGCCAGATAAAAAGCGTCGTTGGTCTCCGTCCAGCGGCCCGGACGAAAGCCGTTGCGGTCCAGGCGTGCGCCCACAACCTGTCCGTCAGCAAAGGCGACGATGGCAGGGCCGTCCCAGGGTTCGAGGGCCCTTCCCCAGAAGGTGTGGTAGGCGTCACTTTCAGCCGGCGGCATGACGATGGCCAGCGCCTCGGCCAGACTCAGAACGCCGCTCCGATAGCGCAGCGCCTCGATCATTTCGTTGAGACTGCCGGTGTCGCTGATGTTTCCGTGCGTCAGCAGTTCGCCGGCTTCGAGGCCGAGTGACCGTTCCCGCGAGTAGGCCCAGGCCCGATTTCCGGCAATCGTGTTGATTTCGCCGTTGTGGGCAATGAGTCGGAAGGGCTGGGCGCGGTCCCAGGCCGTCCGGGTGTTGGTGCTGAAGCGCCGGTGAAAGAGCGCAAACCGGGAAACAAAGGTTGGGTGCTGCAGATCGAGATAGAAGCGGTCAAGGTCGCCCGCGCGCACGAGCGCCTTGTAAACAATGGTTGTTGGCGAAAGGGAGGCAAAAAAACAGCTCGTGTCCAGCCCCTGCTTGCGCCAGCGTTTGCGGGTCATCTGCTTGGCGGCATAGAGCAGGCGCTCGAAGGCGGTCAGCGTCCGGGCCTGCGGTGGGCGTTTGATGACGGCCTGTTTCAGCGTCGGGAGCAGTTGCCGGGCAATGGGCCCCAGCACGGTCGGATTGGTGGGGACATCCCGACTCTCCAGTACGTGCAGGTCATGAAAATCGAAGGTCTCGGCCAGAATGTCAAAGGCGCGGGCGCTGCGTGCCGGCTCTGCCGGCAGAAAGAGAAAGGCAACGGCGATGCTTTCCGGCGGATAGCCAAAGAGGGCATAGGGCAGGTCGGTCAGCAGGCCCGCGCCATCGCTGGTGCGTCCGTCCGCAGCGCAGGCGCCCCGGTGCTCAACACAGCGCAGGGCGTGCAGCGCCGCCTCCACCACGCCCCGCTCGGGCACACCACGCCGCGACGCGATGAAACCGACCCCACAACTCGACTTCTCCAGGCGCATACGAACAAAGCCCGGCCGGCCATCCGCAGGAAAACCTCCACCCGGATGTCCGGCGCAACGGTGATATGGCACGCCTGCGCTAGCAGGTCACGGCAGCCGTTTTGGGGGACACCTGCCCATGATAGCCGCGAAACCGACAGTTTCACGGGACTTCCACGGACCGCTCAAGGCATCGGTCCTGCGGCGGGGTTCTGCACCTTGTGAGCCGCAGCAGCCTCAACTGAATGTCTGGCCGACAGCAAAAAGCCCCACGGCAAAATAGCCCTGCTCATCCTGCCACACCATCTGGCGCGTCCACCCGGTGCGTGCGGCCATCTGCTCAAAGTCGGCCAGATCGTACTTGTAGGAATCTTCCGTGTGGATCGTCTCGCCGGCCGCAAACGGGATGGTCGTTTCTCCGATGTGAACCGTCTGCGCCTGTCGGCTGACCAGGTGCATCTCAACCCGTCCATGCGCCGGGTCATAAAAGGCACGGTGCTCAAACAGGCGCAGGTCGAAATCCGCGCCCAACTCGGTGTTGATCCGCTGAAGCAGGTTGAGGTTGAACGCCGCCGTCACTCCCTGCCCGTCGTTGTACGCTGCATCAATCACCGTGGGGTCTTTCTTCAGGTCCACGCCGATGAGCAGCAGGCCGCCGGGCCGCGCCACTTCTGCCGCATGGCGTAAAAACGTTTCTGCTTCCGGTGGAGTAAAGTTGCCGATGGTCGAACCGGGAAAGAACACCACCCGCCGCCGGTAGAAAAATTCCTCGAAATCCGGGAACTCCATTTCGCGGGTATAGTCGGCGCACACCGGTGTCACCCGCAGGCAGGGATAGGCTTGCGCCAGTTCCGTGGCGGCGGCCAGCAGGTGTTCCTTGGAAATATCCACCGGCACATAGGCCGCCAGACCCGGCAGGTGTTCGAGCAGAATACGGGTCTTGCGGCCACTTCCGCTGCCGTACTCAATCAGCAGCGCCTCTTCACCGATGAACCGGGCCATTTCGGCTGCATGGCGTTCCAGCAGTCCCGTCTCGACACGGGTCAGGTAATACTCCTCCAGTTGACAGATTTCATCGAACAGCTCCGAGCCGCGCCGGTCATAGAAGAATTTGGGCGGCAGGGCCTTGGGCACACGCAGCAATCCGGCCAGCACTTCTTCCCGAAAGTCTGCTGGCGTCGGGTGCAGGTCGTGGAAAGAGACGATGTAACCGTAGGACGGGCGCGCCGCCTGTCCGGGTCGGGGATGACTCATGACATATCCTCCGCCAGCCGAACACCAGTGAACTGCCACCGCGCATCCGGCGGAAAAAAGTTTCGGTAGGTGGAGCGGATGTGGGTCAGCGACGTGGCGCAGGAACCGCCACGCAACACCATCTGGTTGCACATGAACTTGCCATTGTACTCACCCAGTGCGCCGGACACAGGCCGAAATCCTGGATACCCCACGTACGGGCTGGCTGTCCACACCCACACATCACCGTAGAACGCGGCCGAGACCGAAACAGGCCGTGGATGCAGCGCGCCGGATTCGTAAAAGTTACCTGTCACCGGCAGGCGGGCGGCAACGACTTCCCATTCGGCTTCTGTCGGCAGGCGCTTTCCAGCCCAGCGTGCATAGGCGTCGGCCTCGTAAAAACTGATGTGGCAGACAGGTTCATACGGGGCGACGGGCTGCACCCCATGCAGGGTCATGGTCTCCCACGTGCCGTCGGCCGTCGGCCGCCAGTACAATGGCGCTTCCCAGCCGCGCGCCGTCACTGCTGCCCAACCGTCCGACAGCCACAACTCCGGCCGCCTGTAGCCGCCGTCGGCCATGAAGGCCAGAAATTCGCCGTTGGTTACGGGCCGGGCGGCAATCCGGCAGGGACGCAGCAGCACGTCGTGGCGCGGCCCTTCGTTGTCAAAGGCAAATCCGCGGCCGGCATGGCCGATGGCATAGCGGCCGCCCTCCACAATGTGCCAGTCACCGGTGGGTGACAACTGCTCCACTGGCGACGGCAGAGGCTGCGGCCGGTACACCGGATCAAGCGGATTTGCGGCAAGAATGGCCTTGATGTCCGTCAGCAAAAGCTCCTGGTGCTGCTGCTCGTGGTGCAGGCCCAACTCCAGAATGGGCTGGAGGGCCACCCAGGTGCGCGTGTCGCTGTGGGCGATGAACCGCTCGACAGCAGCATCCACGTGCGCGCGGTAGGCATAGACCTCGCGTACCGTCGGGCGCGTCAGCAGCCCACGCTGCGGTCGCGGATGCCGCGCCCCAACCGCTTCGTAGTACGAGTTGAAAATGTAGTCGTAGCGCGGATGAAAGGGCCGGTAATCCGCCAGGCCGGATTTGAGGATGAAGGTCTCGAAAAACCAGCTCGTGTGACCCAGATGCCACTTTGGCGGACTGGCATCCGGCATTGGCTGCACGACGTAGTCTTCCGTCTCCAACGGCTGGCAGATGGCTTCGGAAACGGCGCGCACCGCCCGGTAGTGCCGCTGCCAGGCTTTCCGGTCAGACACTTCTCCAGACTGGATTGGTTCGGGATGGCTACGGGCCGCTTCCATGACGGACGTTCCAGAACAAGTTGCCGTTTGAATGGGGTGCCTTTGGCTACCTTAGCATTGTGTCGCAGACGATGAAACCCGCCCGGACTCGATGACCGGGCACGATGCCTGATCTCCGGGAGTTACCCGGCTGGCAGCCGGATGCAAATTGTTGCTGACATGGAGCCGCGGCAAGGCTTACTTTTCCGGTCAACCTGCCATGCTCTCCATCCCGTATCGGTTTGAAGTCTGACCGCCATGACCACGCTCTCTGTTGCGGAACAAACTCTGGAGACCCGGACAACGGCTGCGGCTTCCCGCCGCTGGCTCTACGGCGCACCAACCGACCTCATCATCGGCTGCGGACTGTGGTCGCTGCCGCTGCTGCTGATCACCTACTGGGTCGAGCCATACTTTGCCGGCGGCTTCGCCACGGCTTTTTATGCCTTGGCGCTGGTGTGTAACTACCCACACTATGCGGCGACGTGGTATCGCGCCTGCGCCCAACCGGCTGACCGGCGGCGCTACCGGCAGGTGCTGGCCTGGTCTGGACTGCTGACTCTGGCCGGTCTGCTCCTCGTGCATGCGCATCCACCGCTGCTGGCCTGGGTGTTCACGCTCTATGTGTTCTGGAGCCCGTGGCACTACACGGGGCAGAACTACGGCATTGCCCTGATGTTTGCCCGCCGCCATGGATTGACGGCGCTGGACCGGCCCACCACACGCTGGCTGTGGGCGGCCTTTGTCCTGCCCTACGTCATGCTGCTGCTGGCTTTCAACCGCGGCCCTTCGGCCGATCCGTTGCTGTTGTCGGCCGGGCTGCCACCGGCGGTGGTCAAAGCGGCTATTGTCGTGTTGGGCGCGTCCTTTCTCGCCATAACTCTCGTTATCGGACGAAAGTTGTTCCGCCAGCACCCCTGGTCAGCCACGGGCCCCACCCTCGCCCTGCTGGCAACCCAAGCCCTGTGGTTCATCCCGGCAGCCGTCATTGTCCTGGTCGGTGAAGCCGTCTTTCAGGTCCGTTATAGCTCCGGCATGCTGGCGCTTCTGCACTCGGCCCAGTACCTCTGGATTACCTCCTACTACGCGCGCCGGGAACAGGGCCCGCAGTGGCAGCCCTGGCGCTATGCCGCTGTCCTGTTTGCCGTCGGCATTGCCCTGTTCATTCCCGGCCCCTGGGCGGCCAGCCTGTGGTTTGGTCTGGACTTCACCACCAGCTTCCTGGCCTTCACTGCCCTTATCAACATCCACCATTTCATTCTGGACGGCGCAGTGTGGAAACTCCGCGAGCCACAGATTGCCGCCGTTCTCGTGCAGGACCAGACACAGCCCCCAAGTGCCGATGCAGCCGGAAGCGGACGTTTCAGCCCATGGTGGCGACGTTTCGCCCTGGCCGGCGCCGTGGTTGGGCTGGGGCTTCTGGCCGGACTGGATGTGTTCAAATTCGTCCTGGGTGGGCGTGTCACCGATGCGGCGGCTCTCAGTCAGGCGCTGAAACTCAATCCAAACGATGCGCTGGTGGCGGCACGGCTGGCCCGGCTGGCACTGGCCGAAGGCGACCGCCTGCGCGCCCGTGAGGCTCTGGAACGCGCCATCGCCATCAATCCCTACGATGCAGAAAGCCAGTCCATCCTGGGACAGATGCTCATTGAACAGGGCGAATACGATGCGGCGTACCGGCACTATCAGGCGTTCCACGAATACCTGCCCAACGATGTCCGGGCGCTGGTCAACCTGGGGACGCTGGCGGCACGACGGGGACAGGAAGAAACCGGGATTGCCGCCTGGGAACGGGCCGTGCAGCTTGACCCGGAGGGACAGACCATGGCCTGGGCCAACCTTGGCGACGCCTACATGCGCGCCAACCGCGTACCGGATGCCATCCGGGCCTACGAACAGGCGCTGCGTGCGCCAGCGGCCGATGACCGCCAGCGGCTTGAATGGACGCTCAAACTCGGCGACAGCCAGGCGGCGGCCGGTCGCACCGCCGACGCAGAACGTCTCTACACCCAGGTACGGGAAACAGCCCCTGCCAAAGGCTTCCCCGGACTGGCAAGCACGGCCGCAACCCGGCGGGCCGGCCTGTATGCCGGCCGTAACCAGTTGGATATGGCCGCGGCCGAACATCACGCGGCACTTCAGTTGGCCGCTGAGAGCCAGGAAGACCTGGCACAGGGAGCGGCCTGGTTTGAGTACGCGCTGTTCATGGCCCGCCAGAGCGCGCCCACGGAACTCGTCTTTGCCGCCTGCTTACAGGCCGAAACGCACTTTCGCGCGGCTGGCGCCAGCCCGGTTGTACAGGCTACCGTCCAGGCGCGTCTTCGGGATGCAGAAGCGGCCGCCGGGTCAAAGGCGGCCGGTGTGCGGGAACGCCTTGCCGAAGTGCTGTCCCAGGCACGCGCCTGGCAGCCGCAGGCAGCAGCCCGCTGATGCTTTCCCGGTTGGCCGCAGCCAGTCAGTCCGCATCAGTTTCATCTGTCCATGGGTCGCCGGTTTTTCCGCATCGGGCGGCTTCATCCTCTTCGGCGCGGGCTTTGGAAAGTGCCGAGGCCACAATGCCGGAGGGCAGGGCCACAATCCCCAGACCGATGACCAGAATGACAAAGGTAAAAAACCGCCCGCCGGCCGTAACGGGATAGCTGTCGCCATAGCCCACTGTGGTCAGGGTGGCCACCGCCCACCACAAACCGTCGAATATCGAGGCAAAAACTTCGGGCTGCGCCTCATGCTCGAAGTAGTAAATCCCCACCGCCGCCAGGTAAATCAGAATCAAGGCCGTGGCCGCAAACAAAATCAGTTCTTCGCGGGAAATGATCAGTGCCCGGTGGAAGCGTCGCCACGCTTGGCTGTAGCGCGTGAGCTTGAGAATCCGCAGCAGCCGCAGGAAACGCAGCGCGCGCAGGGCGCGCAAATCCACGACCAACCCCAGGTAGAAGGGCAGAATCGCGACCAAATCCACAATACCGTAAAAACTCAGCAGGTACTTGACCGCCGGGCGCGACCCGACGGCGCGGACGACATATTCCACCGTAAACACCGCCACCGAGAACACCTCAAACCACTCCAGCAGGCGGCGCTGGGTCGGACTCAGACTGGGGAGGGTTTCAAGGGCAAAATCCACCAGCGACAACAGGATGACCGCCTGGATGAATAACTCCCAGCGTCCCAAGTGCGGTTCTTCACTCTGTTTGGCCATGGTTTTTTCAGAAAGCAGCCACTCAACCGGCAGCGCCGAGCCAGAGTGCCATTCCTTTGGCGCACAGCAGCAGCACCAGCCCGGCCTGAATGCCGGCTACGATGTCGTCGGCCATGATGCCCAACCCGCCCCGCAGGGCCTCAAACCGGCGGGCCGGATAGGGTTTGATGACATCGAACAGACGAAAGAGCAGAAACCCACCCAGCGTCCACAGCTCAAAAGCCCACGCCCGGCCGGCCAGTTGCGGGACAAGCGGCAGAAAAAGATAGGTGATGAGCTGCCCGGCAAACTCATCCACCACGACTTCATTCGGGTCCTTGGCCCCGAAAAAATGCTCGGCGCGTTCGGCCGCCCATCCACCGGAATAACTGACGACCACGGCAACCAGCAGCAGCCACACCAGAGTGTCCAGGGCGAAGGGCTGAAACCATCCCAGCCTGCCGCCGGCATAGTAGAGCGCTGCCATTACAGCCGAGCCGGCCGTTCCGGGCGCCACGGGTGAAAACCCGGAGAACAACCCCGTAGCCCACACCAGCGCCACATAGTCGCCGGGTGTTCGGGGCGGGATACGCGGACGATCCTGGACAACAGCCTTGGTCAACGGCACAGGTCACACTCCGGCCGGCCAACATGACCAGTGGGTATTGGGAGGCTGCATTGGACGATAGCGGGTGACATCCCCGGTGGCCAGCACCTCAGCAAGCTGACAAAACGTTTCGGAGGCACTGGGCAGGACTTCACTGCCCAGATCGGGATGGTGCCAGGCATCAAGCGTCAGCACTTCCGGCAGATCGGCTGGCACCCGCGCCCGCCGTTCGGCTTCCGTGGACAGCAGTTCAGCCCGGTGCCCAGCAACCAGCCAGCGCAACAGCTCGTAATCCCGCCACCGCCGGCCGTAGGCAAGCGGACGGCTCTCCAGATCATAGAGCGGTGACTGATCCGGCAACGGCACCGACCGCCCCCGGATGCGCAGGGTGCGCGCCGTCCGGCGGACATACTGCCGGTCATCGAAGGTCGGACCTTCGTCGCCATCGGCCGTGGGAAACAGGTAATCCTCCGCCAGGACACCCGGCGGACGATGCAGGCTGCTGCCGTAAACATGCAGGCAGTTGTCAATGGCCTCGTGTCCGGCGCCAAACTCGTGACACCCAAGGGTTTCGATGAGCAGGGCCCAGCGGGAATCATCCCGGTAGGCATGCAGCCGGGCGGCGGCCAGCCGGAAGCCCGGCGCATCCAGCATTGGAAAGGCCAGGCGTTCGGCGCAGGCATCGAGTTGGTCGAGAATGGCTTGTGTCGTCACCCTTCTTTCGTTGCTGGCGGCTTCGCGGCCGGCGTCACCGCCGGACGCGGCAGGGCCTTTTCGGTTTTGCCGTTCGCTCCCGATTCCACTATTGAGCCAAGGTAGGCCGGCAGTTCCATACCGGCCTGGCGGGCAATTTCCTGGAGTGGCGGCAGGGCTGAAACAAAGTTGCGGATGAATTGGGAAGTGGCACTGCCATCGCCGTTGCCGCCATCCCAGACGGTGATCTTGTCAATCTTGAGGTTGGAAATGGCCTCCACCTGCTTGTCCACAATGGCTTCGAGCTTTTCAAGCAGCAGCAGCTTGGCGGCCGTGTTGGGATCGTTGCCGCAGGCGCGGATGATGTTGTGGTAGCCCTCGGCTTTGGCGAGCAGAAGCTGCTTCAGACCGTCGGCATCCGCCTTGTACTTGAGCAGAATGGCATCGGCTTCGCCTTGTGCAACGCGCCGGATGCGTTCGGCTTCGGCGTCGGCATCCACCTGCCGCTTGAGTTTTTCGATTTCCTGGCGGACGAGTTCTTCTTTTTCCAGCAAAGCCGTCTCACGCTGGCGCTGCGCAATGAGGATTTCCCGCTCGGCATTGGCTTTGGCGACTTCCGCCCGCTGCTGCGCCATGGCTTGGCGCTCGGCCAGAGTGGCATTGGACTCAATGACGGTCGCGCGTGAGGCGTTTTCCTTGGCCGCTGTTTCGGCTTCCAACTCCGCAACCGAGATACGCTGCTGTGCCTCGGCGCGTTTGAGACCGACTTCGGCTTCGGCCCGCTCGGCCGCAATCTCGATGGTTTTCTTGCGGTTGGCCTGGGCTTCGGAAATGGCGGCTTCGGCTTCCAGTTGGGAGGTGGCAATCCGCATCTCCCGCTCGGCTTCTTTCTGCCCTTTTTCGGTCTCGGTGGTTTCGAGCGCCACCTGCACCGTACGCTCACGGACGGCCTTGGCCTCGCCTACGGCCCCAAACCGTTCCTGCTCGGCGACTTCAACGCGCGCCTTGTTGATGGCTTCGGCAGCCGATTTCTTGCCAATCGCCTCGATGTAACCGGACGCATCCGTAATGTCGCGGACGTTGACGTTGAGCAGTTCCAGTCCCAGCTTGTGCAGCTCAGCCGCCACGTTCTTGTTGACCTGCTGGAGAAACACTTCGCGGTCGCGGTTGATTTCCTCAATCGTCAGCGTCGCAATGACCAGCCGCAACTGCCCCAGGATGATTTCCTGCGCCTGTTCCTTGATTTGGCGCTCATCCAACCCCAGAAGCCGCTCGGCGGCGTTGTTCATAATCCGCGGGTCGGTCGAGATGGCCACGGTGAAGGTGCTCGGCACATTGACGCGGATGTTCTGTTTCGAGAGCGCCCCTGTGAGGTTGATCTCGATCGGCATCGGCTGCAGGCTCAGGAACTGGTAATCCTGAATGACGGGGATGACAAAGGCCCCGCCGCCGTGAATGCAGCGCGCGCTGCGCCCGCCGCCAACCTTACCGTAAATGACCAGGATGCGGTTCGAGGGACAGCGTTTGTACTGACTGACAATGATGAACAGAAGAATGAGCAGGGCGACAACCGACGCAAAGATGATGCCCAGCAGCGCGGTGCTCATACCACCGATGTCCGGCATGGCGTTACCTCTCCTTTCAGGTGGATGAAGTGGTTACGGAGTTGGAAGTCCGGTGGGAAGCCACCGGCACATCTGAAGCGGATGGGTGAGCGCCAGTTTCCGGCAGGGGGTCAAGCGCCTGCTCCGGCAAAACCCGAAGCACCCCCTGACCGGTATCAATCACAAAAACCCTTGTCCCGGTGGGAATCGCCGGGCCGTCGGTGATGGCTTCCAAGGTGGCCAGGCGTCCCTGGATTTCAATCTGAATCTGCCCGGTGCCACTTCCTTGGGCGGGAATCGTGAGATAGACCGTCCCAAACCGGCCAATGGCGTTAGCCGGTTGCAGCGTTCCGTCGGATTCCAGATGGCGGACCCGGCGCAGCAGCCACACGGCTGAAGTAAAGGTCATCACCCCGGCGCTGAGCGCCGTGACAAGCACCATCAGCGGCGACAGGCGGGTGAGTTGGAAGCAGATCACGCCACTCCAGCCCGTCACCATCAGTCCGACCAGGATCGCCTTGAGGCCGCCGCCAGCGCCGGAAGGGTCATCAGCACCAAAGATTGCCAAGTGGCCGTCCAGATGGCCGTCGAGACCATCGAGAAGCGTCCCGACGGTCAGCTTGAGGACCAGCAGCGTCGTCGAAAACAGCGCCAGCCCCCAGCAGAACATTTCCAGGGCCGAGCCAGAGAAAAGACCGGACATGGCGATACTCCACTGCCAAAAGAAAAAGCCGGACCGGAAAAGAAACGTTAGAGACATAACAGTAGTGGTTCCACGTCACCTCTGGCAAGCAACAAAACCGCCAGGGAGGGGACTCCCTGGCGGTCAGGCAGGTCAGACAACCGGCGGTTGCCGGAGACGGTCACTAGGGCGTCAGCCGCACCGAACCCAGATAGGCATCCTTGCGGTCACTCGTGTTGTTGGCCCGGGTGTCCTGAAACACGTTGTAGGGCGCTGGTGGGGAGGCGGGCAGGACATTGTTGGCATTGGTCGAGCCGGTGAAAAACAGCACGCCCCGATTTTCCGACGCCGGCGCCACCAGATAGGGCGCAATGCCGAGCACCCGCTGGATCGGCTGCGCGCCGGTGGCAAAGGTGCGCCCGCCAACATTGACGAGGTTCTGAAGGGTCGCCGGCAGGTTTGTACCGCCTTCATTGACAGCCGAAATCCGGGCCAGAAAACCACGGCTGACCGGTATTGTCGAACTGGATGCCGGGTAAAGCAAGTCATTGGCAAAGTTGGGCAGTCCAGTACCGATACCCACCGGCGTAAAGGCCGTGGTGCCGTTGGAAATGCCACCGACATAGACTATCGAGTTGGTCGGCCCGGACTGCTCACTGGTGGCCAGCGCGTAGGCTTCGTCATCCCCGGTGGTTCCAAGGTAGCCGAAATACTGTACGGTGCGCGCAGTGTCGTTGCCGTCCCAGCTTATCTGGGTGACAAAGGCATCTATACCACCCTTGTTGGCCGTTGATAGCGATCCAGACAGGGGAACCCCAAAACCGGCAGTGGTCGAATCGGTCAGACCGGCAACGTGGACAACATACCGTCCACCACTTACGCCGCGCCGACGGGCATAAATGCCCATGCCCCAGTCGTCGTTGTTCCCCCCAAGATACATGGAAAACTCCCGCGAGGGTCCTGTATTGCCGGTGAACATCGCCACAAAGGCGTCAAAGTCCCCGTTCCGTGCTGCGCCGCTCACAGCACTGGTTACGGAGTTGCTCCCCGCATCAATGAAGTCTGCCTCCGGGTCTGACCCCGTGATGCCGGTGACACCCACCCGTGGGCCACTACTGCTGAAGTCAGAGATACCAGTGACGGCGTCGTAGCCATTACCGCCAAAGTAGGTGACATACCGCCGCTGGGCAGCCGACGAGTTTAGTTCCGGGTTGAAACGCGCCACAAAACCATCGGCATCACCGCCGCCATAGGTGCTGTCAAATGAGGTGTTGGTAGGCAGATTGCCGTCGGTTTCCCCGCCCCACGCAAACTGAAATCCACCCCCTCCCTGTTCGGCCGCGCAGGCCCAGGCCAGATCATTGCCGGAACCGCCAAGGTAGGTGCTGTAGGCAATCGGGGAAGTGGGGGTACTGGTGATGTTGTCGGCCCCCACATCGAGGCAGAAGGGCAGCAGCATCGCAAAGGCATCCGTAAATCCCCCGCCAAAGGTGGATTGAAATGTCGTGGCGGAGCCGCTCCCCAACCCTGACCGGCCGGTGGGGAAATTCGTGCTGGTGGTGTACCCGACGAGCACAGGGCCGGTTGCCGGACGAAAATACGTACTATCAACTTGTTCCGTGGCATTCTGGTTGGCGTTGATGCTGACGCCGGTGCACACATCATCGCCGGTTCCGCCATAGATGACGACGGCGGACAGACCGTTCTCAGCGCCACGGTCATCGTAGGTGAAGTCCGGCTCACCTCCGTTGGTAAAGTCATTCCAGGGGGCAAAGCGGCTTGTCGGGCCGACACCGGGAATGTTGGCCGGCACGGTTCCATCAGCACGAAACTCAAATCGCGCCACGAAGATGTCCACATCCGGGACGGTGATCGGGTTATTGGCGTTGGGGCCGGAACCCACCGGCACCGGCAGCGACGGGCTGAAGGTCGTGCCGGCAATGAACACCGGAATGGTATCCGGTGATGAAAAGACGGTTGCCGCTGTGAGCGCATTCCGGTTGTAGATGCGCCCGACGGCGACGCCGACGGCTTCATCATCCTGGTTGCCGCCGAAGTACGTCGAGTAAAACGGCAGCACCGGGTCAATGACCAGTGCCAGATTCCGGTCATAGGTTCCGATTTCAAACGCGACATCGTTGCCGGTCAGGGTAAAGCGCCCCGGCACGATCCGGCGCTCCCCGGCAACTTCCTGGTAGAGCGTCGGCTTCTGCATCACCACCGTCTGCTGTCCGACCAGACAGTGGAGATTGCCTTCCAGGTCCAGAGCCAGCCGGTCAGCGCCCTCGAAATGCAGGCGAATGGCGCTGGGATCGGCGCCGGGTGCCACCCGGAAGTCGTAGGTCAGCCGTTCATCTTTCGGGTAATAGACAAGGTCTATGCCGGGATAGACCTGATGATAGACCACCTCGCGGTAGAGCGGCACACGGCTGCGCCACTGTGAGCGGTCGCCCTTGCAGTACGACAAGGCAATGGGGCTGCGGACCATCCCTTCCGAAGCCGCCGGCGGCACAGGCCGTCCGGTTTCACGCTCAACCGGCTGCATCCGCAGCGCGCGGTACACCGGACGCGATGCCGGCAGGGTCTTCCAACGCGGGTTTTCGGCCGCTTTGCCGGTCGGCCGCCACAGCGGCTCGCGCCCGGCTTCGACAAGCATGCAGGCTTCGGCGCGGTCAGTCAGAAAGACCGACCCGCCAAACATCTTGTAGCGTACCGGGCCGGCGTGCTGGCCCAGATTTTCCTCAAACAGCAGGCGTCCACTCCGGGACGGGGCCGCCGCCGGAGCGGAAGGTGCCACCGGCCCGGTTCGTTTCAGCACGGGCCGGGACGGACGGGACGCATCGCGGTCGGCACGGGCGACCAACGGCACACAGGTGAAGGCGATAAGTGGAGCTGTTGCTACGGCCAGCCACCGACGCAGGGGGGAGAGGCGTAAATGTTTCATGGCTGTCACCTGATATCCTTCTGAAATGGTGGAATGCCAGCGAACCGCCTTTCGGCGGTCATCGGGCGGGGCTGTGAAGAGATAGTGGTTTAGAAGCGGCTATGCCACAGTTCATGCTCCCCCCTGCACAGTGGCAAATTCCAGTCTTTCAGGTAAGAAGCCACGCCACCGGACGACAGCCGGATGGCTTTCCGGGCTGGCTGACGGGCGTGACCGGCTAACGGTGGGCGCGGGCAGATAGAAAGTCTTCCAGCAGGATGGCAGCGGCAATGGCATCCTGCCGGGACTTCCACCGTTCCCGTGGAATGCCCTGCTCGCGCAGCCAGTCTTCGGCGGCCACGGAGGTGAGCCGCTCATTCCAGGTGACGACCTCGACCGGCGTCGCCCGGCGCAGGGCTTCGACAAAAGCCAGAATCTGCGCCGTGGCCTGGTTGTCCGAGCCGTCCAGCCGGCGGGACAGCCCAACCACGCAGCGCACAATCTGTTCTTTCGTGATCAGCGCCGCCACGCGCGCCACGAGTGACTTCCGCGAGCCGGTCGGCCAGACGGCCAGCGGGCGCACCAGCAGCCCCAGTTCGTCACACACCGCCAGTCCGGTGCGCTTCCCGCCCCAGTCCACCGCCAGCGTTCTTTGTGAGGGCGGAAGCCCCAAGTCACGTTCTTCAGGCATACCAGAGGCGCCGACCGGGCCGGTCGGCAGGCTATCCGCAGGCATGGCGGGTCTCACCGGAAGACAGTCGGAAGCGGTTTTCGCTTCGGTGGCTGATTCTGACATAAATTGACACTCGCCGGCGGCCTCACTAGGCTTGCGCGTCCAAAAAAGCTTTCCCGAAAGCTTTGATTCCTGACACAAGGAGCAAACTGCCAATGGACGCGGACTTTCTGTCCCAGCAGCGGGAAAAACTTCTACAGAAGCGTCGTGAGCTGCAACTGGCGCTTAACCTGACACCCCACGATGAAAGCAGCGAGGAGGTCAAGGACCCGCTTGACGCTGCTGTAACCTATGCCAACCGTGAACTGGCCGCGCGCCAGGCGGAGCAGTATCGCCAACTTCTCCAGGATGTGGAAGACGCCCTCGAACGCATTGCCGACGGCACTTACGGCATCTGCCAGGGTTCGGGCGAAGAAATCCCGCGCAAACGCCTGGAGGCCATTCCCTGGGCGCGCTACACCGCCGCCTATCAGGAAAAAATCGAGCGCGGGCTGGTCAGTGAATAGGCCGTGTGCGTTGTTTCCGTGGTGCGCGTTGTTTCCGTGGATCGTTCGTCAACCCTATGAGCCACGAGGCTTCCCGGTCAACAATTGCTGAAAACATTGCCAGGGTTCGGGAACGCCTGGCCGATGCCTGCCGGCGGGCCGGGCGAAGCCCTGACCAGGTGACGCTCATCGCCGTCTCGAAAACCAAACCGCTGGACGCCATTGCCGCCGCTGCCGCCTGTGGACTTCACGACTTTGGGGAAAACCGCGTTCAGGAAGCCCTGACGAAAATCCCCCACGCGCCGCCGCAACTCCGCTGGCACCTCATCGGCCACCTGCAAAGCAACAAGGCCAAACCGGCCGTGGAGCACTTCCACCTCATTCACACCGTGGATTCACCGGCCCTGGCGCAACGGCTGGACCGGCTGGCACAGGAGCGACAGAAAACGCAACCGGTGCTGCTTCAGGTCAAGCTCGGAGACGAGGCGACAAAGGCTGGCGTGGAACCAGCGGCATTGCCGGCGCTGTATGCCGCTGTCCGGGACTTGCCCCATCTGCGGGTACGTGGATTGATGACCATTCCTCCGTTTTGCCCGGACCCGGAAGCCGTCCGTCCCTACTTTCGCCACCTGCGGGAACTGCGCGACGCTTTGCAAGCCGCATTCCCTTCCGATGACCTCCCGGAACTTTCCATGGGAATGAGCCACGACTTCGAGGTGGCCGTTGAGGAAGGAGCCACCCTCATCCGGGTTGGGACGGCCATTTTTGGCGACCGCTGAGTTTCCCTCCGTAGTTTCCCTGCCCCCGGCGGCTTTCTGCCCGGCAGCCCACACCGGAGAGCACCACACCGGTTACATCCGCCGGATAACAGCGTGCAGCAGTTGGGTGAAGTGGGCGGCAACCTGCTTGCCCACTTCAAGCACATCATCGTGATTGATGGGCCTTTCAAGGACACCGGCGGCCAGGTTTGTGATGCAGGAAATCCCCAGTACTCGCATTCCCATGTGCCGCGCCACGATGGTTTCGGGAACCGTGGACATGCCGACCGCGTGGGCGCCGAAGGCGCGAATCATCCGAATCTCGGCCGGTGTTTCGTAACTCGGCCCTAGCAGGGCGGCATACACCCCGGACCTGAGCGGAATGCCCAGCCGCGCGGCCTCCTCGCGGGCTATGGCCCGATAGGACGGATCGTAGGCTTCGGTCATGTCCGGGAAGCGCGGCCCGAAACGTTCGTCATTCAGCCCCTGAAGCGGATTAGCCGCCATGAGGTTGATGTGGTCCTCGATGAGCATCAGGTCCCCCGGCGCCAGGCTGGGGTCAATGCCTCCGGCCGCATTGGTCAGGATAAGTTTTTCAATGCCGAGCAGTTTGGCTACACGCAGGTAAAACGTCGCCTGTTGAAGCGTATAGCCCTCGTAGAAATGAAACCGCCCCTGCATTGCGGCGACACACTTGCCATCGCTGTAACCGCATACCTGCCGCCCATAGTGGCCCACCACCGTCGAGGTGGGAAGGTGGGGAATCAGCCGGTAATCCACGTGGACGGGATGTTCGAGCGTGTCAGCAAAAGCCCCCAGCCCGGAACCGAGCACAATCAGTATCTCCGGGACTTCCGGCAGCTTTGACCGAAGAAATTGGGCGGCTTCCAGGGCTTTTTCGTAGGTGTCTTTCATGTGTGGTTTTTCTCAGTCGAAGTCAGGCAGGTGGCGTGGCGTCCGAACATACCATAGCCGACGCAGAAAACCGTCTGGGTGAAAACGGTGCCACCTCACAGGGCGGCGGAAGCTGCTGTACGAGGCAGCGGATAATCTCGGCCGTGATGGGCGTGAGCAGGACGCCGTTGCGATAGTGCCCCGTCGCACACCACAGCCCGGCCAGCGATGTCTCCCCGATGAGGGGCAGGTGGTCTATCGCCAGCGGACGCAACCCAGCCCAGGTTTCGATGAGTGACGCCGCTGCCAACGGCGGTGCCGTCGCCAGCGCCCCGGACAGCAGGGAACAGACGCCCCCGGCCGTGACGGCCTTTTCGTAGCCGACATCCTCGACCGTGGCACCAATGATGAGGCGCTGGTCACGCCGTGGCACGAGATATACCTGGGAAGTGCGGATGACATGCCGCAACCGAAGGGATACCGGCATCTGAAGCGCCACCATCTGCCCACGGATGGGACGTATCACCCGCGCCGGCAGCCCCAGCAGGTTTGCCGACATCTGGGCCGCCCAACTCCCGGCGGCATTGATGACGACCGGTGCGGACCAGCGTTCATCCCGTACTTCGACGCCCACCACACGCCCTTTCTCAAGGCACAGCGTCAGTCCATCGCTATGGCAGTGGATGGGAACCTGGGCCGCTGCCACAGCAGCAATGAGAGCCTGGGTCAAACGCCGGTTTTCCACCTGCCAGTCGTCCGGCAGGTAGAGCGCGCCGTGACTTCTGACCAGTGGTTCGAGATTCTGGACATCGGAGGGCGACAGCCATTCCGCGTGGCAGCCAGCCGCCGTCTGCCAGTCGAGTTTGGCGTGCAGGGCGGCCACATCCTCCGGCTGGGACGCGACCAGCAGGGTGCCGGCCGGGCACAGCTCGATGTCAATCCGGGTTTCCTCCCAGAGGGCGGCGGCAAAGTCGGTGTAGAGGGAACGGCTTTTCAGGCACAGGTCAAACAGCGGCCCCGGCGCATCAGCTTCCGCCTGGGGCGCCAGCATCCCGGCTGCGGCCCACGACGCTTCACCGCCCGGACGGGCATTGCGTTCAAAAACCGTGACGCGCAGCCCGTCCCTGGCCAACGCACGGGCAATGGCCAGGCCAATGACCCCACCGCCAATCACAATGGCATCACAGGTCTGTGTCATGCGGGCTGGTTATTTCAGGTTGGCCATGTAATCCGTGACTTGGATGTCACCCCGGATGATCTTCTGCCGTGCGGCTTCAACCTCCCGCAGGGTGTCCTCGGAAACCAGGGGCCGGTTGTAGTCATCGAGAGCATACGCAATGCCCTCATTTTCCAGACCGTAGGCGTGGATACCGCCACGGAAGCGTTTTTCGAGGGTTTCCTTGATGATGGTGTAAACCGCCACATCCACGCGCTTGACCATGCTGGTCAGGATGAAGCCGGGTTTGACCCAGTTCTGGTTGGCATCCACGCCAATTGCCAGCTTGCGGTTTTCCTCGGCGGCGTCAAAAACTCCGATGCCGGAGTTGCCAGCCGCCTGAAAGACGACATCAGCGCCGGCTTCATACTGAGCCTTGGCCAGTTCCTTGCCCTTGCCCGGATTGTTCCAGGCCGCATCGGTAATGCCGACGAAATTCTTGAGAACGGTGATGTTGGGGTTGACGTAGCGCGCGCCTTCCTCGTAGCCGGTGGCAAACTTGCGAATGAGGGGAATATCCATGCCGCCGACAAAGCCAATCTTGCCGGTACGGCTGGCGCGGGCCGCCATCATCCCGACGAGAAAGCTGCCTTCGTGTTCCTTGAAGACCAGCGACGCCACATTGGGCAGGTCCACGACCGAATCCACAATGGCAAAGTGCAGGTTTGGGTATTCTTTGGCCACGGTCGCCAACACGGGCCCCTGTGCAAAGCCAATTCCGATGATGAGGTCATAGCCCCGTTCGGCAAAGGCACGCATGCAGGGTTCGAGATTGTTGGGCTCGCCCGGCTCGGCATGGCGCAACACAATCGGCAGTTCCTGGCTGGCGCGCTTGGCCCCTTCCCAGGCGGCGGCATTGAAGGACTTGTCATCCTTGCCGCCAATGTCAAAGACCAGCCCCACCCGCAGTTTTCCTTCTTCATCACGGGGGACATGGCCACAGCCGAGAGCGGCCCCCCAGACCAGGGCCGTCAGGAGCAGGACGCTCCATCGCACACGTTGCATCATGACCTCATCGGGACGACATTACCGGATGGCCGGCTTTTCACGGTGGCGTCAGGACAGCGCACTCCACGCTCACCGTTCAAAGAGCATGTCTGCCAGTTCATCATAGGTTCGGTTGAAGGGACAATCGGCGGTGCACTTCCGGCACCACACCCCGTCGGTGTACTTCTCGATGTTCTGGCGGTTGAAGTAGTAGGGCTTGCTGGCGAAGGTCGAGGCCACCCACTGCCAGGACAGGGCGTTCGGGGGTGGATTGCCGTCCAGCAGATGCGCAAAAAAGAGCCGCTCTCCAACGCTCCAGTGCACCTTCCGGTGGTGAATCAGATAGGCTGCAAACCACATCCGCGCGTGATTGTGCAGGTAGCCGGTCGTGTATAACTCGCGCAGGGTTTCATCCATGCAGACCAGCCCGGTTTCAGCGCGCGCCACATCCTCCGGCAGGGTCATTTCCCAGACCGGCGGTGAAAATTTGTAGTCCTCGATGTCAGCGTAAATGCCATCGCCCAGCGCGGCATAGACTTCCTGCCAAAACTGATGCCAGGCCAGTTCAAAGACGAATTTGTAAATGCTTTCACCGGAACGTCCAAAGCGGGCAAAGATGGCGTCGCGCACTTCCCGCAGGGTCAGGACGCCGTGGCGAATGTAGGGCGACAGCCGCGAAACATGTCCGCGGGTCACATGATTGCGTGAGGCATAGCGCCGGGCGTCAAAGGCGGCGAGCTGGCGTTCCGCCGCCGTGCGTCCGCCTTCGATAGGTGAAATGGTCGGTTCGCCGATGTAGCAACCGTCCAAGGCCGCGGCAAGGTACGTCCGCATGGCCTCCCGCGAACGCCGCGTGGTGTCGAGCTTCATCGTGCCACCCCTGCCCGTCTTTCCCGGTCATCCGGCTGGCAACCATCCGGCTGCCAACCGGAGGCGCGCCGGGGATGGTTCCCACTGCTATGCGGCTTTCGGAAGCGCAACCGTGGGACGTGCCGGCTGGCGGGCCTGTTTGGATTCGCCTTTGAGCACTTCCAGAGCGCGTTTGAGGATGACATCCTCACTGGGCGGCGGGACCTTTTTGGTGTCCTCCGGCAGATCGGTCGGGGCCGGGGCCTCAGTGTCCACGTCCGGCACAGACGGCTCAATGGTGGCTACCTTCACCTCAACGGAAGGCTTGACCGGCTCTTCCATAAACGACTTTCCGGTGGCCGGAGCGTAGCGCTGCGTGGTCAACAGCAGGGCCGAACCATCGCGCAGGGGGAACAACGCCTGTTCCGACCCCGCACCAAAGGTTTTCTCGCCAACGATTTCCCCGCGCTGATGGTCCCGGATGGCCGCCGCCACCACCTCGGCGGGGCCGGCCGTGGAACGGTCGGTCAGCACGACAAGTTTCCCCTCAAAGGTCACAGCGCCGGGCTTGGCAACCAACGTTGTGACCGTATTGCCAGCACCGATGGTTCGCGCTACGACACCCGACGGAACAAAGACACTCGCCAAGGCAACGGCTTCGGACAGTTCGCCATGCGCCGACTCCCGCAGGTCAAGAATAAGTTTCTGCGCCCCGCGCTGTTGCAGTTGGCGCACCGCCGTCATGACCTGTTCTGCCTTGCCACGTGCCAGCAGCCCGACCTTGATGTAACCGGTGTCGGGGGACTCCATGCGCGATGTCACCGGAGACTGAAAAGTGCCGGGTTTCAGGGTCAGTTTCTCACCCTTGGTACGTCCGGAACGCAGCACCGTAATCTCGATAGAACCCCCTTCTGCCACTCCCGTCAGCATTTCCATGATTTCATAGAGGCTCACATCGCGCGTCGCCACGGTGTTGACATACTCGATGATGTCGCCGGTTTTGACCCCGGCCTGGGCAGCCGGTGAGCCGGGGACAACGGCCAGGACGTAGCCAAAGCCAGCGTACTTGGAAACGACCATCCCGAAGGGCACAGCCGTCATGGTTGTCGGTTTGAAACGCTGCACCTGCTCCGGCAACAGGTAGGCGCAATAGGGGTCAAGCCCCTCGGCGAGACCACGCAGGGCACCGATGCGCACCTTGCCCATGTCCGGCTCGTCCACGTAATCGTTGGCAATGTGCTTGACAACTTCATTGAAGATTTTGAGCTGGACGTAGGGATTTCCCTTTGCGACCGCACTGGTGCGCCGGGCCAGCAAACCACCAATGACGGCATACAGGGCAAGCGCCGTGGAGAGAGCAACGAGGACGAGTTTGGCTTTGAACGACATTGGGCAGGCCTCAGCAGGATTGGGCGGATAGAAGGCAACACGGAGCCAGTCCGCAACCGGCGACCGGCGTACATAATAACCACAACACGGCAGACTTATTCCGTGGCAAAGGTCGCATAATACCCCTCGCGGGCATTGACCGTCAGGTTCGGCAGCCCCTTGGGCGGGTTGAGCTTGACCTTGAGCTTGCGCCACCGCTGTTTCTCGTTGGGTTTGAGTCCGACCGGAAGCGTCGCCAGGTTGGTCGGCGTGTAGCCAATCCCGTACTGATGGCGCAGCTCTATCGCAATGCGGGTGATGATTTCCTGTAACTCCATCTGGCTGTTGGGGAAAAAGGCCCGTCCGCCGGTCAGGCGCGTGATTTCGTCGAGAATGGACCGCCCCTGCAGGTCAAGAGAGGTGTCGTTGAAGGCTGTGGCAATCCCGATGGCATAAATCTGAACATCGGCTTCGCGTACCAGTTGGCGCACCTCACGGAACGTATAGCGGCTGCTGTTGTCCTGTCCGTCGCTGATGATGAGCAGCGCCCGACGGCCATGGCGGCCTTCCTTGAGTTTTTCGACCCCGATATACACGGCATCATAGAGTGCCGTCTGCCCTTTGGCCTCGGCCAGCATGACCGCACCGCTGATGCGTTCGGGATTAGGCGTGTAGTCCACGAGCAGCCGGGCCTGATGATTGAAACCGACGAGGAAGAATTCATCCTCATCGTGGCAGGCATCCAGAAACTTGCGCAGGGCGATGTTGGAGCGGTTGAGCCGCCCGCGCATGCTGCCGGACATGTCGAAGACAATGCCGATGGAAACTGGCGCATCTTCGTCACTGAAGAACTCGATGGTTTGCTTGACGTTATCTTCGTACACCTCGAAGTGCTCGGCATCGAGTCCGGTCACGAAGCGTCCCTGCGGGTCAGTGACACTGACGTTGAGCGTCACCAGGTTGGTCGTGGTTTTGACAACTGGCGGTTCGTCCGGGCGTGGCGCAGCCGGCGGCTGCTGGGCACGCCCTTCCAGCCCGCTGAAAAACCCGAACAGAATGAGCAAAAGGGCGTAAGTGATGACGAACAACCGGCTTCGCATAAGCGCCGAACCTCTTCCAGATGCAAGGGCCATCACCGGGAGCGTTCCCGCCGGGGCGACCGACCTGCCGCCGACATCGCCTTGGCGTTTGGCAGGGAATCTCATTGTAAGATTGTACGCAAGCAACGCGCAAGAAAGACGAACTGCTCCACTCACTGCCAGCATAGCCATCCACCAGGCTCCAGTGATGCCAAGGCATCCCTGACACCCTTGGCTGTGGCCGCTCACAACACCTTTTTGCCATGGATCACCGTACGCTTTCGTTACTTTCCCTGTGGTTGTTGACCGCCTTGGTTGGCTTCTACGTCGTGGTGCGCCTTGCTTCCGGCGTGACCGAATTGCGCAGTTGGTCAGCCGGCCTGGTTCTGGAGGAAACCCAACCCGTCGTGCGCTTTGTCGAGGAGGGAAGCGCTGCGCAGCAGGCCGGACTTGAACCCGGCGACGAAATCTTTCAGCCGGACGGCCGTCCCCTGAAAGCCTTCAGCGACTACGCCCGTTTGCGGCGGATGGCCGAACAAACCAAGGTTCTGTCCCTGCTGGTCAAAAAACGTGACGGCCAGTTTTACCGTGTCGAGGTCAGGCTGCTTCCCCCGACGATCAGTTGGTTTTCGCTGGAGTTTTTTTTCACCATCGAGACGGCGCTCATCGTCCTGTTGTGCGCCGGTGTCGGTCTGGCCGTGTGCTGGCTGCGCTGGGAAGACGCCACAGCCCGGTTCGGGGGGCTTTTCTTCATCTCCCTCAGCACCCTGTTTGGCAGTGCCCAGTCGGCACTCCTGCCGCCGTGGGTCTCCATTCCGGCCGGACTTTTGCAGACCATCGGGAGCAGCGCCGCTGGCTACCTCTGCCTGTGCTTTTTCCTGGAATTTCCCACCCCCACCCGGCTTAGCCAGCCGGCGCGCTGGCTGAAGCAGGGCTACGGATGGGTGACGCTGTTCCTCGGTCTGCTGAGTGTCACAAACTTCACTGTGCGGCTCGCTTCCTTTGAAGCCACGCACTGGCTTCACACGGTGCCGCTCGTCAACGAACTCCTGTCGGCCCGGATCATCACGCTGTGGATTGGGTTGGCGTCGCCATTCGGGCTGTACTTCGACCGCCGCCGGACCCAGACGCCGGAGCAGGCCCGCCGCCTGAAGGTGTTTACTGTTGGCTCGGCCGTGGGCGTCATTCCGGTGCTCCTGCTGATCCTGGCGACCTACACCTTTAAGCTCAACGCGGAAGACTACCCGTGGCTCTACGTCCTGCCGATTGCCCTGTTCCCGCTGTTTCCCCTCTCCTTTGCCTATGTCGTCGTCAGGCACCGGGTGCTCGGCATCCAGCAGATTCTGCGCAGCGGCGTGCGGTATCTGTTCGTTTCGCGTGGGGTCATCGTTCTCGAATGCCTGGTGTTTTACTTCCTCGCACGCTACCTGGTGTTTCCCCTTGTGCTCTGGGGGCATAGCCTGATTGGGCAGCGGCCGACACTTTTCAGCCTCAGCCTCTGGATGGTGGCCACCGGGAGCGCATTCTTTGGTCTGGCTTTCTTCATCAATCCGCGCCTCCAGAAGACCATTGATCGGCGCTTCTTTCGTGAAGCCTACAAAGTCCAGCAGGTGCTCAGCGACCTGGCAGCTTCGGTTCGTCAGGCCACCAACATTGACGAGATGCTCCGGCGCGTGGCGGCCACAGTGGATGCCGCCCTGCACGTCAAAACCATTGGTTTTTTGCTGCACCCCAGCCTGCTTGGGAGTCCAGCCGAAACCATCACCAATGGTACTCCCCCGATGTTGCGTGGCTTTGCCTGTCGCTTTGGCCCCAACACCTCCGGGATTGTTGAGTCGGAGTTGTCCTTTCCCCTGACTTCACCGCTGATTGCCAGACTGCGCCGTGAACCGGAACCGTTTGACCTCGAACCGGAATCCACGGACGGTATTCCCTATGGAAAACATCCGACGCTGCGCCGTCTGGACTCGCACCTGCTCATCCCTTTGGTCTCCGGCGACAACCTGCTGGGGGTGTTCAGTCTGGGGCCGAAGCTCTCCGGTGAACCCTACACCAGCGAAGACAAGGCGCTGCTGATGACCGTGGCTGAGTCGGTGGCGCTGCGGCTGGACAACGCCCAACTCGTCCGGCGGCTGACCGCCGAAGCGACCCTGCGCCGCGAACTGGAAATTGCGCGCGAGATGCAGCAGCGGCTGCTCCCTTCAGCGCCACCCAGGTTGCCTGGACTGGACGTGGTTGGGGTTTCCTTTCCGGCCAACGACGTTGGCGGGGATTACTATGACTTCCTGCGGCTTGATATGTACCGTCTGGCCGTGGCTATTGGGGATGTCGCCGGGCATGGGATTTCATCCGGGTTGCTTATGGCGCTGGCCAAAGGTGGGTTGCACAACCAGGTTCGCAGCGACACCGACCCTTCAGCCGTGATGGCGGCCATGAACCAACTCATTGCCGTTTCGGGCAGCCGGCGGGACCTCATGACCTTGACGTATTGCGTCATTGACACGGCAACCCAAACCATCGCCATGGCGAATGCCGGGCACCCGCCAGCCTATCACTACCACGCGGACACGGGTCTCGTGGAAGCCATCGAACATGGGGCCTATCCGCTTGGCGTCCGTCGCCACAGCCACTACCCGACACGGTGCCTGACCTACCGCCCCGGCGACACGGTCGTCTTCTACACGGATGGACTGATTGAGGCGCGCAATGCCGCCGGAGAAGTTTTCGGCTTTGAACGGCTGGAGACCCTGCTGGCCCACCATGGCAACGGTTCCGCTGCGGCCCTGCAAACGGCTATCCTCACCGCACTACGTGCGTTTCTGGGCGACCTGACAGCCGAAGACGATGTCACCCTGGTCATCCTCCACTTCACCTGAAACCGGCCGGCGGCGCTGCTGCGGTTACCGGTGTTTCTGTGGGTCATCATTTCCCCGGTCAAATCGCGTCCCGGCAGGGTGCCGGACAGGCCCCAGCCCACGAACCATTTGGCTACTCAGCAGCACATTGCTTCAACGGCCAACCTGTCCTAGACTGCAAGCGATTTCGAGCTGCTTCAAGTGCGGATGACACCAGTCAGATGCTCCCGCAGTCCTGGAAAATCTGATACCTGGCCGTCACAGCATCGCAGAGGTGCTGGCTTGGGTTTGTTACCCCTTACCTGTCAGGGAACCGCACTACACTGACCGTTCCGGTGGAGCCGTGAGGAACTATGGAACTTTTCAAAAACGTTCGGAAACAGGTTGCCAGCCAGCTCGACCAGATGAAACTTGCTCGGGAAATCGAGCAACTCTCCAATGCTGTCCGCGAAAATCCCAACAATGTTGATGCCCTGAAGCGGTTGGCCGAAGCATATCAGGAAAGTGGCAACCTCGAAGCCGCGGTGAGTCACTTCCTGCGCCTGGCGGATGCCTACCGGAGCAGCAAACAGTACGAACTGGCGCTGGTCTTCTACCGCAAGGTGGAGCGGATGGTTGAGCCTTCCCAGCGCGCCACCATTCTCAAGAACATCGTCAACATTTACTTCGAGACACGGCAGTTTGACCGGGCTTACGAGTATTCCCGGCAGGTCATCGGACTCTACCTTGCCGAGCAGCAATCCGAAGCCGCTATGGGCTTTCTCAAAATGCTGCCGGGTTTTGGGGAAAAAGACGCCGATTACCGCAAAGAGCTGCGCGAAATGATTCAGGAGCGCAGCGAGAAATGGATGCAGGGGGCCAAAGCCACCTGGGTGACGGAGGCGAATGCAAGCCGGCTCCAGAACAAGGACCCGGACGACTTCTCCGATCGCCTCGTCGTCCTGGTGGACGACGAACCCCACGTGCTGATGATCCTTGAAAAGATCATCAAGCCTCTCGGCTGCCAAATCATGACGGCCAACAACGGGCTGGAGGCACTCAATATCATCAAGCAACACCCGCCGGCGCTGGTCATCTCCGACCTGATGATGCCCAAGATGGATGGCAGCCAGCTTTTTGCGGCGCTGCAGGACGACCCGAACCTGGCCAAGATTCCCTTTGTCTGCCTTTCGTCGCGGGCCCAGGAGGACGAAAAGGTTTCGGCACTTGAACTCGGCGTTGAGGACTACTGGGCCAAACCGTTCAGCGTCAAGGAAATCCCGCTCAAGGTCAAACGGATTCTCAAGCGCCAGCCAGCGGCAGTCCGCATCGGGGGGCAACTGTCACACACCAGCGTCACCGACATCCTCAACCAGATGGAGCGGGAACGAAAGGAAGGTGTTGTCAAGATTGTCACGCCCAAGCAGGAAACGGGGATGATCTACTTCAAGGACGGCACGGCGCTGGATGCCGAAGCCGGCTCGTTTCAGGGGATGGCTGCCATCATTCACATGATGCAGTGGTCAGAGGGCAGCTACGCCTTTACGCAACAGACGGTCAACCGCCCGAATGTCATCAACATGCGGGCTTCAGAGCTGATTCTGGAAGCCCTGCACCGCTACGACGAGGAACAGAGCCTGCTGGCGTCGCTGCCCCCGTCCCACACACTTGCCAACCTCCCACCGGGCTTTGACGTTTCCTGGCTGTCCGGCTTCCCCAAAGAAAAGGTGCGTCAGGTGCTGGCGCTGATTGACGGCAAGCGTACGGTCGGACAGTGCATCGAGCAGGCCCACCACGACATTGACATTCTGCGCATGCTGGTGGCGCTGTGGGCGCCACGGGAAGCCACCCCGGTCGAGCCGCCCCCGCTCAGCCCGGCAGCACTGCCCACGGCAGCTTCCCTGCCGGCGTATCCGCCACCTGACCCGGCCATGTACCCGCCCAACCAGCCTTACCCCGGTGGCAGCGGGTATCTCGCCCCGCCCAGCCAACCGATGCCGCAAGCGCCCCCGCAGGCCCCACCCCAAGCCCCCTACGTCTCCCCCCAGTCCCCGCCCTCCTATTATCCACCGGGGCCAGCTTATCCGGCACAACCGCCAGCGCCGCCTTCCCCACCGACCTACCCACCGGCCGGCTACGGGCAGACCGGCTACGGGCAGACCGGCTACGGGCAGACCGGCTATGGACAGACCGGCTATGGACAGACCGGCTATGGACAGACGGGTTATGGACAGGCTGGCTACGGACAGATAGGTTACGGACAGGGCGGACACACGCCGCCACCGTCATCACCGTATGTTCCTTCCGCCTCCCCCCCTCCAACCAACTATGGCGCCCCCCCACTTCAGGCGCCCCAGCAGCCTACGGTGCCCCTGGTGATGCCAACCGGGCCGTTGCCACCAGCCTACGATCCGGGGCCATTGTCGCCGCCACCGGCCTACACCGGGTCGCTGTCACCGCCCACCCAGGCCCTGCCACCATCCGTCCCGGGAGAGTTCCGGGTTACATTCGCTGATCCGGCAGCCGAAGAAGCCCTTGCCAAGCAGCTCTATGAGGCGGTCGTCGCAGCCAAACGCCAGTGCGGTGAGTCGCTCCAGGATTTCACCTTTGCGCGGTTCCACCAGATTTTGTGCGACCAGGCAGCGAAAATCAAAAGCCATCTGAAGTGCACCCACATTTCATTTTCAGTCTCGGTTGACAACGGGCGCGTCAAGTTCATTGCCAAGGGACTTTGATGGCATAATGAGACAACCGCACGTTCCAGAATGAGCCGCCGAATTCTGATTGCCGACGATCACGTTCCAACCCGCCGTGACCTGCAAGCTTTTTTGCAGCAACAGGGGTTTGAGGTGCTGGCGGTTGGCAATGGAGATTTGGCCGCGCGCCGGGCCGGGGAAATGCATCCCGACCTGGTCATCCTGGACGTGCTGATGCCCGGAAAAACCGGCTATGAAGCCTGTCGGCACATCAAACAGGTACTCAAACTGGAACTTCCGGTGCTGATGATTCACCACGACGTTGAACCGTTTGATCGGAACGAGGCGGCGCGCGTGGGTGCTGACGAAACTCTGGTCAAGCCCCTTGACCCGTTCGCGCTGCTTGAAACCATGCATGCGCTCTGGCGCAAGTATGGACGCCCGCTCATGGGCGCGGAGTCGGCCGGTCTCGGCGAGGAAGTCCAGGAAGAAGACGTGGAGGCGGTTTTTGGCGGCGGGCCGGTTGCTCCTCCGCTACCGGCCGAGGCCCCGCTCACCGGCCAGGAAGCGGTGACGCCCTTGGCTGAAGAGCAACCCGCGCCAGCCGATCACCCCCACCCCTGCCCGGAGGCCAGCGTCCCCGGTACCGCGGCGCTGTCCGCGGCCCTGTCCGCAGCAGACGCTTCCGTGACATCGGTGGACGAACCGGAGCCGACCGCGCCCCCGGAACCGGAAACGACCTACCGTACCCCCACGATGGAGCTGGCCGATCCCTACTCCGTTGTCGCCAGCGGTGACTACGCGACGTATTTCCGTGATGAACCATCCAATCACGCAGAGGGTTCCGTCTCGGAGTCAGACCGGGAGGCCACTCAGGCAACTGCCAGACCCATCCCGGCCCCGGATGGCTTCCCGGCCACACCACCGGCTGAAACGGAAACCCTCATCCGGCAGGATATTCCGTTCACTGACCCCTACCCTTCCCGGAATATCTTCGCACCCATCCCGACGCAGGAGGCTTCGGACATCAGCTTCAGTGTGCCGGAACGCATCACTTCTGAACTTCCACCGCCCGATCCTTCAGCCGGGTTGAGCATTCATTTCGACCCCCGCAATGCGGCCGTCCATATCGGCGGACTCTACGAGGTGACGGAAGTCGAACTGCCGGAACATGCCACGCAGGAACTCACACCAGTTCCCACAGACCCCGCATCAGCCTCGGAAACTCTCGATGAAGCGGATGTTTCCTCTGACGGTCTGCCGACGGAGGAACTGCCAGCGGCAGAAGTGGCTCTGCTTCAGGAAACAGGCACGGACATTCTGGCCAGTGCGGTCATCGTGGCTGTTACGTCGCCAACCACCGAAAACACGCCACCGGTTTCGACCCTGGCGTGCCCGCACTGTGGCGGACAGGTACTGGAAAGCGACATCCTCTGCCCGCACTGCGGCGAGATGCTGTAGAGGCGCAGCGCGCGTGACTGACAACGCGCCTCACCGACCCAACAACCTGAAGGTCACGGGCGAATGGTCATTCGCCCTTACTCGAAAAGGCTGTCCACGAAGGCTTCCGGCGAAAACACCGTCAGGTCATCCAGTTGTTCACCGGTGCCGACATAGCGGATAGGCAGCCCCAGTTCCCGCGCAATGGCCACGACGATACCGCCCTTGGCCGTTCCATCGAGCTTGGTCAGGACCAGTCCGGTCACGGGAACCGTCTTGGCAAACTGGCGCGCCTGTTCGAGTCCGTTCTGCCCGGTGGCCGCATCCAGTACCAGCAGCACCTCATGGGGCGCCTGTGGCACTTCACGCCGCGCAATGCGGGACATCTTCTCCAGCTCATTCATCAGATTGACTTTGTTGTGCAGCCGGCCGGCCGTGTCCACGATGACCACATCGGCATCGCGTGATTTGGCCGCCTGAAGGGCATCGTACACCACGGCGGCCGGGTCGGTCCCTGGCTTCTGCTGGATGACCGGGATGCCTACCCGCTCCGCCCAGACCGTCAACTGGTCGGCGGCGGCAGCCCGGAAGGTGTCGGCAGCACAAACGATAACGTCATTGCCCTCGCGCTTGATGAGATGGGCCAGCTTGGCAATCGTCGTCGTTTTGCCAACCCCGTTCACACCAACGACCATCATGACGTACGGACGGATGTCGGTCGGAATATCGAGCTCCGAGCGCACGGCGCGCCCGGAGACAGATTTGACCGGGGCCCGCAGCAGGGCGAGCAGTTCCTGGCGCAACACCCGCTTGAGTTCGTCGGTGTCATTCAGCAGCTTCCGATCCACCTGGGCGCGGATTTTCTCCACGAGGTCGAGGGTGGTGCGGACGCCAATATCAGCGCCAATCAGGATTTCTTCCAGTTCGTCCAGCACCTCCGGGCTGATGACCTTTTTGCCGCGCACCAGGGTGTCGAGCCGGCCCACGAGGTTTTGCCGGGTTCGCCGTACGGCATTTTTCATCCGCAGCAGGAAGGTCTCCCGTGGCGGCTCGGCCACGCCGGCCGGCGGTGCAACCGGCGGCAGGTTTGTGACTGGCTGGCCCGTGGGGGCCGCATCTGGCGAACCACCCGGGGCCGGTGTATCCGCCGGTGCCGGCCATCCCAGCCAGCGGGAGAGCAGGCCACGGCGGGCCGGTTCGGCCGTCACCTCCGGCGCTGGCCTGGCTTCCGCTGGCATGGCTTCCACCGGCGCGGAAGCGACCGGCTGCGGTTCAGCCGCCGGCGAGACCACCGGCGGGGGTGGGGGGGCCACAGGCCGGGGCGGGAGGGCCGCTGGTTCAGGCACGGCCGCGTCCAACCGGGGTGGCGCTGGTGCTGGTGCTGGCACCGGCTCCGCAACCTCAACCCCGGCTGGTGGCGCTGACGGGGCCGGAATCGGCTCACTCCCAAAGAGGGTCGTCAGGCCGGCGCGTTCAGCCGGCGTTTCATCCTTCTTGCGTCTCCAAAACAGCATGGTCTTCCTTCGTGGACACGGATGGTCTCTCGCACCGAAGCCGTCAACGATTGACTCCCGGTGTATTACGCCGGGGTGCGGCGGGGGGCTCCCGCCGGGGTGGCCTGGGTGGTTCATCCGTGACGAATGATGGTTTCTTGACCGGCGACTTTGGGGCTGGCGGCGCATCGCCCGGCTCTGGCGTGCGTTGTCGCTGCGCGCGCTTCGCCGACTGGGCTTCGTCCACGGCGGTTTGCCCGGTGGTTTCCTCCATCAGCGTCCGTTCCCGGCGGGGCCGGGCCGGTTCATCATCACGTGGCGGGGCCTCCCGACCGGTGATGGCCCGCTTGGCCGATGAGGTCTCCGTATCCTCCATCAGGGTTGCAATCCCGCTTTCAAGTTCCTTGCGTTCCTGGCGGTCACGCTCGGCCTGGAGTTTTTCGAGTTCGTTGTCCGGCGCCGGAGCTTTGTCGAAGGTTTCAATCGGTTTGCCACGCAGATAGACCTTCATGAACTCAATCCACATCGGGAGCGCGGCTTCACTTCCGGTTTCGCCTTTCCCAAGGGTTCGTTTTTCTCCGGGGTAGCCGATCCACACCCCGCAGGTAATGGAAGGGGTGTAGCCAATAAACCAGGCATCGGTCCAGTCGTTGACCGTTCCCGTTTTGCCGCCGATCTGACGCTTGTTGAGATCGCCATCCGCCACGGCGCGGATTTTCGTGGCTGTGCCGCCGTCCACGACGCCGCGCATCATGTCCACCATCTGGGCGGCAACGTAATCCGAAATGACCCGCGTCTCACGCTCCGTTTCATCCCGGTCGAAATCAAAGAGCGTTCGTCCATCATAATCGAGAATCCGCCGAATGAGGTGGGGCTTGGCCCGTTTGCCCTTGTTCGGAAAGACTGAATAGGCCGCAACCATCTCAATGAGGGGCACTTCCGTCGCCCCCAGCGCCGAGGGCAGGTACGGTGCCATGGGATTGGTAATGCCAAAGCGCCGGACCATTTCTGCCCCACGCCGAATTCCGACACTGGCCAGCAAGCGGACGGCCGGAATGTTCCGGGATTTGGCCAGCGCCGTACGCAGCGGAATCGGCCCCGTGAAGCCGCCATCATAGTTCCGGGGCGACCAGTTGCCGGACTGAAACGGGGTGTCGGAAACGAGATCATCCGGCGTCCACCCGTTCTCGATGGCCGCGGTGTAAATGAACGGCTTGAAGCAGGAACCGGTCTGCCGGTTGGCCTGAGTGGCATTGTTGAACTTTGACTGCGAAAAGTCATAGCCGCCGACCATGGTCTTGATCTCGCCCGTCCTGGCATCGAGGCACAGCATGGCCCCGGCCACGGCCGGGAGGGAACGCAGTTCGACCTGGAGCACCCCGTTGGAAGGTGGTGGGGCGGTGGACGGAGCGGACTCGCGCCGTCCCTTGCGCCCCGGCGCTGAAGCTGGCGGCGCTGAAGCTGGCGAGGCTGGAGCCGGCGGCGCCGGGATGTCCGTCACCGGCTGCAGGGCGTTGTTGCGCGGCGCACCGCTTTTGATGACAAACATCGGCAGGTCCCCTTCGCGCAGGGGATGGTCGGGCGAAAATGTGACCGTCGCCCGGTACTTGCCGAAGGAAACTTCGGCCGTCCGACCGGTGACGCGCATCACCAGTCCGTGCAGATACATACCGTTGAACGGCTCATAGGCCCATTCCGGGTGCCGGTAGGTGGAGAGGTCTTTGCCTTTGAGTTCGTCGAGCACGTTCGGGATGGGGATGTCCCGCCGGCTGCCGCCGTGGCGTTCTTCATACCGGTGCAGCCCCCACCGTACAGCATTGACGGCCTGAATCTGCGCCGGGGCATCAATCGTGGTGATGACCTGCAAGCCGCCGGTGTGAGTTCCCCGCGTTCCGAAGCGGCTTTCAAGTTCGCGGCGGACTTCTTCGACAACGTAAGCAAACGGCCCACTGGTGTTGAGTTCCCGCGCCGAGGTGACGTTGAGCTTCAGATCGGCGGCTTTGGCGGCTTCGGCCTCGGCCGCCGTGATGTAGCCCGCTTCGAGCATGTTGGTAATCACCAGATTGCGCCGGCGCTTGGCTTCCTGCGGACGCAAAATGGGCGAGTAACCGGAAGGGGCCTTGGGAATCGCCGCCAGCAGGGCGCATTCCTCAATCGAGCAGTCCCTGATGGATTTGCCAAAGTAGTACTGCGCGCCAGCTTCAACGCCATACGCGCCCCCACCCAGGTTGATCTGGTTGCAGTACAACTCCATGATCTGCTCTTTGGTGTACTGCCGTTCGATTTGCAGCGCCAGGATGGCTTCCTGAATTTTGCGTTCGAGGGTTCGCTCCGGCGACAGGAACAGAATCTTGGTCAGTTGCTGGGTGAGGGTTGAGCCGCCTTCCACCGTCCGCCCGGCAAGGAAGTTCTTCCAGGCGGCCCGGGCCAAACCAATCGGGTCCACGCCCCAGTGGTACTCGAAGCGGGCGTCCTCAATGGCCATGATGGCCTGGCGCATGCGCAACGGGATTTCGTCATAGGACAGCGGAACCCGCCGCTCCAAGGCAAATTCCCCAATCACCGTCCGCCCGTCATCGGCATACACGTGCGTCACCACACTGGGCTGAAAGTCGGCCAGGGCGGCTACCTGCCGCTGGTCATCCGTCGTGGCAAACCACTGCAGAAACAGCAGTGTGGCAAGCGCCCCCAGGGCCGCCGAGACGACGAGCGACAGGGGCAGAACCGACCAGTGCCACCACCGGGACCAACCCGGATGCGCTGCTGCCGGGGCTTCCGTCAGGTGGGGCAGGTTGAGGGCGTTTGACATGGATAACTCCTGCGTCGAAAGTACGCGCCTGCGGCCGATTATTCGTTAGCACGCCGCATGACCGCAATCCAGTTCCGGGACCCTGCTGATTCCGGCAACCGGCGTTCAGCAAAGCGCATCAGCAGGGCGAAGGCGTGTGGGAGTCGAACCCACCCATCCGTGTTGCCACACGGACGCAGCGAATTTGAAGTTCGTGACGGCCACCGGACCGCATGCGCCTCCGCAAATTTCCCCTTCCGGCACGCCGCCACCCATCTGGAAGTGTCACTGGAGCCGGGCCGCGGCAATACCCCGTTCAGTTGCCATCACCACCATCCCCTGTTCCACGTGCAGCGCCGAAAAGATGCGCTCGGAGGCAAGCTGCCACCGCGCCACGATGCGTCCATCCGGCGCCTGCACGACCGTAATTTCACGGTCATCGAGGGCAGCCACAGCAAGGGTCGTCTCCGTCAGCCAGGAAGGGGGCGACACCAACCGACCTGCCATCTGCTGCTGCCAGCGTAGCTCGCCGGTCTGCGGATGGAAGGCGTAAAGAAAGTTATCATACGAGGCAACGAGAACCTGCTGATGAGCGATGAGCGGCGGGGCCATCACGGCAGCCCCCGTTCGCCGCCGCCACCGCAAGCGCCCATCGGCGCGTCCAATTGCCACCACCTCGCCGTCGGACGTGCCACAGTACACCATCTCCCCTCCGATGGCAGCCGGCCCGGGCGGCGCGCCCAGCGCACAGTCCCACTGGCGACGACCGTCCCCGGCGTCCAACGCCCAGAGCGCGCCGGCGGAAGTGCCGACGAAAACCGTTCCCCTGGCATACGTGAGATGCTCCGTGAAGTCCCCGGCAACGGACCAGCGGCAGGAAAAGTCATGCGGGTCAAGCGCCGCGATCTCTGCCGCTCCGAGCCGGACATAGAGCCGGACACCATCCTCCACCACCCGCGAAGTGATGGGCGCTGGCAGCGTCACTTCACGGCGAACCACGCCGGTCGTCAGATCGAGCAGGCGGACAATACCGCCCGGCGGGGAGCCATCCGCCGCCGGGCTGGAGGCACAGGCCAGAAGGGCATCTCCCAGGCGATACAGTTTGGCCGTGGTGGCCACGCCCGGCGCGCTTTCCCACAGTCGCGCGCCGTCCGTTCGCGCCAGGGCCACGACCTTCCCGGTGCGCAGCGGAACATACACCGCGTTTTCCGTCACCAGCGGTTCCTGGCGCGCACTATCCGGGTCCAGGTAGAGCCAGTCGGTGGAAAGTGTGGTGGGAGCAATGGCAACCCGGCCATTCAGAGACGGTACGGGACGCGGGCGCGGACGCTGCTGCGCCACCAGCATCTGGCTCAGGACAAGGGCCAACCCAACTGCCAAAACGACGCTGCCGCTCCGCCAGACCGGGCGCTTCATTCAAAGGCTCCATGGCGACCGGCACCACCTGCAAAGCGTTGGGCGCCGGCTTGGGTTTCGCCCGTGGCCAACACATCCATTCCGCGCCGGAACTCATTTCGGAGCGCCTGTTCCCAGTCCAATCCGGCCTGTTCATACAGCGACTGGCGATCGCTGCGCAGACAGGTTTGGGGAAAAGCTGCGATGGATTGCGCCACAGCCAGCGCAGTTTCCAACGCCTTGCCTTCCGGGCAGAGGCGATTGACCAAGCCCATCGCCAAAGCTTCTTCGGCAGCAACCGGGCGGCCCGTCAGAATCATGTCCATGGCCCGCCCAAATCCGATCAGCCGGGGAAGGCGGACGGTTCCGCCGTCTACGAGGGGCACGCCAAAGCGACGGCAAAACACACCGAACACCGCCGTCCGGGCGGCGACCCGCAGATCACACCACAGGGCCAGTTCCAGCCCCCCGGCAACGGCATAGCCTTCGATGGCGGCAATCACCGGCTTCGGGAGGCAGCGGCGGGTGGGCCCCATCGGGGCCAGTCCGGTCTCCCGGAGATTGACTCTGGCGCCAGCGGCCACGGCCTTGAGGTCGGCTCCGGCGCAAAAGTGACCACCGGCGCCGGTCAGGATGGCGACCGCACAGGCATCATCCGCTTCGAAGCGGTGGAAAGCCGCATCCAGTGCTGCCGCGGTGGGATCATCCACGGCGTTGCGCACTTCCGGCCGCCGCAGCGTGACGACGGCTACCCCCGCCTGGACTTCATACGTGACCGTTTCCATGGATTGACCCGACTCAGGGGACTTCAGGAGACCTTGCGCAGGGCCACCGGCAGCGGGAGGGAAGTCGCCGGCAGCGGAACAACCGTGGCCGGCCTGGCTTTGGGCGCCGGCGTCGCCCGGTAGCGGGAACGGTAGCGGGAACGGGTGTCGAGCCACTCGGCCGTGAGGCGCCAGGTCCGTTCCGCCCGTGAACCCATCAGCATCCCCAGGTGACCTCCCTTGACGAACCGTACCGTCACATCCTGAGTCATCAGTTTTTTGGTCACGGCCGTGACGGCCGCCGGCGGCACGAGCCGGTCTTCACGGCTGGCCAGAACGAGCGCCGCCGCCTGGATGCGTCCATAGTTGACCCGGCGGCGGCCAATGGTGAACTGGTCCTGCATCAGCTCATTGCCCATGACGAAGTTATGCCACAACTGCCGGAAGGCGGCTGCCGTCAGGTTGACATATTCAAGGTGGCGCCCCCCGTCCGGGCGCGGCGACGCGGCAAAGTCCGGGTCACGCAGGCTGCGCCAGAACTCCAGCGGGTGACGCAGGATGGCGTCCGGGTGCAGCAGGTGGAAGGATGCATTGCAGACGGCCGCCGGAATGTAACCGTAGGTGGCCGCCAACGTTTCGAGCGGCTGGCGGGAAACTCCAGCCAGAATCCGCTGAAGTGGCATGGCCGAAAAATCCGTCGGTGTGCCAATCGTGACGATATTGCGGATGCCGGACTGCGGATGCAGCGCGGCATAGCAGTTGGCAAAAATACCGCCCAAGCAGTAACCAATGAGCGACAGTTCATCCGATCCCGTCACCTGCTTGACCACCCGCACCCCGGTATGTACCCGGTGCTCGATGTAGCGCCCCAGTGACAGGCGACGGTCGCGGGACTGTGGTTTACCATAGTCGAGCAAAAAGACATCATAGCCCTGTTCAACCAGGTAACGCGCGAGGCTGCGCCGTGGATGCAGCTCGAAGACATCGGCCGTCACCATCAGCGGTGGAACAAGCAGCACCGGAAGCCGCCGGCGCGGACGACGCAAAGGAAGGTAGTGCCGCAGCTTGAGGGTGGGCGCATCCAGCAGCAGTTCGTATTGCAGCGGGCGTGCCGCGCCCGGACGGGCGGGACGGCGCTCCACGTAGCCCTCGTCATACAGTGGCCCGGTAGGTTCGCCAAACAAGGCGGTGAACAGGCGTTCGGCAAGCAGGAAAGACATGGCGCAGTCCAAGCCGTCTTCTCAAAATCAATGACCGCCCCCTACTTAAACCAGACTCCCGAACAATCGGCAACTCCGGCGAAGGTGCAGACGGCGCTCTCCCCTACGGCCGTTCATCTCTGGTGGCTGCCCCTGCCCCGGTCAGCCCCTGTGGAAGCTGTGGAAAGTCTGCTCAGCGCCGATGAGCGGCAGCAGGCCCGGCGCTTCCGGCGGCCGGCGGCTGCCCAGCAGTTCTGCCTGGGACGCGCCCGGCTGCGCACCATTCTGGGAAGCTACCTCGGTCTGCCCCCCCAGCACCTGCGGTTTGCCTACACGCCCAACGGCAAGCCCTACCTGCCGGAGACGCCCCATCTGACGTTCAGCCTGACGCATACCGGCGACCTCGGCCTGCTGGCCGTCACCTGCCACCGCCGGGTGGGGGTGGATGTCGAAGCCCCCCACCGACGGGCCAACTGGCGGGGTCTCGCCCGGCGGTGCCTGTCCGATGCGGCATATCGCACGCTGGGCACCCTGCCGGATGAGGAACAGCGACAGGCGATGACTTGGTACTGGGTGTGCCACGAAGCCTGGCTCAAGGCCCGGGGTGAAGCCAGCCTGCGCCGCCTGCTGCGCATTGACCTCCCCTGGGCCAGGGCTTGCGCGGGAGATGCCTCCCACATCACCATGCAGGACGTTTCTGGACAGACCTGGCTCATAAGGAATGTTTCACGGGATGGCATCTGTGCCGCGCTCGTTGTCGAGTGCGCCCCGGATGCCAGTATCGAGGTCGTCATCTTTGACTGGAGCCTGGACTGGCGCTGGCTGCCGCAGACCTAACGGTTTATGAACCCGCTGTACACCCGCCTCCTCAATCTCATCGTCTCGCGGCTCGTCGTCGTCTCGATTCTGCTTTCGCTGGCCGTGGCCATGGCGCGGGCCGATGCCTCGTGGGCCAATGCCGACATCAATCCCCAGCCTCTGGTTTTGCTGGTGGTCGCCGTGGGGTTTCTCTCGGTGGTGTATTTCACCTGGCTGCGGATGTCCGGGCAATACCTCTGGCAGGCCTACGTCCAGTTGCTGGGTGACGTGCTGGCCGTCACATGGCTCACCTACCAGATGCGGGATTCGGCCTTCCCGCTCGTGCCGCTCTATCTGGTCATCATCTTTGTGGCGGCCATGATTTTGCCGCGCCTGGGAACCATTGTCATTGGCGTAAGCTGCGCTGTCGCCTACGTGGGCTTGCTCGTTTCCTTCAAGGTGGGCCTTCTCGTGGGCGGCTATGCCATCGTCGAGCAGAACGAACGCTACCTGCAAAACAATCCGCTGCTCTATGTCGTCGCCATTCTGGCGCTGACGGTGCTCGGCGGCCAGCTTGCCGAGCGGCTGCGGCGCGGCGATGCCGAACTGGAAGCCGCCGCCCGTGACCTGGCGCAACTGCGCGCCCTCAATGAACGCATCGTTGAAAGCATCAAGAGCGGACTGGTGACCGTGGATTTGCAGGGCAAAATCATCACCTTCAATCGCGCTGCCGAGGAAATCACCGGCCACCGCGCCCGGGCGGTGCGCGGCAAGCGCCTCCAGGAAGTTTTCGGCGACCTCAGCCAGAAGTTTGACCCGACCTCCACATCAGGCGCGCTTCCGTCAGGCCACCTTGAGAAGGAAGCCTTTCACCGGTTTGAAGCCGACTGCCCGGCTGCCGACGGGCGCTCCCTGCACCTTGGTTTTGCCGTCTCCCCGCTCACCAGCGAGTCCGGCAAAACGACCGGTTATGTTTTTTCCTTCCAGGACCTGACGGAAATCCTCAAGCTCGAAGAAGAAATCCGCCGCCAAGACCGGCTGGCGGCGCTCGGCAAGATGGCGGCCGGGATTGCCCACGAGATTCGCAACCCGCTGGCCGCCATGCGCGGCTCGATTCAGATGCTTCAGTCGGAACTCCGGCTCGACGACGAACAACACAAGCTCATGCGCATTGTGCTGCGCGAATCCGACCGCCTCAACCGCACCATCGAAGACTTTCTCAGGTATGCCCGCCCACGGCCGCTGCAACTGACCAGCCTCCAGCTCGACCGGCTCATCAGCGATACACTTTCCCTGCTGGAACACAGCCCGGAGACCCGGCCCGAACACACCTTTACGCTCCAGTCCCCACCCGACCTGCCGGCCATCGTGGCCGACGGCGACCAGATCAAACAGGTGGTATGGAATCTGGCCCGCAATGCCCTCCAGTCCATGCCGCACGGGGGCGAACTTCGCATCGTTCTCACACCACTGGCTGACCAGATAGAAATCCGGCTCATGGACAACGGAACCGGCTTCCCCCCCGACAACCTGGAACGTCCGTTTGAACCGTTCAACTCCAACCGGGAGGGCGGCACCGGGCTGGGACTGGCGATTGTCTATCAGATCGTTTCGGATCACGGCGGGCGGATTTATATCCGCAACCGTACGGATGGTGTTTCAGGGGCGGAAGTCAGCGTCCTTCTGCCGAAGGAAGCCAAGGCAGCGCCGTTGCGGGAGGAGCCGGCGACGGACTCACGGTTACAGGCGCGGCGCACCCCGACCGGCATTCCGGTGCCGGCCTTTTCTCCCTCCCCGGAGACAGCCGCACCGGCCAGGGTTCACCCACCCACGGAGCCGCGTGTCCCCACACCCTGAAGCTTCCCCCCCTGCCGGCAGCACCGGCATTCCGGTCCGGGCGTGTCACTTATCTGGCTGAGGTCTGGCCGGCTGAGTCCTGGGCTTTGAAAGCCTGGGGCAGAAAACGCAGGATGTCGGAAGCCACCAGTGAACGTTCCCCCAGCGCCTCATTGGCCAGATCGCCCGCTTTCCCGTGCAGGTACACGGCGGCCAGCGTGGCTTCGAGCGGCAGGTGGGGGGTCTGCGCCAGCAGACCGGCCACGATGCCGGTCAGAACATCGCCACTGCCCCCCGTGGCCATGCCGGCGTTGCCCGTCGGGTTGATGTACACGTCGCCTTCCGGAGTCGCAATCAGCGTGTAGTAGCCCTTGAGCACCACAAACAGATGGTGGGCCGTGGCCAGGCGGCGGGCCGCGCCCAGCCGGTCAACCAGCACGTCATTGACAGACACCCCCAGCAGCCGCGCCATCTCTCCCGGATGGGGCGTCAGAATGAGGGGACGCTCCGGTGTGCCGCGTCCGGTCTGCCATGGCGCCAGACAGTTGAGCGCATCGGCATCGAGGACGGTGGGAGACTTTCCTTCCTGCACAATCCACTGCACAAGGCGACGCACGGCCGGATCGGTGCCCAGTCCGGGCCCAACGGCACAGACCGTATGTTGGTTCGCTACCGCAAAACCGGCGCGCAGCCCATCTTCCGTCAACCGCCCGTAGCCGTCATCCGGCAACGCCAGCGTCATGGCTTCCGGCAGACACTGGCTGACGAGCAGGGACTGGGCACTGGCTGGAATCGCCATGGTGAGCAGTCCGGCCCCGGCGCGCAGCACACCTGCACCTGACAGCGCCGCCGCGCCGGTTTTTCCGCGCGACCCGGCCATCAGCAGCACATGCCCGACATTCCCCTTGTGGGCATCCGGCATCCGGCGGGTACGCTCCAGGTATGACCGTACGCCCTCTTCCGTAATGAGAAACAACGCCGCCCGGTGATTCGGGGTGGCGCGTAGCAGACACTCCGGCGAGCCGATGTCCACCACCCGCAGTTTTCCGTTGACGTGCCCGGCCGGCGGCAGCACGTTGGCCACCTTTGGCGCTGTAAAGGTCACGGTCAAATCGGCCACGACGTGGACCCCCACCGGATGCGGCAGATCGGCCGCCAGTCCCGACGGCACATCCAGCGCGCACACCGGGATGTACTGTCGGGCGCTGTTGATGTACTCCACCACCCGGACGAACATGCCTTCCAGTCCGCGCGCCAGCCCCGTCCCGAACAGGGCATCCACGTGCAGGTTGAAACGCGAGGTGCTGTTGTTGAGCAGGGCCGCGAAGTCGCTTTCACTCTGAAGTTCCACCAGCCGAATCTGCGGCGACGCCTGCGCCAACTGCGCCACGATGTCGAAATTGACGCGCGCATCGCCACGGGCGGTCTCGCGTTTTCCAAAGAGCAGCAATTCGACATGCGCGCCGCGCATCCAGAGCTGCCGCGCCACGGCCGCGCCGTCACCGCCGTTGTTGCCTTTGCCGCAAAACACCCGGACGCGCCGCCGCTGAACCGGGCCAAAGTGCTGCTCGATGGCCAAGGTCGCGCCAAGGGCCGCGTTTTCCATCAGCAGCAGTCCGGGAATTCCAAACTGCTCACTGGTGAGCCGATCAACTTCGGCCATGTGGGCCGCAGAAAGAATGGGTTGCACGGCACTTCACCTACGCCGGTTCAACGGTGGACACATCCCGCAACTCGGCCGCAATTTCACGCGCAATGACCCTGGCGCGCTCCAGGGCTTCCGGCGCCAGCGAGACGGCCCCGACCACCGCGTGCCCGCCGCCGCCATACCGCTCGCAAATACTGGCAATGTTGTGCTCGCGCGGGCGTCCGCTCCATGGGTTGTAACCAACCGACACTTTCGACCGATGGGCGCCACGACTGACGCTGACACTGTAGCGCGCCTGTGGATACAGCCAGTAGGCAATGAACTTGTTGTAGCCCTCGATGTCGTAGCCGGTCAAATCGAAGAACACCACGCCGTCGTGACATTCGCCCACCTGACGGAAAATCTCGATGGCGCGCTCATGACGCGCCTGAATGGGCGCAAAGGCCGCCTGGATTTCCGGCCCGGCGGCGACTTCGGCCAGGGAGCGTACCTGCAGGGCCCGGACGATGGATTGCCGCAGCCGATGGTCCTTCGACCCTTCCAGCACCAGCGTCAGTTGCATGGCTGGGGCGCTGAGATTGACGGCCGTTTCGGCGTCGGGATACTGCGCCCCGTCAATGATGTCCGCCCAGTGAATCAACTCGGCCAGCTCCGGCAGCTCCACCCCGAAACGGTCACGCGCAATGTCGGCAATGAACTTCGTGCAGGACTTGTAACCCGGATCAAAGAACTTCCTGCCACTCGTATCCGCCCGGAACAGGGCTTCATCCACGACGGTCAGAAAGGCGCTCTGGTGATGGTCAAACCACCAGGTGATTTTTTCACTTGGATGAAACTTGAAATCGAGGAGGGCATGCTCATCAGCATCAAACTGCATCTCGCCAAAACTGCCCCCCGGACGGTGCATCAGGCCGGCGTAACTGAACTCGGTCTGTGCGTCAAAAGCCCGCCGGTAAAAACAGGCGAAGACGGCCGCGGAGCAGGCGCCATCGAAACAGTGATCGTGGTAGAAAATCTTGACCCTCATGGCGTCAGTACGGAGACCGCACCGGATGCCGGACACCGTTCGGGGCCGGCACCACAGCCCGTTCTTCCGTTCGGTATTTACAGGGCGTGATAATCACCCGACAGTTCAACGTAGGCCACGCCCGGCACCCGCTCCAGTTCGGGCAGACGCTCCCGTGGCACGGAACCTGTCACCTGGCCAAGTGCAAGCAGCCGGCGGGCCACCGTCAATCCGGCCGCCTGCAAAGCGGCCACGACTTCGGCCATGCGTTCCCGGTGGCTTTCAGCCACGCTGACGACGACCGCAACGGAAGGTGAAGACGAAACCGACATAGGGCGCTACCCTGAAATGAAGATGTGCCTTGCTGGGCCGAACGCGCTCATCATGACTGAAATGTACCGTTTCGGCGATAGGTCTTTTCTGGAAAGGCGCTTCAATGGAGTCAAGGGCGCTTGCCGAAGTCACTGTGGATGGGCACAATCGCCGTTTCACCCGGACCGTGCCAGCAACACGAAACCCGAAGGGTGAGCGGTTGGACCTATGCTGTTTCGCTTTGAAGATGTCCATAAAAGCTACGGCGGGCATGACATCCTGCGCGGCGTGACCTGTCAGGTCAATCCGGGCGAAAAGATTGGCCTTGTCGGGCGCAACGGCGCCGGCAAATCCACCATGCTGCGGCTGCTGTGCGGGCTGGACCAACCCGACCGGGGACAGATCATCCGCGCCACCAACCTGTCCTTCGGCCTCCTGGAACAACACCCCCACTTCCCCCCGGAAGTGACGGTGCTGGAAGCAGCCCTCAGTGTCTTTTCCACACTTCAGGCCATGGAGCGCGAGATGCGCCAGCTCGAACACACCATGGCCGAGCCGGAGCAGGATGCAGACCACCTGGCAGACCTGCTCGAACGCTACAGCGAACTCCAGCACCGTTTTGAAGAACAGGGCGGCTTTACCTACCCGGCCCGCACCGAGGAAGTTCTGCTCGGTCTCGGTTTCACCAAAGAGGACTTTTCCACACCGGCCGTCCGGCTGAGTGGCGGCCAGCAGGGACGCCTCCACCTGGGGATGCTGCTGCTGCGGCAGCCCGACATCCTGCTGCTCGACGAACCGACCAACCACCTCGATCTGCGCGCCATCGAGTGGCTGGAAAACTTCCTCACCGGCTACGCCGCCGCCTATCTGGTCATTTCCCACGACCGCTTTTTTCTCGACCAGGTGACGACCCGCACCATCGAACTCGACCGTGGAAAGACGACTTCCTACACGGGCGGCTTTACCGAATACGTCGCCAAACGGGACGCGCTGCGGGAAATCCAGCAGCGGCACTACGAAAAACAGCAGGAAGAGATTGCCCGCCAGGAAGAGTTCATCCGGCGCAACATCGCCGGACAGAAGACCAAACAGGCCAAGTCGCGGCGCAACCTGCTGGCCCGTATGGAGCGCATCGAAGCCGCCACGGTGGATGCCCCGCAGGGCAACTTCTCGATGAAGCACGTGCCGCGTTCGGGCGAATGGGTCCTCACACTCGAAGACCTCCGCGTGGGGTATGGCGGCAAGGCGGTGGCCGGCCCCTTCAATCTGGTTGTCCGCCGGGGCGAAAAGCTGGGCATCGTCGGCCCCAACGGCGCCGGCAAAACCACCCTGCTCAAAACGCTGCTCGGCATCCTGCCGCCGGTGACAGGCACGCTGCGCTGGGGAACGGGCGTCAAAACCGCCTACTACGACCAGCGGCTGGAGTCACTGACCCTCGCCAACTCGATTTTTGCCGAACTTCAAAGTCTCAACCCGTCGGCTACCGAATTGGAGCTGCGCTCGTTTCTGGCCCAGTTCCTGTTTACCGGCGACGATATTTTCAAGCCAATCCGGGCATTGTCCGGCGGCGAGCGGGGACGGCTGGCGCTGGCCAAGCTCATTTACAGCCGCTCAAACGTGCTGATCCTCGACGAGCCGACCAACCACCTCGATATTCCCTCCTGCGAGGCGCTGGAAATGGCGCTGGTGCAGTATCCGGGCACGTGCCTCATCGTGTCGCACGACCGCTATTTTCTGGACAACGTCGCCACCCGCCTGCTCTGGCTTGAACCCGGCAGCAGCCGCGATTTTGACGGCAGCTACAGCGAGTTGTGGGAAATCCGCCAGGCGGAGCAGCGCGAAGCCGCCCGGCGCGCCAAAGCCGCCGAGACCGCCAGACCCACTGCCCAGCCAGCCGAGACGCATGCTCAGGCGCATGCTCCGTCACCGGCTGCGCCCCCAGCCGCGCCCCCAGCCGCCCCCACCGGGACATCACCCGGAGCCAAAAAGAAACCCAGGGGCAAGGTGCGCCCCGTGGAAGCCATCGAGTCCGACATTGCCCGCGCCGAGGCCGACCTGGCTACGGTCTCCGCCGCCATGGCCACGCCGGAAGTGGCGACCGACCCGGTTCGTTACAGCGAGTTTCACCAGCAGTACGAAAAGCTGACGCAGCAGCTCGAAGCCCTCTACGCCGAGTGGGAACTCGTCGCCGAAGCCGGGGCATAGCCAGGCGGCCTCGGCCCGGCCAGACAGCCGGGCAAACATGGCCGGGTTCGGACGTTTCATCCCGTCACCACCCGCCACTCGCTACTCGCCACTCGCTAGTACGGGCGACTCGCGAGTCGCCCCTACCACTCACCACCTACCGTGAAACCAGGCGGAAACGCAGGATCGGTGAGGACATCGGGCGCTCCCGCCGCCCTTCACTGCCCGGCCGGGACGGCGGAAGCGGCACGACACAGGGCCGGCCGTGATGCGGGTGTGGCGTCACGACGACATCCAGCCCGAATACGGCCCGGATGCGCTCCGCCGTGAGCACGTCTTCCGGGCGGCCTTCCGCCGTGATGCGTCCCCGGTCAAGCAGCACAATGTCATCGGCCACGTAAGCCGCCAGGTTGAGGTCATGCACGACCACCACGACGCCGACGCCCTCCTGGGCAAGCTGCCGCGCCACGGCCATCGCTTCGTACTGGTGCGCCAGATCGAGGCTGGAAGTTGGCTCGTCGAGCAGCAGCCACCGTGCAGACCCGCCGGGCAGGGCTTCCCAAATCTGGGCCAGGGCGCGGGAAAACTGCACGCGCTGGCGTTCACCGCCGGAAAGTGACGGATAGGCCCGCGCAGCCAGATGGTCAACACGGGTCTGCGCCATGGCCTGCTGGGCAATGGCGACATCCTGCGGTGTTTCACGCAGAGCCACGTGCGGCGCGCGCCCCAGCAGAACAACCTCAAAGGCCGTGAACGGAAAAGCCAGGGAGGATTCCTGGGGCACCACGGCCCGCCGCCGTGCCCGCTCCACGAGCGACCACCCCTCCAGCGGGCGGCCATCGAGATACACCGCGCCGTAGGTCGGCGTCACATCGCCGGTCAGCACCTTGAGCAACGTGGACTTCCCCGCTCCATTCGGCCCCAGCAGGGCCGTGACCTGACCGGGCAGCAGGGTCAGCGAAATGTTGTCCAGCAGGACTTTGCCGCCCAGAACGACGCCAACCTGACGCGCTTCAAGCATCATGACCGAAACCCCCGCTCCCGTAACAACAGCCACAGAAAACACGGCGCACCCAGGCTGGCTGTGACAACCCCCAAGGGCATTTCAGCCGGACTGACGATGGTCCGGGCCAGCAAATCCGCCAGCACGACCAGACATGCTCCGAGCAGGGCCGACCCCGGAAGCAGCGTCCGGTGGCCCGGGCCGGCGGCAAGCCGGATGAGGTGGGGCGCCACGAGACCGATAAACCCGATGATGCCGGCAAAAGCTACTGCGGCGCCGACGATGAGCGTTGCAGCCAGCATTGCCAGGCGTGTGACCGTGGTGACATCGAAGCCAAGATGCCGGGCTTCGGCCTCGCCCAGCAACAGGGCATCGAGCGGGCGCGCCAGGCGTCCCAGCCAGACCATAGCCGGGACAGCCAGCACAGCGACAATCGAGAGATTCACCCACGAAGCGGCTCCCAGACTCCCCAGACTCCAGAAGGTCACGCTCCGCAGTTGGTCATCTGTGGCGGCAAAAATGAGCGCTCCCCGCAACGCCTCCGCCAGCATCGCCAGGGCAATGCCGGCCAGCAGCAACAGACCAACCGACAGCGTTCCTTCGCGGCGCGCCAGGCGATAGACGATGAAAGCGGCCAGGCTCCCGCCCAGAAACGCCGCAATGGGCAACTGATAGACGGCCAGCGTCCCGCCGGCCTTGCCAAACAACCACCCGTTGGTGCGAATGCACAGCACGGCGGCCAGCGCCGCGCCGCTCGAAACCCCGATGATGCCGGGGTCGGCCAGGGGATTACGAAAAACGCCCTGCATTGCGGCACCCGCCATGGCCAGACCGGCCCCGACCAGCGCGCCAAACAGCACCCGTGGCAGGCGAATCGTGAGCAGCACCGCCTGTTGCTGTTCGGTAAAGGGCACGCCAACGTCCAGTCCAATCAACTCAGCCAGAATGGAAAGGCTTTGCGCCGGTGTGATGGCCACGGCGCCAATGCCCACGGCCAACAACACGATCCCGCACAGTGCGCCGGCCAGGCCACCAATCAGCCAGTGGCCGGGAAGTCGAAGGGCTTGCGGACGGGTTGCCAGGATGTTCACAGCCGCCATGCCACGCTCACTTTTCGGGTGCGTTTTCGGGGTGCAGCAAACGCGCCAGTTCCATGACGCCCTGCCCGGTTCGCGGGCCGAAGCCCAGCAGCAACAGGTCATCCACCGCCACAATCCGCCGGTTGCGCCCGGCCGGAGTCTGGTTCACACCGGGCATGGACAGCACCCCGGCAATACCGCCGGAGCTTTCCAATCCACGTGCCGGGAGCAAAATGACCTCCGGGGCAGCAGCCACGGCGGCTTCGGCCGTCAGTGGCTTGTAGCCTTCAAAATCAAAGGCATTGACGCCACCCGCCAGCCGAATCATCTCCGCTGCCGCCGTATCGCGTCCGGCGACGTTGGCCGCGCCCTGCCCACGGGCGTAGATGAACATCACCTTCGGTCTGGCAGGCCGTTCGGCAAGGTAGGTCTGAACCTGCGCCATGTCAGCTTCCAACTGCCGGATGAGCGCCTCGCCCTGGGCTTCGCGGTCAAGCGCCTGCGCCACAGCGCGAATCTTGCGCCTGACGCCCTCCAGTGAGTGGTCAGCCGGCACGGTCAGAACCGGTGTCCCGCTGGCGCGCAACTGCGCCAGCGCCTCCGGCGGACCGGCTTCCGGGACGGTCAACACCAGCGTTGGACGCAGCGACAGGACTCCTTCGGACGACAGGGCCCGGACATACCCCACCTGGGGCAGCTTCGTGGCGGCTTCCGGGTAGAGACTCGATGCGTCACACCCGACCAGTGCCGATTCAGCCCCAAGGGCATAGACAATTTCGGTGACGGACCCGCCGGCGGCGACCACCCGCGACACATCCCGGATGGCCACCGGCTGCCCGGCGGCGTCTGTCACCGTCCGCACCGCGGCCTGGGTCGTCACATCGCGCCGACAACCGCTCCCGGCCCCCAGAATGCCCAGGCCAAGGCTGACCAGCCCGACAACGGCACACCAACGTCTCAGGGTCATCATGGCTTCCCTTTCATCAGGCCTTTCATCAGGCGGCGCGGTTCCGCCAGAAGCCGCGCCGGAGGATCAAGAAAAAAACGTCGGGGCCGAGTTGCGAAGTACGCGACCTGACCAACCAATACCCCGTCCGCGCCCCGACGGCCGCGCAGGTCTCAGGAGTGTCTTGGCTTTCCCTGCGCGGCAAAAAGCCTTTATTCCAACTGCGTCATGAAACCCGCGTCAGACACTCACACAGCTCCGCCCAGAACGGAGAGGGCGTCTCACCTTCCCGGCGTTTGGCATGGAGAATGGCAATCTGTTCGCCGGTTGCATCGAAAAACTCCACTCCGGTCACAATCCCGCGCACCGTCGGCTTTTTGACCACCCAGGCGCTGTGGACCTTCGGCTCGTGGACGTGGAGGTTGAACCCGTCATCCAGAACGTTGAGCCACTCGCCAATGAGCTTGACGTTGTGAATCGGCCCGCTGTGAATCTGGATGCAGCCCGGGTTGCCGACGAAAATCATGATGTTTTCCCGCGCGGCGGCGACTTCTTCGAGAATGCGTCCGAAGCTGTCCGGGCGCACCTGCCAGGCCATTTCCGGTTCCGCCAGACGGAGCGCCTGCGTCCGGCTCAGCTTGAAGCGATGTGTCAGGCGGATGAAGTCGTGCGTGTCTTTGAGTTCGCGCCAGCCCTGCCGAAAACCGGCCACATCCACTTCGGCATCGGGGATTTCGGCCACTGGCGGCGGCGGGGCACTTACGGCCTGTTCCCGGCTCTGATCGGGTGCGGCAAACCGTTTGGTCAATGCCTCGAAGGCTTCCACATGACTGGCTTCCCGCAGGTAGGTTTTGTGAATGGCCGTGCCCGTGGCGTCAAAAAACTGAAAACTGCGGCGCGGCCCACGGGGCGAGTCTTCGCACACAGCAAACCCGATAGCCCAGCGGTCAAGGAACAGCCGCAGATCAATGCCGCTGTCGAGCACCTGCCCCATCCGGGTGTGCCCGGCAAAGATTTCGACGTTCCGGTAGTGGCCGTCCTTTTCGCTCACCGCGCCGTCATTGCGGGTCAGCGCCATGACGGGCCCCAGGGCTTCCAGTTCGCGGATGAAGTCGCCCCAGTCGGCGCTCAGGCGGGTGGCCGTCGTCCCACAGCCCAGCGCCACAAGCTGGGCCTCGCTGACGCCCAGCTTTGCGGCTGCGTCACGGATGCGGAGTTTGGGTTCGGTCTGGCGCAACTGTGACCACTGCTGCGCAATGTCTTCGGCCGTATAGCCGGCGTCGGTTGTCAACTCAGCCGCTGGATTTGGTGCAGTCATCGGATGGTTCTCCTTTGTGTGTCAGGTCGGAATAAAAACATTTCGGCCATGGGGCGCTCACCAGTCGCCATCATCGCCGATGGCTTCCACCGGGCAGGATTCCATCGCCTCCCGGCACAGTTCCCGTTCTTCCTCGTTTTCGGGTTGACGCAGCACGTACGAGTGAGCTCCCCGGTCATGACGCACGAAGATGTCGGGCGCAATCGAACGGCACACGTCACAGTCAATGCACTGGTGGTCCACATAAAACGGCCCCTCGGCATTTTCCGGGAAGCGGTCACGCACCTTTGCCATGATGCCCTCCCTGGGAGCGCGGGCGTCCTGCCCGCCGGCTGGCCTGCGCTTTTCCCATATTGCCCCCCTTAGTTTTGCGCCCCGAACGGATCGGTGGCGCAGCACTGGCGCAGGGTTTCGGCAAACCCGACGCCACTCAGTCCATAGTGAACGGCGCACTCGTTGACGCCACGCACAAAGTGGCGAAACTGCTCCGGCGAAAATGTGTAGTGGGCGCCACCGATGGCCAGGTGAAAGTTGCCACACTCCAGACACAGCCACATTCGCACAGGGATGGGTATCTGGTCCGGGTCTTCGGGCAGACGAAACAGCGATTGAATGTCCATAAGTGACAGGCTCCTGGAGCATTAGAAAAACCGCAACCGCACTCCGGCGACGAACGCACGCCCCCGCGCCGGCGCATCGAACAGTGAAAACAGGTCCTGGTAAAAGCGATTGCCCAGGTTTTCCACCCCAAGGGTCAGCGCCACACCGTAGCGTTCGCGGTCAAAGTTGACGCCGCCGCGCACGTCGTGCACCGTGAAACCCAGGCGTGCCGTGCCTGGCCGTGCGTAGAGGCTGCCGGGCGGCAACCGGCGCTGGGTCGTGACGATGCGCGACCGATACTCCATCCAGTAGCGGTTCGTGGCCGAGTTCCAGCGCGTCCCCAGCACGGCTTTGACCGGCACGACCGGAAAGTTGAACGGGTCCACCGGCTGGTTCGCCCGCAGGTCGTCTCCGCGCGTCACACTCAGATTGCCCAGCAGCGTCACGAACGATGACCGCAATGCATCGGGCAGCCGGAAGGGCGCTTCAAACTCGGCTTCAATCCCCTGCATGCGGATGCGGCCGAGGTTCTGGCGCTGAAGCACAGCCAGCGGCACGCCCCCTGGAATCGGGTTGGGTATCGGCGCCAGACCCGGCACCGGCGTGCCAAAGTTGCCAATGAAGTTGGTGTAGTTGTTGCGGAAGTAGGTGAAAGCACCCGAAAACCGCGTAAAGCGCACCTTGGCTCCCAGATCGAGATTGATGCCGGTTTCCGGGCGCAAATCCGGGTTTGGAATCGTGATACTGCGCGTCGTCGGGCTAAGCGTGTGGGATGCCCCGGCATTGTAGCGGTCAAAGATGTTCGGTTCGCGGTAACTGCGCGCCCCCCGCGCCACGAGACTGACCGCCGGGATAGGGCTGACGACGATGCCGCCCGACCCCGTGACGGCCACATTCGCATGGCGCAGCGACTCCAGACCGTTGATACCAGCCGTTCCGGGCGGTATGAGGTTGAAGATGTCGTAACTCGGTGTATCCAGCGCTCGTGAACGGTAGCCATCCACCCGCAGCCCGCCGATCAGCCGCACATAACGGCTGGGGGTGTATTCGTCCTGCACGAAAAAGGCCAGGTCCTGAAAGTTGGCGTTCGGAACATCCCGCCGGGGCTGGCTGTTGCGCAGCGAACGCAGCACATCGCCGTCGGTACGGATGCGCGCGGCCAGCGTCTGCGCCTCAGCCGGGGTCAGACCGCCAGACGACGTCGGCAATGTTCCCCGGATGACAATCCGATCATCGGCGCTGGTGTCCCGGTAGAAACTGATCCCGGCCGTGATGACGTGGTTGCGGAACGGCGTCAGGATGACCTGCCCATCAAAGCCGCCCGTCGTGGGATTGATCTGCCGGTCCGTGACCTGAAACAGCGCTGGCAACGCCCGTACGATGACCTGGTCGCGCCGCTGCTGCCACTGGTAGTAGCCGCTGATCTGGACACTGGCAATCACCGGTGACAGATCACGGACGACGAATCCCATATTGACCTTGTCGCGGTTGCTGAACAGGAAGTCGAACGTGCCCTGAAGCGGATACCGGTAGGGCGCGGACGCAAGCCGCTCATAACTCGACCGCAGGAAAGTCTGCTCCGTGAAGAAGAACCGACCTTCGACGCGCGTGGCATTTGTCCGGTAGGTCGAACCCGTCACCCGGCGCGTCACCGGGTCAAACTGTGGCACCACCGAGGCGTAGCCGGCTTCCACGGGGCCGCCGGCTGTATAGTCGCTGAAGTTTTCAAACGACTGCCGGACGCGGGCCGTGAAGCGGCGGGTCGCCAGACTCAGGCTGCCGCCGTAGCGTCCACCGGGGCCGTTCGAGGTGAAAAAGGGATCAACCACGCCGCTCACCCGCACCCCGCTGTCCACCGTGGCCGGCGGGCGCGTGATGAAGTTGATCGTACCGCCCAGCGCCTCCGTGCCGTAGAGCACCGACCCAGCCCCCCGGATGACTTCAATGGCTTCCAGCGTACCGACATCCACCAGTCCCGTCTCGACGCCATTGCCGACGTGGCTCGTCGGCGTGCGCCCGTGGTTGAGGCGCTCGCCATCCACCAGCACCAGCACACGGTTTCCTTCGAGTCCACGGATGATGGGGCGCGTCTGGAAGCTCTGCGACTGGGTATAAGTTCCGGGCAAATCGCGGAGAATGTCGGCGGCCGTCCCCGGCAGCCGCTCCTGCAACTGCTGCTCCGTCACGACCGAAACGGCTTCCGGCGTTGTCATCGTGTCCCGAACGGTACGGCTGGCCGTGATGGTGACGATTTCCCGGATCGTCCCCGGCGCAAGGCGAATGGGATCGAGGGTTGCACCTGGTGCCGCAAGCCGCACTTCGACGACGGCATCTGAAAATCCTTCCCGTGTGACACGGATTTGATAGACGCCATAGCGCAGTTCGCCGACGGTAAACGTGCCATCGGCGGCCGTCAGGGCCATGCGCGTACTTCCGGTCGCCACACTGCGGACAAGCACACTGGCTTCGGCGATTGGCGCTCCCTGCCCATCGGTTACGCTGCCGGTCAGAGCGCCCCGGTCTTCAGCCTGCGCGCCGGCAACGCCCACCACCCCCAACCACACGGCCATCACCAGAACACCAATCCACGAATAACCACGGCCAGCCCGGAGGCCAGACCAAGGGAAAGCCGCGCGTTTCGCAAACGAAATCACCATCACTGCATTTGACATAACACTCCACTCCCTGCACGCCGGACAAACGGCTTTTAGAGCTTCATTGCGGACGGCGCATCGGGTAGAGTGCCCGCGCACACGCGCCATCCTGTTGCCTACCGGGTGGACACTGTGCTCAAAGCCTTCGGTGTTGCCGCACCGGAGGCTTTTTGCTTGGGGGACGTAAAAGATTTCAGGGCGGCATGGCGGCACTTGGCAAACTTAGTAAATGAAAATGATTTTCAAGTTGAAGCCAACATGCTACACCAAGCTGCGGTTGTCAAGCCCTGTGCTCGCCCGGACGGAAGAATTGCACGGGCACACCCTTCCCACGGGCGCGTCTGCGGCAGAGGCACAACGCGGGTCCGGCCAGTGGGCGTGGCCAACGGATGATCAGCCGCCAGCGTAGCGTCGGATGAATTCGGATAAATGAAGGGTGTCAGGACGGGCGGGAGGTTGCCGTGACCACCGGCGGCACCGCCGGGCGCGTGGCCTCCAGAAAGAACCGGGGGGCGATGCCCATCACCAGCATCAGAGCTGCCAGCGGCGCCACGGTCAGCACTTCCCGCCAGTCGGCATCCGGCATCTCGAAGGTGGCTTTGTGCGGCCCAAAAAGCGTACGCCGCACGGCCGTCAGCAGATACACCGCCGACAACACCATGCCGCTGGCCGCCACGACGGCAAACCAGCGTCCCGGTGTGGCCGTGAAAGCCCCCAGCAGAGTCAGGAACTCACCGATGAAGCCGTTGGTGAACGGTACGCCGGCTGAGGCCAGGCTGGCCAGAACCATCAGGAAGGCAAACCGGGGCATCGCTTGGGCCAAACCGCCAAACTCGCCCAGGTCGGTCGTCTGCCGCCGGGTTTCCAGCATGGCGACGAGCAAAAAGAGCGCGCCGGTTGTGACGCCGTGCGCCACCATGTGAAACATCGCGCCTTCGACGCCATACGCCGTGAACGAAAAGACCCCCAGCGTCACAAACCCCAAGTGACTGAGCGATGAATAGGCCAGCAGCCGTTTCAGATCGGTCTGCACCATGGCGACCAGCGCCCCGTGCAGGATGCTGACCACGGCCAGCACCAGCACCGGCAGCGCCCACGCCTGAGCCTCTTCGGGAAACAGTCCGACGCCAAACCGGACGAGGGCATAGGTGCCCATTTTCGACATGGCCCCCGCCAGCAGCGCCGTGATGGGCGTCGGGCACTCGGCGTAGGTGTCAGCCTGCCAGGTGTGGAGCGGAAACACCGGAATTTTGACGAAAAACGCAATGGCAAACCCCCAGAAGCACCACTGGCGCAGGTCCGGCGAAAGCAGATTGCGCGCCTTGACGAGCGTTTCCAGGTCAAAGGTATAGCGCCCGGTGGCCTGCCCATGCGCCACATAGAGGCCGATGATCGCCGCGAGCATCAGCAGGCTTCCGGCAACGGTGTAGAGGAAAAATTTGGTGACGGCTGCCAGACGGTTCTCCCCGCCCCACAGGCCGATGAGGAAGTAGGCCGGGATGAGCACGACTTCCCAGAACACATAGAACGTCACCAGGTCGCGCGCCAGAAAAACGCCGATCAGCCCGCTTTCAAACAGCAGCACCAGCATGAAGTAGATGTGGCGCCGGGTCGTGATCGCCGTACTGGCCAGCATCGCCAGCGGCGTCAGCAGCGTCACCAGCAGGATCAGCCACAGGCTGAGACCATCCACAGCCAGGTGAAACCAGACGCCCAGCGTGGGAATCCACGGCGCATTGACGACGAGCACCGGGGCGGTCTGGCGGCCAATCAACCGCCATGACAGCCCGCATGTCAGCAGAGCCGTTGTCAGGGCAACGGCCAGGGCATACCGCCGGCCGGCTTCGGCCGAGGTGGCCGCGAGAGCCGCAATGACGAGCGCGCCCATCACCGGCGCAACAATCAGAAGGACGAGCAACAGGCCAGAATCAAGGAAGGTCACAGTACACTCACTTCTACAACGGTCGCCGGGCGTACTATCCGGGGCCAAACACGAAATAGCCCAGGATGAGCAACGCCGCGAGAAAGATCATCACGACGTAGCCACGGGCATAGCCCGACTGCATTTCACGCAGGGTAGCCCCAAGTCCCGACAGGCTGCGCCCGATGCCGCCCACCAGTCCGTCCACCACGGAGACATCCAGCCCCTGCCACAGGCCGCGCCGGGCCAGGGCTTCCAGCGGACGCGCCACCGCCAGGTCATACGCTTCGTCCACCCGGTATTTCGCCTGCAGGATGCGCGGCGCTTCCCAGAGCGGATGGCGTTGAAAGAACCACCATCCGCCGGCAATGCCGGTCAGGGCAATGGCGGCCGAAATGCCCATCAGCACGAGCTCCGTCGTATGGGAAGCCGCTTCGTGGGTGAACTCGGTCGGCATCGTCACCAGTGGACTGAGGAAGCCGCGCATCCACGGATGGGCGCCAAAGGCTTCCGGCAGACCGAGCACGCCACCAAACACTGACAACACGGCCAGCACCACCAGCGGCAGGGTCATCACCAGCGGCGATTCGTGCGGCTGGCCGTGGGCGACGGCCTCACGCGGTTCCCCGTGGAAGGTCAGCACCATAAGCCGCGTCATATAGACGGCCGTAAGCAGCGAGGTCAGCAGGCCCACCACCCAGAGGGTTTTGGCCAGTCCACCGGGCAGCACGGCCGAAGCGAAGGTTTCCAGCAATACTTCATCCTTGCTGAAAAAGCCCGACAGCAGTGGGAAACCGGCCAGGGCCAGCCAGCCGGCCGTCATCGTCCAGCGGGTCAGGGGCATGAAGCGTCCCAGCCCACCCATGCGCCGCAGGTTCTGCTCTTCGTGCAGCGCGTGAATGACACTGCCGGCGCCCAGAAAGAGCAGCGCCTTGAAGAAGGCATGCGTGGTGACGTGAAAGATGCCGGCCGTAAAGGCTCCGGCTCCGCAGGCCATGACCATGAGACCGAGCTGGGAAACCGTCGAGTAGGCCAGCACCTTTTTGATGTCGTCCTGCCCAAGGGCAATCGTGGCGGACAGCAGCGCCGTTGCCCCGCCGACAACCGCAACGACGACCAGCGCCGTCGGCGCGTGCAGGAAAACAACATTGAGCCGCGCCAGCAGATAGACTCCGGCCGTAACCATTGTTGCCGCGTGAATGAGGGCCGAAACCGGCGTTGGCCCCGCCATGGCATCGGGCAGCCAGACGAACAGCGGAATCTGCGCACTTTTTCCCGTGACCCCCAGCAGCACCAACAGGCCGACGGTGGTCAGGCCGCCCGCGCCAACCGCCGTCCAGCCCAGTGTTTCGACGGGCTGCTGCGCCGCCCAGCGTGCAATGTCCGCAAAGTTGATACTTCCAGCTTTCGTCACCAGAAGCAGGGTGGCCAGCACCAGCCCGGCATCCCCGATGCGGTTGTAAATGAAAGCCTTGCGGGCAGCGTCCGCAGCTTCATCACGGGTGAAGTAGTGCCCGATGAGCAGGTAGGAGCAGACCCCGACGCCTTCCCACCCGACAAACATCAGCAGCAGGTTGTCGGCCAGCACCAGCGTCAGCATGGCCGCCACAAAGAGATTCAGCGCAGCAAAAAAGCGGACGTAGCCTTCGTCGCCGTGCATGTAGCCGGTGGCAAAGATGTGGATGAGCAGTCCGACGCCCGTAATGAACAGCACCATGATGCCCGACAGCGGATCGAGCGCCAGACCAAAGTCAGCGGTCAGACTGCCCACGCTGAACCACATCCCGAGGCGTTCCGTCACCCGGCGTACGCCTTCTGCATCCGGCGCCGCTGGCAGCAACTTCAGAAAAAAGGCCGCGAAAGCCAGTCCCGCTGCCACGGCCACAGCGAGGCAGGCCAGGGCCCCGGCCAGACGTTCACCCAGCCGACGTCCGGCCACGGTCAGCAGCAGTGCGCCAAGCAGTGGCGCGAGAATCATCACGGTCAACATGCCAGTCGTTTATCCACAGCGTCCCCGGAGGGAAGTCCACGCAGGGGCCGTCAAAGTTTCAGCAGGCTGGATTCATCCACATCGAGGGTTTCGCGGTTGCGGAACAGCGCAATGACGATCGCCAGTCCCACACCAGCTTCGGCAGCGGCCACCGCCATGACGAGGATGACGAAAAGCTGTCCTTCCACCGTCCCCTGGAACACCGAAAACGCCACAAAAGCCAGATTGGCCGCGTTGAGCATGAGTTCCAGGCACAGCAGGGTCGAAATAATGTTGTTTTTGACGAAGACACCGGCCGCCCCGATGGCAAAGAGGGCAGCACTGAGGATGAGATACCAGGACAAAGGCACCATAGTGTTTCACCCGACGTTTCACCTGGCGGTGGTCAGCAGACCGACGCCGACTTCACCCGTTGACCATGCCAGACGGTAGGCATTTCCTTCCTTGGTAATCGTGACGGCAGCTTCGTAGGGCTGCCCCGTGGGCGATACGCCCTTGGTGCGGTGGGTGGCGGTCAAGCCGCCGCCGCCGTAGAACTGCTCGCGCCCGATTCCCCCTTGCATGTCCAAGGTTGTCCATCCGCCATCGCCGCTGCCGTCGGCTTTGAGGGCATAGAGCGCAACACCGGGCTGCTCACCATAGCCGACCACGAGAACCTGCCCGGCCAGAATGCCGACGCCGGTTTCGCCATTCGTCCAGGCGAAGAGATACACCTTGTCGCCGAGTTTGCGGATGCCCAGTTTTCCACGGTACAACCGCCCGTCAGGATTCGTGCCGGTCGTTTCGTAGGTTCCTTCGATGCCGTCAGTCAGGGACTGCGGGACAGCCGTTTCGGTCAGAATGCGCCCCTGCGCCTGCCCGTTTGTCCACCGGCCGCGCAAGGTCCCGTTTTCATTGCGATACACGGCAACCCCCGGCACCCGCCCTTTGGAGGTATAGCCCACCATCAGGTATTCGGTGCGCCCGGCATCCTGGGCGCACGCCTGCCCTTCCGGCCGACCGACACCGGCCGGCAGCAGCCACAGACATAACCCCAGGAACACCCAAAGCCCGGAACGCATGGCGTTACTCCTTCTCACGTTTTGCCAGGTGCAAAGCGCCAACCACGGCCAGCAGAATCAGCACCGAGGTCAGCTCGAACGGCAGCAGATAACGGGTCATGAGGTTTTTGCCGACCCGCTCGACCGTACCGGCTTCGCCGGAAGGCGCGCGCTCACCCGTCATGCCCCAGACGGCAAACCAGACCTGCACCGTGAATGCGAGTCCCAGCGGCAGCGCCAGCCAGACGAGAAAGCGGTGCCGTGGCGGACGTTCTTCATCGGCACGCACGTTGAGCAGCATGATGACGAACACGAACAGCATCATAATGGCGCCGGCATAGACGACAATCTGCGCCGCGCCGATAAACTGCGCGCCCATCAGAACGTAGAGTGCTGACAGTCCGACAAAGGAAGTAATGAGCGCAAAAGCGCCGTAGAGCGGGTTGCGCAACAGCACCACCGACACGGCGCCACTGAGCACCAGGGCCGCAAAACCGACGAACAAAAGCTGCTGAAAGGTCATGGCTGCGTTTGACGATGGACACCGGCCGCGCAAGGCACGGCTGTCACCCATCGTGAGTTTTCATACACCCCGATGGAATGCTTTTCGCGGCCAAAAATCAAGCCTTTACTGCCAGGGTACGGGCGATGAAACCCGGCATTGATGCGTCAGCCACCCGGACCGGCCGCCCGGAGACGCCTACCGGAAATGGCGGATGATGTCGGTAATGGAAACAATGCCGATGATTTTTCCGACTTCGACGACCGGCGCGCGGGTGAGTTTATGGGCCCGGAGCAGCCGGGCGATGGCGCGAATGTCGTGCAACGGCTCGACAAAGAACATGGGTTTCGTCATCACCTGATGGACGTACGCCTTGTCGAGGTTGCCGCCCGTGGCAATGACCTTATAGACGATGTCGCGGTCGGTGATGATGCCGTGGCCGTCGTACTCATCACGGGGCAGGACAATGAGGCAGTGAACGCGCGTCTGGTTCATCAACTCCAGGGCCTGCCGCACGGTCGCGTCGCCGGAAATGAAATCAAAGTCACTGGTCATCAAGTCTTTGGCTCTCATGCCCATGGCTCCAGAACGGCTGGCAGCGGCCGGCGCAGATTGTCGGGCGGTCAGCTCTTTTTCTTGAACAACTGCTCAAAGGCTTTGCGGGCATCATCCGCAGCCGTGCGGGACTTCGAGGCGCCGGTCAGTGCCACTTTTGTGTTTGGAGCAAAATGCTCACAGTGATTGGCGGCGGCTTTGTCACGTACCGGCTCGGCAATGGGTTCACGGCATTCAAACCGCGCGCCGGCGTCAAAAAAGCGACAGTTGCGGCAGCAGTGCAGGTCGGCGCCACATTCGTTGCAGCGGTCGAGGCGTCCGACCCTCCCCAGCAAACGCACTTCGCGCCCACAGGCGTGGCAAATCATGCAGTTTTCCCCCGGTTGGTGGTGGCATTGGCAGCGGCCTCAGCAGCAGGCGTCGTGGGACTCACCCGGCGGCGTTTGAGTGTGACGAGGCCCGGCTGCGACGACGCTTGGTGCATCTTACGGCATCCGTCCACCACCATGCCAAACGGACAGAAGTACCGGCAAGCGCCACGTTTTCCGAGAACGAACACACTGCCGACGACGAAAGCCAGCAGCCCCAGGTGCAGGGCGTGCGACCACCAGTTTTCGGCATCAAAGCCCATGGAGCTGGTGTGGGCGGTCATGGCATCGCGCCAGAACAGCCAGGCCAGCGGCACCCACAGGGCAGCCACCACCAGCACGCCGATTTGCGTCCACCGTGGGTTGAACGACACCCGCGCCCTGGCGAAGCGAGCAAAGAGGTCCTGCGCGCCGCCCAGCCAGCAAATCCAGGCACACACCCACCGGCCCGTGCGCATCGTCAGATAGACCAGCGCCGCCCAGAAGAGGATGCCATAGATGGCCCAGGCCAGGTTCGGGATGGCCGCGCGGATGAGCAGGACGTGAATGAGCACGAACACCATCTGCGTTGCCAACCGGTACGGCAGCAGGTTGCGCCGGGGTGGCGTGGGCGCGGACGTAACGGATGTCGTCACAGAGGCCATGGAAGAACCCAACTTTCTTCGGGAAATGTTGGTTGCCGTCGCCAGGGGGGTGGCAACACCACTGAATTTCACACTACACTGCGCCCATAAAACTTCAGCAATCCTTTTTCGGAAGGCGTCCGGGTTGGGCGCAGGCCCTTCGCCACGGGGCTTTGGGTTCGGCATTTTTGCGTTCATTGCCTGGGTGGTGCTGATTGGGCAGGACTGGGATGGTGTCGGAAACCTGTCGGGCGGGAAGTCAAAAAAATCCAAACTTTTCCGTGCCCGGTCGCCTCTCTCAAACAAACACAACGGCTTTACCTGGCCGCCAGGTCTCCTTCTCCGCAGGGTGTAGAGACCCACGGCCACGTCTTCAGGAGACAACGTCATGAGCTCGGCTACTGCTTCCTACGCACGGCGTCATTGGTTCGAGGGGTTTACCGGCCTCAGTGACCAGACCACCAGCGACGACCCGCCTTTGTACCAGGACACGGCAAAGGCGGCAGGCGTTCCTGACCGGCCGCCGATTGAAGTCATCGCAGCCAACCGCATGGGGTTTGGGCCGCGTCCCGGCGATCTCGACCGCATTCGGACCATCGGATTCAGGGCATACGTTGAAGAGCAGCTTCATCCAAATGAGCCCGACGATGCCCTCTTTCTGGCCAAGCGCCAGAGCGCCCGCCTGCGCATCAACTATTCGGCTGGCGACGGTTATCCGGCGCTCGATGAACAGCGCCCCCTCACTGCACTCGATAAGCCGCTGAGTGAGTTATGGCGGCTGGGTGATTTCAGTATTCCCATGGGACAGCCTGAGCGGACGCGCCCGCTGGAAGAGGTCCGCGCGGAAACGGTGCTGCGGGCCGTGTACAGCAAGTGGCAACTCCGGGAAGTCCTGGTGGACTTCTGGCACGACCACTTCAACGTGGATGCACGCACCAACGGCCGCATTTATGCCACCTGGCCCATCTACAACCGCCTGTTCCGGCAGCATGCCTTTGGCAACTTCCGGGTTCTGCTCGAAGAAGTCACCAAGAGCATTGCCATGATGTACTACCTGAACCTGGTCAGCAGCCGGAACACCGCCCCCAACAAGAACTTTGCCCGTGAGTTGCTTGAACTTCACACGCTGGGCGCACGCAACTACTTCCCCAACGCGGCCGATGCGCCGGTGTTCCCCAGCGGACAGATGTCCACCGGTTACACGGAAAACGATGTCAACCAGATTGCAGCCGCGCTGACCGGATGGACTATTGCTGCCGGGCAGCGGGTGGGGAGTACCACTTTGCCCAACACCGGGCAGTTTATTTTCGTCCCCCAGTGGAACGACCCGGCAGCGCGTACGGTTCTCAACGTACCCATTCCGGCCGCCACATCGTCCAACCCGATGATCCAAGGGCAGCGCATCCTGGACATGCTCGCCACCAACCCAAGCACGGCGATCTTTGTGTGCAGCAAGCTCTGCCGCCGACTCATCGCCGATAACCCGCCTCCCAGCGTCATCAAACAGGCGGTTGTCACCTGGCTGGAAAACCTGTCGGCGCCCGACCAGCTTGGACGGGTCGTGCGCACCATTCTGCTGTCGCCGGAATTTGCCGAAACATGGGGGCAGAAAACCAAGCGGCCGTTTGACTACATGGCGTCGTTCCTGCGTGCGATAGATGCCAATCTGGTTGACAACGGAGGGAGTTATACGCCCTACAACCTTGTGACCGAAGCCGGTCAGCAGCTTTTTGCCTGGCCGCCACCAAACGGGTTCCCCGATGTCAGTGCCTACTGGCTCAACACCAATACCTTCCGCGCAAGCTGGCGGAATGTGCTTGTCACCCTGACCAACGGCTACTCATCTATCCAGCACAACCTGCGCGCCAGCCTGCCCTCCGGCGTGACGACCACCCGCCAGATCGTGGATTTCTTCATTGCGCGCATCATGGGACGGCCCGTGCGGCCGGAAGTGTACACCGAGCTTATCGAGTACCTGCGCGGCAGCGCACCCCCGGATGCGCCGCCATCGGGCACGACGGCAGAAGTGACCAACCGCATCAACCTGACCGTGGCACGCCTGTGCGTGTCGCCGGATTTCTGGTGGCGATAAGCCGAGAACAGAAAAGGAGCCAAGTATGCCCCTTACAAGACGCCAATTCGTTGTTGGTTCGAGTCTGACGGCGGCCTATGCCGCCAGCGGTATGGCGCGCATCGGGGGACTGGTTTACGGCCAGACCAGCGGCGTCAACGAAATTCTCGTGGTGCTCTACCTGCGCGGCGGGATTGATGGCTTGAACTTCGCGGCGCCGGTCAATGAGCCGAACTATGTGGCTTCGCGGTCCAATCTCCGCCTGCGCGAAAGCGGCACGGACGCCGGACTGCCACTCGCGAATCCCATCGGGAACGGGATTGACTTCCGGCTGCACCCAAGCGCCCGGCCGTTGCTTGATGTGTATCAGGCGGGCGCGCTGGCGATTGTTCATGCGACCGGGTTGACGGTGTCCAACCGGAGCCACTTTGACGCCCAAAGCCTGATGGAAGGCGGTGTGCCTTCCTCGCGCCAGCCGACCGGGTGGCTTACGCGCCATATCACCACTTCCGGCGGCCAGAGCGGGGCGATCCCCACGCTGGCGGCATCCAACAGTCTGCCTGGCTCGTTGATTGGCAGTGGCAGCGCCATTGCAATGCCCAACCTGACCAACTTTGCCCTGCCGGGCGACCCGACCATCTTTCCGGCGATGACGCGGATGTACAACGGCACAACACCGCTTCATCTCTCCGGCTTCAATGCCATCAGTGCCATTCAAAGCATCAACAATGCCATTGGGCGGCCGGCAACGGGGGGAACACTCCCGGCCTACAGCCCGGAAAATGGGGCGAGCTACGCGCAGCCGGAAACGCAGACCGGCTCGCTGGGCAGTGCGCTGATCACCATTGCGCGGCTCATCAAGCTCGACATCGGCCTGCGGATTGCAACGCTCGATGTCGGCGGCTGGGACACCCACAACAACCAGGGACTGACCACCGGCACGTATGCGACGAACGTGGACTCGCTGGCGCGCAACCTGCTGGCGTTTTACAACGACATGGTGCGCTATCGGCAGCGGGTCACGCTGGTGGCGATGAGTGAGTTCGGCCGGACGCTGCGGGAAAACCAGAGCGGCGGCACCGACCATGGACGGGCCTCGATTATGCTGGTACTGGGCGGCACGGTGAACGGTGGAAGGATGTATGGGCAGTGGCCCGGTCTGGCCAGCCAGGCGTTGGACGGCGGAGACCTGGCGGTGACAACGGACTACCGGCAGGTGCTGGCAGAGATTGTCGTCCGGCGCCTGCGGAATCCGCAGTTGAGTGCGGTATTTCCAGGCCTTGGGAACTATCGTCCGCTGGGTATCGTCCAGGGCAGCGACCTGCCCACCACATAACCAGAGAGGGCGGGCGTCACCCTGGGAGGGCGGGCGTCCCGCCCGCCTGTTTCACGCGGGCGGGACGCCCGCGCTCAGGGACGCCCGCGCTCCCAGGGTTAGAACTGCATCATGGCGAGGCGGAGTGCGGCCCGCGCCTGTTCGTACTCCGCCTGCACGTCAATCAGCTTGTTACGGGCTTCCGCCGTGGCGCGTTCACGCTGGTTGACCAGAAACAGCGAGCTGTCACCGAGCATGAAACGTTGGTTTTCGCCCCGCTCCAGAACAATCGCGGCTTCAAGTTCGCGTTTCGTGGCGAGATACCGCTGCCAGGCGGTATTGATGGCCGAGGCGGTGTCGTAAATTTCCGTCGTAATCTGTTGCCGCAGCGTCCGTTCTTCGAGATCGAGCTTCTGAAGCTTCAATTGTGCCTGGGCGATGCGCCCGTCGGCTGTCCGCTGGCGCAGGGGAAGTTCAAAAATCACGCCGGCTTTGAGCGTCGTTCCAATGCCCCCGGGCCCGGCATCGCGTCCCGGCACAAGCGCCAGATCGAGAATGGGACGCCGTTGGTTGCGGGCCAGTTCCAGGTCCAACCGCACCGTGTCTTTGAGAACCGCAATGGCCTGCAACTCCGGGCGGCGCTGAAGCGCCAGCGCAATGGCATCGTTGATTTCAGCCGCCGTGATTTCCGTTGGCTCAAGTTGCAGGCTGACATCGAGTACACTGCCTTCATCCGGTGGCGGCTGGGCGGTGACATCATCCAGCCACAGGGAAAGGGAGAGCTTGAACTGTGCCTTCTGGAAGTCACGCTCGGCTTTGGCCAGCGCCGCCTGACGGCGTTGCACTTCCTGTTCGGCTTCAACGGCGTCAATGGGCGGCAGGTCACCGGCGATTGTTCGCTGCCGGATGGCGTCGTTGCGGATTTCAGCCAGTTTGAGCAGGTTGCGCGCCACATCCAACCGGCGCTTGGCGGCGACCCAGTCCCAGTAGTCATCGGCCGCCTTGCGGAACAGCTCCAGGCGGGTTTGCACGACGGCAATATCCGCCTGGGATTCGCCCAGAAAAGCCTGCCGTTCCCCGACGGATTTTTCATTGATGCGGAAATCCCGGAAAAGCGGCACTTTGAGACCAAACTCGTAGGTGCCGAAATCCCCGGTGGCAGAAAGCGGAGACTTGGTCGCGCCCAGATTGAGATTCGAGGACGCAAAGAATTTGATCCCGGAGCGGGTCAGGAAGTTGACTTCCGTCCCAATGCCAAAGGCCTCCGATGCTTTTCCCCGTTTGGAGGCGCTGTTGTAACGCAGGTAGTCAGTCGAAATGGACAGGATGGGATCAAAAGCCCCCTGTTTCTCAATGCGCTTCGCCGTGGCGACGCGGCGTTCGATAACGGAGCCACGCAGCTTTGGGTGCTGGTCATCAATGATTTGAAAAACCCGTTCCAAAAGCAGTGGGGGCGCACCTCCCGGACCGGGGACAGGCGCACCGGGGCGGCGTCCCGATTGCGGATCAGAACCGGCATGGGCGACGGCCGCTGCCAAACGGCGTTCATCCTCGGTTGGGGACACGACGATACCCGGCAGGGGAGCCTGCGCCCAGGCCGCTGATGCACAGCCGCCGCCCAGCCATATCCCCAGCCAGGCCACAGCGCCAAACCACAGCTTACTTGTCATCTTTGTCCCCGTCGTCGTCTTTGCCGGACTTGCCCTTGGCTTTGACCTTGTCCTTGTCGTCCTTGGGCTTTTTCTTTCTTTCGATGGGATTGCGGTCAAACATCGGCGGGAAGCCGTTGAACTGCCGCCACAGCTCAAACCCAAGGGACACCACCCGGAGCATCACCCAGCCCGTTACCTGGGTTCCCGGACGCAGCATGGTCGGGTCGGGCCAGGGATCATCCTTGCCGAGATTGATGGCGTCGTAGTCGGGTCGGATGAGGAGACGAAAGCGACTGAGTCCGTCATCCACGGAATCTATGGAGACGACCCGCCCGCCGAACGTGCCAATGGCCACCGAAGGCCAGCCGACAAACTGTACAGCCGGAAAGCCCTCAAACTGCAGGCGTACCGGATCGCCAAGCCGCACCAGTGGGGCGTCGAAGTCACTGATCAGCAGTTCCACGGCCTGCTCCTCCTCTTTCATCTGGGGAATCAGGACGCAGAGGACATCGCCCGACTTGAGGGTTTCGGTTTCACCGACGGCCCGCAGTTGGGTCACCTGCCCTGCGCGTGGCGCGATGACCTGCCGCTGCTGGATGCGCTCGCGGAAGTTCTGAATTTCGATGTCGAGCTTTTGAATGCTGTTACTGAGGGAGGCAATGGTTTCCTGCGCCGAGGCGTACGAGCTTTGGGCGCTGCTCAGGGTAGCCAGCGTGTCATTTTCAACCCGGCGGGCATCGAGTTCTCCCACCTTCGTGTCACGAATGGCGGCGTCGAGCATGGCTTGCAGGCGGATGACATCAGCGCGTGATGTTTCCACGGTCTGTCGGGCCAACTCGAAGTCGCGGTCTGAACGGAGACCCGGTTGAATGATCCAGTTGCCGTCAGCGTCTTTTTTTCCTTTGTTGAGGTCACGAATCCGCTCGAAGTTGAGTTCATCGGCCAGCAGTTTCTGCTTGGCCGCTTCCAGTGCCTGCTCAGCCGAGCGGAGGCGGTCGGCGGCCTGCCGTGCCCGCTCCTCAGCCGCCGGGATAGCAAGGTTGCGCGACTGTTCGAGCGCCTTGATCTGCTGAAGCAGAGCGGCCGCGCGCGACTGCGCGGCTTCCCGCTGGGCGAAAAGAAACTCACGCTGGCGCTCCAAGCGCTCGAGCTGGTTCGGATCGAGAAACTTGGCATCAATTTCAGCGATCTCGGCAATGACCATCCCGGCTTCAACAAAATCACCTTCCTTGACTTTCCATCCCTTGAGGCGGCCGGGTATCTGGGACTGAACGTTCTGGGGGCGGTCATTTGGTGAAAACACGATTATCTGCCCAACGCCGGTGATGGACTGCTGCCAGGGAACATAAATCAGTGCAAAGATGAGCAGGATCAGAAACAACACCATGATGAGCGCCAGCGGGCGCGCCGGCCGCGGCGACTCAACCAACTGCAAAGCCTGTGGTTTGGACGACGGCAACGTGGCCGGGATCGCTTTCAGTTGACGCGCAGGTTGTGCCATGGCGTGCGGTTTCCTCCCTCAAGAGATGGGGCTTACACCTTGCCCGTCGTGAGCCGCTTGCCGACAAGCTGCCGGGAGACTTCCGGGAACAGCGAGGCAAAGGCTCCACCACGTCGCCAGGAGAGTTCCTCCGGCGAGCCGGTTTCGACAATTACGCCCTTGTCCAGGACGTGAATGACAGAAGACCGCACGACGACTTCCGAATCGTGGGAGATGTCAATGATCGTCCAGCGATGGGTGCGGTCATAGATGGCATCCAGAATTTTCAGCTTGGTACGTTCGTCAATGCCCATGAAGGCCTCATCGAGGATGAGCAGCTTGGGCCGCCGCACGATAGTCCGCGCCAGAAGCAGGCGCTGGACCTGCCCCCGCGACAGGTTATAGCCGCCACTGACCAGCGGTGTTTGCAGTCCCTGTGGGAGTTCGGCCAGCTCATCCGTCAGGTGAACCATCTCCAGAGCCCAGCGCAGGTCTTCCTGGGTCAACCAGTCGGCGCCGACCCGGATGTTTTCCTCGATGGTGCCCTCGAAGATTTCCTCCCGGTCGCCCACCATCCCCACGATCAGCCGGAGCGCATCGAGATTGGCATCCCGGACATCAGTTCCGTTGACCTCGACCGTTCCGTGTGACGGTTCGAGCAATCCGCAGATCAGCGCCATGAGGGTGGACTTCCCCGCCCCGCTGAACCCGACGACACTCACCCAATCGCCGGAATTGACGCTCAAATCCACTCCCGACAGGACTTCCGCACCTGGACGGTAGCTGAAGCGGACATTACGACACACCACCGCCGCGCCCTCCTCGCGGACGGGAACCTCGATGCCTTTTGCCCGCTCAATGGGCAGGTCCTCCACGTGTCCCACCTTGTCGAGGGCTGTCAGCAGGTCATAGACATGTTCGAGCTGACTGATGACCTTGTCCATTCCGGCCAGCACCGATACGACCACGATTTCGGAGGCCACCAGTTGCCCGATGGTCAACTCACGGTTGATGACCAGCCACCCACCAACCGCCAAAATGCCAGCGCTGGCAATGGCATAGAAAAAGTAGTTTCCAACGGCCTGTCGAAAGAGAACGGCGAAGTGCGAGCGGCGGGCTTTGAGATAGGCGACAGAAAGGGCATCCGTCCGTTCCCCCAGAAAGTCCAGCGTGCCGCTCATCTTGAAACTGATGTGGCAGCGCGCCAGTTCTTCAAGCCAGGCAGCAACTTTGTATTTTTTCTTGGATTCGAGAATGCTGGTGCGCAAGCCATTGATGCCCAGCACGAAAATGATGAACAGCCCGGCCAGCACCACTGCCACGTCAAAGCCAAGCAGGTAAGGACTGTAAAAGGCCAGCAGGAGCAACCCGACGAACACCTTCAGGACAGCGTCGAGCCCATCGAGCGCCAGCTTGGCGAAGGCCTTCTGAATGTTGATGACATCAAAGAAGCGGTTGACCAGCTCCGGGGCATACTCACCGGTCAGCGAGCCAAGTTGCACCCGTGGCAGGCGCTCTCCCAGGTTGATAGCCACCCGAACAAAGATGCGCTGCTGCAAACGCTCAATGAGCACCAACTGGAACAGCCGCAAAATACCGCTCAGGCTCAGAAAAAACAGCACCAGCGAGGTGAGCACCACGAGCTGCTGCAGGGACTGCCCTTGGGCAATGTTGTTGACAAGGACCTGCGCCGTGATGGGCACCGCAAGGGAAAACAGACCGGCAACCGTGGTGTAGGCCAGAATGGCCAGAATGTCACGTGAGTCGAGGGAGACGAGACGCCAGAACCGTTGGGGGGGCGTCAGGTGCACGTGTTCGCCGTCTGGGGCTGACAAGGTTTTCGTCCCTTCGTGAACAATGGCGTCGCCACCCATGACGGTACTCTCCTCAAGGCAGAACAGAAAGTGTGCCAACCCGGAACCATGCGCCCGTTTGTAGCCGAGCGCCAGAAAACCTCAGTGCGAGATTCCACACGTTTCCGACTTTTATGACCGCCTACACTGCAAGTTGAACAATTTGGCACATTTGGTGGTTTTGGCAACGAATCGGCACCCAAGCCCATACCTTGCATGAGGGCGGGCAGACCGACTAGATTTTTGTACACCAGACCGTCGTGACTCGCTGAATTCACTGTATCCTGACCTGTATCCTTAGCGGAGGGTGCGCCATGTCGGCGACGATTGAAAGCCTGCTCAAGGACCCGCGGATGGCGGGCGCTGACCAACTCGTTCTCCAGGCGGGCAAGGTTCCGACCGTTTTCAACTCATCCGGGGCAACCGAACTGACCCGCAGCCCGATGACGCCCTTTGACATTTATCGGCTCCTGCAACCGCACCTCCCCGACGACAAGAAAACCGCCCTGATGAGTCAACCGACCACCAATTTCCGGTTGAACGTCAACGGCGCCGGGACATTCGACGTGTCCATCACGAAAGAAGGCGGCGGGATGAAGGTCTCGTTCGTTCCGGTTGACAGCGCCCCGGCCAGGCCGGCTACGCCGAGCGCGCCCATACCTCCGCCCCCCGTATCCAGACCCTCTGGAACGTTTACTCCGACACCTACTCCGGCAACCAGCATCACCCCACCCCGCCCGACCCCGCCGATTCCGCCCACCCGCCCGGTGCCCCGTCCCCCGACACCGGCTTCCGGGATGACCGTGCCGGAACAGGTATCCGGGCGGCAGCCGGCGGTCAACCCGCCAGCTTCCACCACTGGCTCCAGCCCCTCTGTGGCCCCGGCGCACAGTCCGGCAACAACCGGTGCGGGTGCGGCCGTCCACCTGCGCAAGCGCGGTCCGCTCGAAATTGACAAGCTGTTTGAAAAACAGCTCGAACTCAAGGCGTCCGACATGCACATTTCGGCGTCCATGCCGCCGATGCTGCGCCTGGACGGAGATATGGTTGTCATGCAGGGCTATGAAGGACAAACCCTGACGGCCGCTGACACCGAACGCATCCTGTGGGAGCTGATGCCCGATAAAAACCGGGAGGAATTCAATCGCCGGCACGACACCGACTTTGCCTATGAGTTCGGCGATGCCGCCCGTTTCCGCTGCAACATCTTTATGGACCGCAAAGGCATGGGCGGCGTGTTCCGGGTCATCCCCAGCAAAATCCTGACCGCCGAAATGCTTGGACTGTCCAAAGAAATCCTCAAGCTCTGCTTTCTGAGCAAGGGGCTGGTGCTGGTGACGGGCCCGACCGGAAGCGGCAAGTCCACGACGCTGTGTGCGCTCATTGATTTCATCAACCGCAACCGCCGCGACCACATCATCACCATTGAAGACCCCATCGAGTTTGTCCACGAGAACAAAAACTGCCTCATCAACCAGCGCGAAGTGCACAACCACACCGACTCGTTCAAGGATGCGCTCCGTGCGGCCCTGCGTGAAGACCCCGACATCGTTCTGGTCGGCGAAATGCGCGACCTCGAAACCATCTCCATTGCCATTGAGACGGCTGAAACCGGACACCTCGTGTTTGGTACGCTGCACACCTCCACCGCCCCTTCCACCGTTGACCGCATCATTGACCAGTTCCCGGCCGACCGGCAGGCGCAAATCCGGGTGATGCTTTCTGAATCGCTCAAGGGCGTTATTGCCCAGACGTTGTGCAAGAAAATTGGCGGCGGACGGGTGGCTGCCCTTGAAACACTCATCTGTGACACCGGGATTGCCAACCTCATCCGTGAAGGCAAAACCTTCCAGATTCCTTCGGCCATGCAGACCGGCAAGGCCAAAGGCAATGTCACGCTCAATGATGCGCTCCTCGACCACGTCAAAAACAAACGGGTCGAACCACAGGAAGCCTATATCAAAGCCGTGGACAAAAACGGGTTTGAAGGGCTGCTCAAGCGCCACAACCTGGACGTGAGCTTCCTGACCAATCTGGCCAACTCGAACGCCTGATACCCGGCGACTTCCCCGGGCCTGCCGGCCGAGCCGGAAAACCGGCCGCTGAGCAGGGGGCGGGCGTCTGGCGGGGACGCCCCGGCTGGCTTTTCCGTGTCAGCCCGTCCGCCGCACAACCACCATCCAGCGCGAAAAAGGTGTGACAACCCCCAACGCGCGGTGTATAGTCCCCGGCTTGCGCAAGCGACCCAACGCTTCGCCACAGCAAGACCAGAAACGACTGACCTGACACAAAGGTAAGCCAGCTCATGGCGGCGGCCGACATTGGAATCATTGTTTCATTGTGCAAACGACGGGGATTTATCTTCCCGGCAAGTGAAATCTACGGGGGGCTGGGTTCGACCTGGGATTACGGACCGCTGGGCGTCGAACTCAAAAACAACGTCAAACGCGCCTGGTGGAAAGCCGTCGTCTATGACCGCGATGACATCGAGGGTATGGATGGCGCGATTCTGATGAATCGCCTGGTGTGGAAGTATTCCGGGCACGAAGCCACGTTCAGCGACCCGCTGGTGGATTGCCGCGAGTGCAAGGGACGCTTCCGGGCCGACAAAACCTACGAACTCGACTGTCCCCGGTACAAACGCAAGGTTGCCGCCTGTAGCGCCAACCTCACCGAGCCACGGGCGTTCAACCTGATGTTCAAAACCCAGGTGGGCCCCGTCGAAGAGGATGCCGCGCTGGCGTACCTGCGCCCGGAAACGGCGCAGAGTATGTTCGTCAACTTCAAGAACATCGTGGATTCGCGCTGGCGCAAGATTCCCTTTGGCATTGCCCAGATCGGCAAGGCCTTTCGCAATGAAATCGTGCCGGGCAACTTCACCTTTCGGACGCGCGAATTCGAGCAGATGGAAATCGAGTTCTTCTGCAAGCCGGGAACAGACGCCGACTGGCACGCCCACTGGATTGAGGAACGCCACAACTGGTATCTGCGCTATGGCATCCGGGCCGAAAACCTGCGCCGGTACGTCCAGCAGCCGGAGGAACTCGCGCACTACGCCCGCGCCTGCACGGACTTGCAGTACCGCTTTTTTCCCGAACGCGAAGACGAAGAAAAACAGTGGGATGAACTGGAAGGTATCGCCAACCGGACGGACTACGACCTTAGTGTTCACTCCAAAGGCAAGCACGACAAATGGCAGGTGCACAACGAGCACTCGACGCAGAGCCTCGTGTACCGCGACCCGGTGACGAACGAAAAATTCATCCCCTATGTCATCGAGCCGTCGGCCGGGGCTGACCGCGCCACACTGGCGTTTCTGATGGACGCCTACAGCGAAAAGCCCGGCCCGGATGGCGAATCACGGGTCGTCCTGAAACTGCATCCGGCATTGGCCCCCATCAAGGTGGCGGTGCTGCCGCTGGCGCGCAACAAGCCGGAACTCGTCGAGAAGGCCAAAGCCATCAAGGCTGACCTGCAACGTCACGGCATCCGCGCCGTGTATGATGACACGGCTGCGATTGGCAAACTCTATGCCCGGCAGGACGAGATTGGCACACCGTTCTGTGTCACGGTAGATTACGACACGCTGGGTATCGGTAAGACCAAGGATGGCGCAAAGGAAGAAGACGCCCCAGCTTCTCCAGCCGGTTTACTGGATACCGTCACCGTACGTGACCGCGACACCTGGGAACAGGTTCGTGTCCCGATTGCCGGGCTACGGGACTTTCTTGCCGACCGTCTTGGCACGGTGTAACGGTTGGCACAACAGCCCCTCGCACATTCCTCTCAAGGAGTTTTATCCGGTATGCACAACCTGAAGCGATTCCTGACCCTCTGCGCCGCTGTGGCGGCCGGCGTACTGTCTGCCTGTGTTGTCAAAGACAACGTTCCTCCACCGCCGCCGATGAAGCCCAAGGAAGAACAGGTCAAGACGGTTGAACCAACCAAACCCACGACGGAAACGAGTGCCAAGCCGGCGGAACCGGCCAAGCCAGCCGAAGGGGCGGAAGACCCGCTGATTGCCAAAGGGCGGGAGTTATACAACGGCAATGCCTGCGCCGGCTGCCATGGAGACAAGGGGCAGGGTGTGCTTCCCAATGCGCCCAAGTTCACCGATGCGGCCTGGCAGCAGAAGGAAAAGGACGAGGAAATCGTTGCCTCCCTCAAGGGGGCCAAGGCTGCCCAGGGCATGCCGGCCTTCAAAGGGGGTAACGGCACCGACGAAGAACACAAGGCGCTGGTGGCTTACATCCGCTTCCTGGGCAAACCGGCCGGGAAGTAAGCACCACCACAACCCTTTTGTCGTCGCTGACAGGCGTGTGGAGCCGGGCACAAGGTCGCTGGGAGACCAAGCCCGGCTTTTATCGTGCTGCATCGAAAGCAAGGTCGTCGCCAGGTTGGGGAGGCAGTCATGTTCTTTCAGTCAAAAACGTTTGTCGCCGGGCTGGCCGGGATGGCGTTCCTGACGACACTGTTGGGTAGCGGACCGGCAACCGGACGCGCACCGGCCACGCGGGACGAAAGCGCCGGGAAGCGGCTTGCCCGTGGAAAGCGGCTTTACAACGGGGCCGGGGCCTGTGTGGCCTGTCACGGGACGGACGGGCGTCCCACCGTACCCGATGCTCCCGACCTGACAGACGCCGACTGGCAGCGCCAACGTACGGATGAGGAACTGTCCAAATCCATTGCCAACGGCAAAGGAACGATGCCGGCTTTCAAAGGCTCACCGGCGGACATTGAAGCTCTGGTGGCTTACGTCCGGTCACTGGCCAGGTGACACCGGCACGGGCTGCGTGAGCACCGGTCATGGTTGAAGGTCATCTGGAAAATCCACACGACCGCTTCTTCAAGGACCTGCTCGGCCGGCCCGGCGTCGCCGCCGACTTTCTGGCGAATTACCTGCCCCCGGAGTTGCTTGCCCACCTGGATGTCACGGACCCGGAGGCGCTGTCCGGCACCTTTGTGGACGACGACTTGCGGGAGCACCTTTCTGACGCCCTGTTTCGCGTGCGTGACCGGACCGGAGCGGCGGCGCTGGTGTACGTCCTGCTCGAACACAAAAGCACCCCCTGGCCGTGGACGCCGCTTCAGCTTTTGCGGTACGTCGTCGCCATCTGGGAACAGGCGCGACGCGAAGGCCACACCTCCCTGCCGGTCATCATTCCGGTGGTGTTCTATCACGGGCAGACGCGCTGGAACGTGGCCACGGACGTTGCCGGGCTGGTGGCACACCACGACGAGCCGGCGCTGCGCGCCTGGACGCCCTCTTTCCGGTACTGGCTGTGTGACCTGTCCCGCTTCAGCCCGGAAGTCATCAAAGGCGGGGCCCTGTTGCGGGCTGGCTTATCGGTGTTACGTTATGTCTTTACCGATGAGCTGCCGGAGCGGCTGCGGGAGATTTTTCAGCTCATTGCCCTGCTGGAGCAGCAGAGTGTGACAGAATATCTGGGAACGGTGCTGCGGTATCTGGCCGCTACCGGAACCCCCCTTCGGTGGCAAACCGTCAAGACAGCCGCCAAAGAAGCCTTGAAGGAGCAGGCAGAAGCACTTATGAAAGCGCCATTTGTGACAGAAATCTGGCAGGAAGCCTTGGCACAAGGTCTGGAGCAAGGTCGGGAGCAAGGTCGGGAGCAAGGCCACGCCCAAGGGAGTGAACAGGGCAAACGGCTCGAAGCCCTGCACATTGTTCTGCGCCAACTCCGGCGGCGCGTCGGGCCGCTTCCGCCTGAGCTGGAGTCCACGCTCACGACCTTTCCCCTGGAAACCCTGGAAGCCCTGAGCGAGGCGCTGCTGGACTTCCAGACGCAGGCGGAAGCCTTGGCCTGGGTGCAGCAGGCACAGCACCAGACACCGCCTCGTGCCGAATAATCTTCACCTTTCTGGAATCAGACACTTATGAAAGTAGGCATCGTCGGCTTCGCCGGCGCCGGCAAAACCACTGTCTTCAACGCCCTGACGGGCCTGACGGCCGAAGTTGGCGGCTACGGCAGCAAGGAACGCCCCAACCTTGGCAACATCAAAGTCCCGGATGCCCGCGTGGACACCCTGGGCGACATCTACCGCACCAGAAAACGCACCTACGCGGAAGTCGCTTTTGTGGACGTGGCCGGCCCGGCCGAACAGCACAGCACAACCGGGCTGGATGCCAAACTCGTCACGGCGATGCGCGATGTGGATGCCCTGGCCCACGTCGTACGGGCCTTCCCTGACCCACTGGGAACCCGACCGACCGACCCGGCGGCCGACATCGCCAGCTTTGATGCCGAACTCATGCTCTCTGATCTGATCCAGGTGGAAAACCGTCTGGCGCGTCTCAAAAAGGACCAGAAAGCGACACCCCAGGAACGGGCGCTGTTTGAGCGGTGCCACTCCGCCCTCGACGCCGGACAACCGCTTCGGTCGCTGGATTTCGATGACGAAGAACGCCAGCTTATGGCCGGTTTCCGGTTTCTTTCACTCAAGCCACAGATGATTTTGCTCAACGTGGCGGAAGCTGACGTGGCGGCCGGTGTCCCGCCAGCCATCCAGGAAGCGGCTCGGACGCGGGCGATCCCGACATTCGTCGCCATGTGCGGGCAAACGGAAATGGACATCGCCCAGCTTGACCCGGCGGAACAGGCAGAGTTCCTGCGTGACCTGGGGCTGACCGCCCCGGCGCGGGACCGCTTCATTGTGGCCGCCTACGGGCTGCTCGACCTCATCAGTTTCCTGACGGCCGGCGAGGACGAATGCCGCGCCTGGCCTGTCCGGCGTGGGACCAAAGCCCAGCGGGCCGCCGGAAAGATTCACTCGGACATTGAACGCGGGTTTATCCGCGCCGAAGTCATTGCCTACGAGGACTTCATCAGCCACGGCTCGGAAGCCAGGTGCAAGGAAGCCGGCAAGCTTCGCCTCGAAGGCAAAGACTACGTCGTCCGGGACGGCGACATCATCCACTTCCGGTTCAATGTCTGATGAACTTCAGCGGTTTCAGCCTTGGACGGGCCGGTTCCGGCCTGCTCAGCCAAGGTACTCTCCCCTGACGCTTGAGGATGTGTTCCCCCTGACAACTCAGGAACACAACCACTGCTCAATCCTGTCACGGGACGGCATCCCGCCGGCATGGACGACCTTCCCATCAACCACGACAGCCGGCGTACTCATCACCCCATAATGCATGATGTCCTTGATGTCCTCGACCTTTTGCAGCGATACCGCAATGCCCTTCGTCCGGGCAACTTCCTCAATGAGGGCAACTGTGCTTTTGCAAGTGGCGCACCCCGTACCAAGCACCTTGATGTCTTTCATGGCAACCTCCTTATAACACCCAGTTGAAGACGTATCCCACGATCAAAATGCCGGTGGCGACGATGCCAATGAAGGCAGCTATCAGCCTGACTTTGAGCACCTTGCGCAGAATCACCATCTCTGGCAGGGACAACGCGATGACGCTCATCATAAAGGCCAGCACTGTGCCGACGGCTGCCCCCTTGTCCAGCAGTGCCTGAACCACCGGAATGATCCCGGCAGCGTTGGTGTACATCGGAACACCAAGCACAACCGCCAGCGGCACCGACCACCAGGCGGATTTGCCCATGAAGCTGGCCATGAAGTCCTGCGGCACATAGCCGTGAATGCCAGCCCCAATGGCAATGCCGGCCAGAATATACGGCCAGACCTTCCCGACGATGTCGCGCACACTTTGAAAGCCGGCGGCGAGACGTTCACCAAAGTCAACCTCCACGGCGGTGAACTGGGCTTCAGCTCTGGGAATGTCGCGCACCCAGTCTTCCAGATACGGCTCCATGTTCAACTTGCCGATGATCAAGCCAGCCACGATGGCCACGGATAAACCAAGTCCCAGATACAGCAGGGCGATTTTCCAGCCCAGCATGCCAAACAGGAGCGTCAGGGCAACCTCATTGACCATCGGGGCGGCAATCAGGAATGAGAATGTCACACCAAGCGGCACCCCGGCCTGTAAAAAGCCGATAAACAACGGCACGGCTGAACACGAACAGAAGGGCGTCACAATTCCCAGCAAAGCCGCCATGACATTGGCCAGCCCCTCTCTCCGACCAGCCAGCAGGGCGCGGGTTCGCTCAGGCGTGAAATAGGTATTAATCACCCCCATCACAAAGACAATGCCCGTCAGTAGCAGCAGCACCTTGGGCGTGTCGTAGAGGAAAAATTGCAACGTCGCACCAAGGTGGCTTTGGCGGTCAACCGGCAAAGCAGCCACTACCACTTCTGAAAGGGGCTGCAAGGTTTGATACAGGCCCCACCACAGCAGGGCCGCCAGGACAAGAAAGATTCGCGGGTGGTGTTGTGTCCAACGCACAGCCAGGGCACTCATGGCTCTCTCCCCCATTGTTCTCGGCAGCACAAAATCACTGGCTAGCAGCCATCTGTCAGGGAGACGAACAAGGTGGCAAAAGGATTCAGGATGCAGCCGAAGGTGACACGTGGCAACAGACGCGCCCGGACTCATCAAAGCGCACCTGGCAGTTCTCCACCAGGCGGTCGCGTAATCGTTTTCTGGCGCGCAGCAGGCGCGACTTGGCGGCCGGCAGTGTCAGACCATGGGCTTCGGCGTAGGCGCGCACCGTTTGCCCCCGAAGATCGCAGGCTTCAATAATGTGCCGGTCCTCGGCTTCCAGTCGCAGCAGGTTGTGGCTGAGACACGCCTCCAGTTCATCTACGGGACGCCGTTCCACAACCGGTGCCGCCGCCAGGTGCTCCGGCAAGGACTCAACCGGCTTGGACAGACGCGCCCGGTCAATCACGGCATGACGGGCGACCTGGAACAGCCAGGCGCGGGGATTGTCGAGCGCGCAAAACGCCTGCCCCTGCCGCAGGGCCTTGAGAAACACTTCCTGGAGGAGGTCTTCCGCCGCGTCAGGATCGCTGGTCCGGTGTAACAGAAAAGCCAGCAGGGCTTTTTCGTATGCCTGCCAGGCATCCAGGAGACACCCGGACGCGCTATGTGCCTGGTTCATGATTTTCGTACCACGGTTTTTTGGCCACGGTTTTTTGGCATTGTTGGCTGGCGTTGACGGCTCTGACAACCAGACTTTGACAGCTCTTGAGGCGCAATGGCATCCTCACTGACTTTGGGCCAGTGGCTTTGGCCAACCATGACCACTATGGAATGTGGTCGCTTTGGATGTCCAGTCAAGGTCACGCCCCCTCCCCAAGTACAGGATGCGCGGCCATGACCTCCATCATCTGGGAATCGCAACTTACCTGCCCGGTCTGTGGGGCAACCACGGTGGAAACCATGCCGGCCAACGCCTGCCAGTTTTCTTACACCTGTGACACCTGTGAGACCCAGTTACGCCCGCAACCCGGTGACTGCTGTGTGTTCTGCTCATTCGGTTCAGTTCCCTGCCCACCGGTTCAGTTGATGCAGCATTCTGACCAACCGTGACTTTGGACTGGCTTCGCTGGACTGGCTTTGCGTCCGGCGCACGATGACCTGAACCCTATGGAAACCAAAAACAGTTCCCAGACTTCCGCTGCGTCCGAAAAGCCCAAGCGATCGGAGCTGCGCGAGTTCATCGAGATGATCATCACGACGCTCATCATGGCGTTGTTCGGCATTACTTTCGTCATCCGTTCGGTCAATGTCCCGACCGGCTCGATGAACAACACCATCTATTCCGGCGATTTTCTGCTCGTCAACAAATTCATTTTCGGCTACGAGGGCGGTGTCCCCCTTGACGGCTTCACCCCCCACCGCCCGATCCGGCGGGGCGACATCATCGTGTTCAAGTTTCCGCAAAGCGAAGACCAGAACTACGTCAAACGGGTCATCGGCCTGCCGGGTGAGACCATCGAGATTCGGGGGCAGCGCGTGTACATCAACGGGCAGGAACTCCCTGAAACGCGCGTCATTGCCGAAAGCGACCTGGAAGACAGCGGCCGGCTGAGCATTCTCGAAGAACATCCCACCGCCGGGGCGCAGTGGAAGGTCTATTACCGCCCGGGGTCAGACTTTGAGTATGAAACCCAGGATGCGGAGCCGCTCCCGGAACTGCCCCTGCCAAGCGGTCGCTACCGCGACTACAAGAACGAACCGCACTACGGCATCGGGCGGCCGTTCAAGATTCCAGAGGGCTGCTACTTCGCCATGGGGGACAACCGCGACAACAGCCTCGACAGCCGCTACTGGGGACCCGTTCCACGGGACTATGTCATTGGGCGGCCGCTGTTTGTCTATGCCTCGTTCGACCCCAATCCGCAGGCTTCGCTGGGCGAACGGCTGGGGTCTTTCTTTTCCAAGGGGCGCTGGAAACGGCTGGGGTCACTGGTGAAGTAGGCGCGGTGGTGGCGACCCATGGCGTCCCCGCCAGAAAATTCATTTCAAATCGGAGCGGCCGCAAAGTAGGTTGGAAACGAAGTTTCGGCTTCCATCCACTTTGGTTCCTTCTGCGAGGTCGTGCCCTATGATTGCCACGGAATCCGTCATTCAGGAGACGAAAGCGGCGGCGGCAGACAAAAGTCTCATCAGTCCGCGTTTTTATGTCACGGATTACAAGAAGATGAATGCCCTGCGGTTCGATCACATGGCCGAAGCGTTCAAAGCCATGCACAAACGCTTTGCCGATGATCCGAACAAGCATTTCTTCAAACGGGACGACGACCCGGACTTCGAGCAGGATTTCTCCCATCTTCCGCCGTCGTTCAAGGATTTTCTCATTCGTGGTTGTTTGGGCGAGTTTTCGGGGGCGCTGCTGTACAAGGAAATCGCGGACCGCATTGAAGACCCCATCCTGAGCGACACCTACCGGCTGATGGCGCGCGATGAAGGGCGGCACAGCGGCTTCATCCGGCTGGCGATGCGCGACATCAAGGCTGACCTTGACCTCCAGATGCTGCAGGGCGAAAAGGAATTCGTCAGCATGCATCCGAAAATCATCCTCTACACCACGTACCTTTCGGAAGTCATCGGCTACTTCCGCTACATCAACATCTATTCCCACCTCGAAGCCCATCCTGAATACCGTTACCATCCGATCTTCAAGTACTTCGGTGGCTGGTGCCAGGATGAACTCAAGCACGGCGACTTTATCGGTCTTCAGCTCGAAGCCCAGAAAAACCTGTACCTGAGCGGCGGCGTCAACCGGACGCTTATCCGCTTCTTCTCGCTGGCCGTCTATGTGACGATGTGGCTGCGTGATCTCAAAGCGCAGGACTTTTATGCGTCCATCGGCATGAACTGGCGGGAATATGACCTGAAGGTGATCCGGGAAACGAATGCCTATGCCCAGCGCGTGTTTGGGCTGCGGCTCGATGTGGATAATCCAAAGTTCATCCGCATTCTGGACCGCATGGCGGCACGTTACACGGAGATGAACAGGCGTGAGGACGAAGGCGCCGGCAAGCTGGCACTCCTGCCCATGCAGGCGGCCATGGCGGCGGATTATCTGCGTTTGTTTGCCATGAAAGTGCGTACCGATGCACCACCGCCCATCCCCGAATACCCGGTGGCGCCGGTCATCAAGGGCTTTGCCAGCCAGTCCAAAGGTCAGCCGGCTATGGCCTGAGGGCAATTTCCATGCCCACCGTTCTTGGTATTGCCATTCTGGGCAGCGGGCGCGTCGCACGCGCCCGCCTACGCGAGCTCCACGAGCGCTTTGATACCCGTGTGGCCGTCGTCGCCTCCCACGACTTCAATCGGGCCTACGAACTGGCATTCCCGATTGCGGCGGCAGCCACTGAAGACTGGGAGGAAGCCATTGCGCGCCCGGATGTGGATGCCGTCATGGTGTGTTCGACCAACCCGCACCATGCCCGCATGGCACAGGCGGCAATTGCGGCCGGCAAACCGGTCAGTGTGGACTACCCGCTGGCGCTGACGCTCACCGACGCCGAACAGTTGGTCGAACAGTCCCGGGCGCGTGGCGTCGTGCTGCACGTCGAACACATTGAGCTGCTCTCAGCCTGGTTCGAGGCTTTTCGGAAAGCCCTGCCCCGCATCGGGCGAGTCCACCACATCACCTGGAACAACCTCAGCTCCCGCCCGGCAGCCCCCGAAGACTGGACGTTTGACCGCGCACACGGCTTCTCGCTGTTCCAGCAGGCCAGTGTGCCCAGCCGCATCGTCGCCTGCGTGGGACAAATCACCTGGATTGAAGGCGAGGAAACGTTTTCCGATGAGCAGGGCACCCGCTTTGGGCGGCGTGCCACGCATCTGCGCTTCGGCTTCGGCGCAGAAGGCCGTGGAGACATCAACGATGTGCTCACCCGGCACGAGGAAACAGGGCCGGCGGCCGAATTACAGGCCGTGGGCGAGTCCGGCACACTCATCGGACGACAACACCGGGAGGTGTGGTACACGAACCCGGATGGCGCTACTGAGGCCGTGCCGGTCATGCCACGCAGTGGTCTGTTTGCCCACGACATCACGGCGTTCCTCGACGCCATTGCCGGTCGCGGAACGCCGTATGTCTCTCTCGACCATGTACTTGAAGCTCTCCGTTTTGCCGATGCCGCCGAACGGGCGGTGAAAAGCGGTCAGCGGGTCACGCTGACATCGGACTGATCCCCTGCTCACCGGCAGCGAATCCATCACGTGGGGGCTGGACTCGTGGGCGACGGGAGCTAAATGGACTGGACGTAAGGCAGCAGTGCCAGGTGTTTGGCGCGTTTGATGGCCCGTGCCAGCCGACGCTGCATAGTTGGGTTCACGCCGGTCAGACGGCGCGGCAGAATACGCTTGTTGTCGCCGATGAACCGTTCGAGCAGCTTCACGTCTTTGTAGTCAATATAGTCAATCTTGGCTTCCAGAAGCGGACACCGCTTCTTGCGCCGCCCCATGCGACGGTTGCCGCCAGGACGTCCGCCGCCAGCACGGCGGGCACCGGCATTCCCCGTCCCGGCGGGACGCCGTTCCGGGGTGGTTGTCGTCCCGGTGACGACTTCAGTGGTTTCGGTCATTTCCGACATACGCCTCTTTGTTCTCCCTCGATAACATACCGGCGACCGGCAGCACGCCAGGTCAGAAACCCAGGGGCCGCCGGGGCCGGTGTGGATTGGTGAAAAATGAAATCCCTAGTGGATAAGCTCTCCTGGCGGCAAGGTCAGACGGCGTAAAACCTCATCGGCTTCACTGACGCCCAAGGCCGCCAGCCGTCGCAGATCGGCGCTGAGTTCGGCTACGGCCTGGGCATCCAGCTCGTCTCCCTGCAAACCATCCACAAGCTCATAAGCCCGCCGGGACTGCTCCAGCCCCAGCAGGGTGATGATTTCCTCGTAGCACGTGTCACGGATGTCGCCCCCCTGTGACCGTTCCTCCTCGAGCAGGTCATACGCCTGCTGGAAGGCCTCACGGGATTCTTCCAGTTGACCGGCCATGCGAAGGGCAATACCCAGTTTGACAAACGTGAGTGGCACTTCCAGTCCATCCACGATGGCATCCTTCAGCTCGTGGGAAGCGGCTTCGGCTTCGCCGCGCGCCAGCAATGCCGTCCCCAGACCATACCGCGCCAGGGCGTTGTGAGGATCAATCCGCACAGATTCACGGTACGCCTTCAAGGCTTCCTCGACCCGCTCCATCGCCATGAGCAAATCCCCCAGATCGAGATAAATGCGGGGATCGTGCGGGTCGAGGTCAAGCGCAATCTGAAACTGCCGGAGAGCTTCATCATACTTTTCGAGGTCAGCCAGAAGTCCGCCCAGCCCCAGATAGTGCAGCGGCTCTTCCGGCCCCAGTTCAATGGCCCGCCGGTAAGCCACCTCGGCTTCGGGCAGCCGTCCCATTTCCGACAGGAAGTTGCCGTAGTTGTAATGGCTCAGGGCCTCGTTGGGTTCGAGCTTGAGCGCGCGCTTGAAGTATTCTTCAGCCAGGTCAAACTCCCCTTCTTCAACGTAGAACACACCGAGCAGGTGGAGCGGACGCACATCGTCTGGCGCCAGACGCTCGACTTCGCGCAGGTAATCCACGCCTTCGTTATATCGTTCTGTTTCGAGGAGCATGGCCCCCAGCCGGATGAGCACTTCCGGCGATTGCGGAGCCAGGGTCAAAGCCTTGGCATAGGCGGCTTCGGCTTCCTCCAGTTCCCCTTCTTCAAGATAGGCATCGCCTTTTTCCAGAAGTTTTTCCAAGGAAGGCGAAGCCGGCTTCGGAGACGTTTTCGATTTGCGTGATTTCCCGGGCATAACCGTGTCGTGAATGGTATCCGTGACGCTCAAAAACAGGTTTACCCTTGGCAGAAGGGTGTGGTTCTCAAGAGGCGCTTATAAAACGGCCAGGGCGCGCCGCCGCCCCTCACAGGCCACCAGGGCGCTGGCAAGCTGGGCATGGTCAAGCCTGGCACCAATGAAGACGAGGTGCTCTTCCGGTGAAGGTGACAGCGTCACAGGACGGATGTAGAGATCACCGTTGACATACATCATGACCCACAACCCGTCTTCGCCCTCGAAACGTACGAAGCCCTTGGCGCGCACAATGTCCGGGGGAAGCTGCCGCATGAATTCCTCGAAACGCTCCCGCACCAGTGGGCGCAGCAACCGGCACGACATCGAGTGAAAGTCCGTATGGGCTTTGTATTCCTGCTCGTTGAGCGCCGTGAGCTGTTCCCGCATTGCCGCCCGGCGGCGTTCGCGCTCAGCCGGCTCGACCTCGGCCAGCAGCCACTGGAACGCTTCATCTCCGGGCACGATGCCTTGGGTGGCAAGGTACACTTGGGCGTACGGGTTGTTTTCTTCAACGTACCGCTGGATGTCGGCAATCTGCTCCGGTGTAGCTTCATCGGCCTTGCCGATAACAATGACATCGGCAAACTGGGTCTGGCGTTTGACAATCGCCTTGAGCACCTTTGACAGACGGGTGAAGTTTTTGGGGTCGGCCACTGTCACCAGTCGGGTAATCGTCACGCGGTCGAGCAGGTGTGGCGCTGTCGCCTGATCGAGCAGGTCCACCGGATCGGCCAGCCCCGTGGCTTCGACGAAAATCACTTCCGGCTGCCGGGTAGCGACTTCGGTAAACGCCTGCACAAAGTCTTCCCCGATCTGGCAGCAGATACAGCCGTCGCTCAGCTCCATGACGCTGAAGCCTTCGCCCCGCAGGATTTCACCATCAATGCTGATGTCGCCAAACTCATTCATCAGCACGGCCACCTTACGTCCCAGGCGGCGCATGTGGTGCAGCACGGCGAGCAGCAACGTCGTTTTGCCACTTCCCAGAAAACCGGAAATGACAATCGCCGGCACGGGCGAAGCCCCACCGGACGACTCCGGCACAGTTGTCTGAACGCTCATGGCAGTTTCCCCCAGAAATGGTTTCTCATCGCGGGCGCCAGTCAGGTGTAAAGCAGGCAATAGTATCACCCGGACGCGGTGTTACCAAGCATATATCGGAAAGGCATCGCCTGAAACTCATTCGCCGACCCGCTGGAGATGGACAAGGTTGTTGACCGGCAGGCCCTTGATTTTGCCGGCCAGCACCACGAGTCGTTCCCCCGACTCGATCCACCCCAACCGCAGCAGCAGCCCCACCCCTTCGGCAAACAAGTCTTTCATGTCCGGCGGATTGGGCATCAGCAGCGGTTCAATCCCCCACACGGCCGAAAGCTGCTGATAGACCCCGACATCCGCCGTAATGGCCGCAATCCGTTGCTTCGGGCGCAGCAACGCCAGCGCCCGCGCCATCTTGCCGCCCTCGGTGAACACGGCAATGACCCGCGCGCCGACATTTTCCGCCGCAAAAACGGCCGCTTCCGACAGTGCGCGCAGGGACGAACTGCCCTGCAGGTTCATGAACTTGTTGGAACCGGCGCGCCAGGACTGCTGCCCGGCGAAAGCCTCTTCGGTGTACTCCACAATGCGCCGCATCGTGCGTACGGACTCGACCGGATACTTCCCGGCTGCCGATTCGGCCGACAGCATGACCGCGTCAGTGCCGTCGAGAATGGCATTGGCCACATCCGACGCTTCGGCGCGTGTCGGGCGCGGGTTATCCACCATGGACTGCAACATCTGCGTCGCCGTGATGACAATCCGCCCCTTGCGGTTGGCGTGCCGGATGATTTCTTTCTGGAAAATCGGCACCCGCTCGGTCTCGGCTTCAACGCCCAGATCGCCCCGCGCCACCATGACCCCATCCACGATGTCGAGGATTTCATCGAGGTGGTTCAGGGCTTCGGGTTTCTCGATTTTGGCAATGAGCGGCGTCTGGGCTCCAAGGGCGGCAATGTAGTTTTTGCACTGCCGGCAGTCCTCGGCCGAACGTACGAATGACAGCGCCACGTAATCCACCCCCTGCTCAATGCCAAAGCGCAGGTCATCGCGGTCCTTGTCGGTCATCGAGGGCAGCGACGTCGGAATGCTCGGCAGGTTGATGCCTTTGCGTTCACTGAGCACGCCGCCATTGAGAATGAGGCATTCGACATCCCGTCCCTGGACGGCTGTCACACTGAGCTCAATCAGGCCGTCGTCAATCAGGATGCGATCACCGGGCCGGGCATCGTAGGCCAGACCATCGTAGTTGCAACTGATGCGCTCGGCATTGCCGGGAATATCCTCCGGCGTAATCACAATCCGGTTGCCCGTGACCAGCATGACCGGCTCGCCACCAATCAACCGTCCGGTGCGGATTTTGGGACCGCACAAATCCAGCAGGATGGCGAGCGGCTGTTGTAGTTCTGCCGCCAACTGACGGAGTGACCCGATGACCTCGGCGTGTCCCTCATGGTTGCCATGCGACATGTTGATACGGGCGACATTGACCCCGGCAACCAGCAGGGTGCGGAGGATTTCCGGGGCGCGGGAGGCCGGGCCGATGGTGGCGACGATTTTGGCGCGTGCCATAGCGGTTCGTTTCCTTTGCAGTGTGGCGGTGACGACCTGCCACAGCATAGCCCAGCCACCCGGCCAGGTCATGGCCGGACAGAACGCCCTACCGCTCCGGCCAGGAGGGAAACCGGCCGGGCGTATGGGGCGCGCCCAGCGACTCCAGCGTTTTCTCGATCCGCCCCAGATCATCGGTCAGCGCGCGTAAGTCACCCAGCGCCTGCCGCAGTCCTTCGGCCACGATGGCGTACTGGGCTTCATGGGTTTGCGTGGGACGGGTGAGCGTCGCGCTGCGCTCCGCCACAATTTCCGACAACCGCTCGGCCAACCCCGGCGGTGTATTTTCATTGCGCGCCTGAAGCACACGGTCCCCGCGCAGGCGGACCATCAGGGCATCGAGTCGCCGGGTCAGCGCCGTCGTCTCATCGAGCAGCCTAGCATCCGCTGCCGGCGTCTCCAGAATGGCTTGTTTGACAGCCGTGAGCCGCTTCTGGACTTCCTGTGCCGTCTCCAGTGCACCGTGCATCGTGCGCTGCGCCGTCAGCAACCGCCGGTGAAAATCCTCGAAGGCGCGGACATCCTCGGCCGCCCGCTCATCGAGAAAACGCACCCGGAAGGTCTGGGGCGTGCCAAGCTGGCTGGTGACGCCATCGGCGCGCTGATACAGGGTGATGGTGTACGTCCCCGGCGGCACGAACCATCCGACCGGCGGACGGGCAAAGGGATTTTCCTCTTCCCGTGGCGGAGGTGGAAGTTGGGGCGCGGGCGTGCGCAGGTCCCAGGCCACGCGGTTGAAGCCGGCTTCCTGGGGCGCGGTGATGCGCCGGACAACCTGCCCCTGCTCATCCGTCACCACGGCAAATGTCGCCGGTGCTTCTTCCTGCGCCTCCTCCCGCAGTTCGTCGCGGGTTGGGTAAGGCACGTCGTCACCTTTCTTTTCGGCTTCCTGGCGGCGCTGTTTCTTCGTTTTGGGGGCCTCCTTCAGATAGTAGGTCAGAACGGCCCCGAAGGGCGGATTGTCCGCCACATACAACGCATCCCCCTGGAAACCGCGCTTCCCGCCCCCCAGCGGTTCAGACTCGACATACAACCAGGCATCACGCACCGGAAAAGTCTGCGCCGGCTGCGCCAGCAGGTCTTCCGTCACCGTATGCAGCGCGCGGTAATCATCCAGAACATAAAAACCGCGCCCGAATGTGGCGATGATCAGGTCATGCTCGCGGGTCTGAATGGCAATGTCCCGCACCGCGATGGTGGGCAGTCCCCCTTTGAGCTGCACCCAGCGGCTGCCGCCGTTGGGCGTAAACCACAACCCGAACTCCGTGCCGACAAACAAAACATTGGGATTGACCGGGTCTTCGGACAGGCACTTGACCGAGCCACGCTCCGGCAGGTTACCCCCACATGCGCTCCACGTCCGCCCCAGATCAGATGACTTGAGCAGATAGGGCTTGAAATCGCCGTTTTTGTGGTTGTCAAACGCGACATACACCACATTGGCATCGTGCCGGGACGGGACAATGCGGCTGACGAAGGTCTGCTCCGGTACACCGGGGAAGGTTTCCAGCTTCCGCCAGGTCGCGCCGCCATCTTCGGAAATCTGCACCAGACCGTCGTCCGTCCCGACAAACAGCAGGTTCTCCCGCATGGGCGACTCGGCAATGGTCGTGATGTTGCCGTAGAAGGAAGTCGAGGCGTGCTTGGCCACGGCATCGGGTCCCCAGACCTTGCCAAAGACCTTCAGCCTGTCGCGGTCGAGCTGACGGGTCAGGTCGCCACTGACGGCCCGCCAGCTATTTCCCCGGTCATCACTGCGAAAGAGCCGGTTGGCAGCAAAGTACAGCCGTTTGTGATCGTGCGGACTGATGATGAACGGTGAATCCCAGTTCCAGCGCAACGGCGGTTCATCGGGGCCGATTTTGGGCTGAATCCCGACGCGCTCGCCGGTGCGGCGGTCGAAACGAAACAGATTGCCGTACTGGTACTCGCAATAGACGATGTTCGGATCGGTTGGGTCCACGCGCACGTGGAAGCCGTCCCCGCCGACGGTCACAAACCAGTCGGCATTGGTGATCCCGTGGGCATGGCGCGTCCGCGACGGGCCGCCAAGGGTGTTGTTGTCCTGTGTCCCCCCATAAATGAAGTAGAACGGCTCGCTGTTATCCACCGTCACGTCATAAAACTGTGTCACCGGCAGGTTGGCTTTGAACTGCCAGGACTGCCCACGGTCAAAGCTCTCATAGACGCCGCCATCACAGCCCACGAGGTAGTAATCCGGGTCAGCCGGGTCAATCCACAGCGCATGGTGATCTACGTGGACGTGCCGCATCCCCGGCATCGGCGTCAGGGTCTTGCCCCCGTCATTGGAAACCATGAGAAACACATTCAGGACGTACACCCGCTCGACCTGGCGCGGATCGGCGACAATCGTGCTGAAATACATCGCCGTCTGGTCGAAGGGGTTGCGCCGCTCCCAGGTTTCGCCGCCATCGAGCGAACGGAAAATGCCGCCTTTGCCGTCGGCGGCTTCGACACAGGCATAGATGACATCCGGGTTGGCCGGCGAGATAGCCAGACCAATCCGGCCCAGGTGCACCGTTGGCAGACCGGTGGTGACTTTGCGCCAGGTTTTGCCGCCGTCCGTCGTTTTGTAGATGGCGCTTTCGGGCCCGCCATCAATGAGCGTCCAGACGTGCCGCCGCCGCTGATACGCCGCAGCCAGCATCACGTCCGGGTTGCGCGGGTCCATGACCACTTCGGTGACGCCGGTGTCGGGGCTGATGTCCAGAATGCGCTGCCAGGTCTGTCCGCCGTCGGTGGTTTTGTACAACCCACGGTCGCCGCCTGACCGCCAGAGCGGCCCCTGCGCCGCCACATAGACCGTTTCGGAATCCCGCGGGTCAACGAGAATACGGGCAATGTGCTCGGATTCCTTCAGCCCCAGATTGCGCCAGGTGCGGCCGTCGTCGTCCGAACGATACACACCGTCGCCGTAACTCACGCTGCGTTGCGAGTTGTTTTCACCCGTGCCCACCCAGATGCGGAAGGGATGTTTCGGGTCAATGGTGACAGCGCCGATGGAAAAGGAAGGCTGGCTGTCGAAGACCGGCGTCCAGGTCACGCCGGCGTTGGTGGTTTTCCAGACACCGCCCGAAGCCACGGCGGCGAAGTAGCGGCGGCGGTTGCGCGGATCAACGGCCAGCGCAGCAATGCGCCCGGAAGCCACCGCCGGGCCGAGCGAGCGGAACTTCAGCCCGGCGAGCGCGGCTTCGTTCAGTGGAGACGTTTCTTTTTTGGTGTCCGCGGCCGTGGGTGCGGCCGGCTTGGATTCGGTTTTTTTCTGACGGGTGGACTGCGCCAGCGCCCCAGGATGCAACCAAGGGATCACAACCAGGCTGGCGACCAGACAGTGTACCAGCAGCAGACGATATGACATGGGCTTATGGGTGAGCCATCACCGGATGGTGACGACGCGCGTTTGGATTGATGATTCGGATTGCATACCCAAAGGGACGAGTGGAAAGCAATCACCAACCGGCAGGTTCGACCGGCATCGGATCCAAAAACCTTGGCAGACCAGTTCTATCCGGCCGTTTCGAGCGCGATGAGCCGCTGCAAATCATCGGCCGAGAGCCGATACACGGCATTGCAGTAGTGGCAGGTGAGTTCGGCCTGTCCCTGTTCGGCCAGCAGGGACTGCATTTCTTCGACTCCAAGCGCCACGAGCAGGCGTTCCGTCCGCTCCAGCGAACAGGTACAGGCAAACTTCAGCGGCCGTTCCAGCAGCGGCCGCCAGTCCAGCTCTCCGAGCGCCTGGCGGATGAGGTCTTCCGGTGTCGCACCGGCCTTGACCATTTGGGTAATCGGCGGCGCCATTGCCACCGCGCGTTCCAGGTGGGCCACCGTAGCCTCGTCAGCATCCGGCAGCACCTGCACCAGAAAGCCACCGGCCGCGCCTACCACCCCGTCCCCGGCTTCCATGTACACCCCCAGACTCATTGCCGACGGAATCTGCTCCGAGTTGGACAGGTAGTAGGTCAAATCTTCGGCAATCTCGCCCGACACCAGGGGAACCGAACCACGGTAGGCTTCCATCAGTCCAATCTCGAAGCCGCCTTCCCGGATGACGTGGAGCACACCCTTGCCCACGGCCGCGCCAATGTTCAGCTTGCCATCGGGACGCAGCGGGACATCGGTCTGGGGATGCTGCACGTAGCCGCGCACCTCCCCCTGCGCATTGGCTTCCGCCGTAATCGTGCCCACGGGCCCGCGCCCTTCGATGTGGATCGTGACCCGTTCGCTGGTCTTGAGCGAACTGGCCAGCAGCGCCGCCCCGGTCAGTGTCCGCCCCAGCGCCACCGTGGCCGTTTTCCACGACTTGTGCCGCCGGCAGGCTTCCTGTACGAGGTGGGTGGTCGTGGCCGCCACGACACGCACGCTATCCCCGGCCGCCACAGCTTGCAGCAGGCGATCGGGCGTCGGAGAAGGTGAAAGCTTCATGGGGCGGAAATTCCAGCAGTCGGGATGGCGGTCACGCTAGCCAGTGACCAGGCGGCGTTCACGCGAGCCAGGAATATGCATCTGTTCCCGATATTTCGCCACTGTTCGCCGCGAAAGACGCTGCCCTTCCCGGGCCAGCAGGCGGGCAATCTGATCATCGGTGAGCGGCTCACGCGGGTCTTCCTCGGCAATGAGCTTTTTGATTTTCATCCTGATGATGTCGGTCGAGACCACTTCGCCGTTGTCGTTGGTCAACCCTTCGGTGAAAAAGCGCCGCAGCTCGATGATGCCCAGCGGCGTCTGCACATACTTGCCGTTGACCACCCGGCTGACCGTTGACAGATGGATTCCAACCCGCTCGGCAATATCCTTGAGCATCATCGGCTTGATGTGGGCTGGGCCGTGATCGAGAAAGTCCCGCTGACACTCGACGATGGCCTCGCAAATCCGGTAGATCGTCCGGCGGCGGTAGTCAATGTTGCGGATCAGATCAATGGCCGCCCGCAAACGGTCGCGGATAAATTCACGTTCTTCACGCGAAGCGTTGGGGTTTTCCAGAATGCGGCGGTATTTGGCGTTGATACGCAGTTGCGGCAGCCCGTCGTCATTGAAGCGGATGATGTAGTCATTTCCCAGTTTCTCGATGAACAGTTCCGGCTGAACCAGTTGCGCCCCCTGGAGCAGTCCGTCGCCAATGCGGGCAAACCGCCGGCCGGGAAAGGGATCGAGCTGGCGAATGAGCGCGACTTCCCCGGCAATGACCTCACAGCCGACGCCCAGCGTTTTGGCGAGTTCCGGCCAGCGAAACGGCACGAGCCGGTCGAGGTGATCGCGCACCAACTGTACGGCCAACCGGTCGCCATGGCCTTGCTGTTCGAGCTGGACGACGAAGCACTCACGCACATCACGGGAAGCGCAGCCAACCGGGTCAAGCCGCTGTACCACCTGGCGCGCTGTTTCCACCACTTCGAGCGGCCAGCCGCCAATCGTTGCAATTTCCTCGCAGGAATCGGCCAGAAAACCGCGCTCGTCCAGACTGGCGGCAATGGCTTCGGCTGCGGCTCGCGTGGCCTCATCCAAGGGTAACAAGGCAATCTGGGCCTGCAGGTGTTCCTGCAGGGTCAGGTGATGCCTCAGCCGGTTTTCAAGGTTCTGCTCTTCGCGTTCTTCATACTCGCCCAGCGTACGGTAGCCGGGATCAAGGTAATGCTCAAACATTGCGCCGAAATCCACTTCCGCAAAGGGATCAGGCGCTTCGGTCGGTTCTTCGTCCGCCGGTGAGACGGCTTCCCCATCCAGCGCCGGGGCGGCCGTCTCTGTTTCGGCCCCGGTCAGTGCTGGCGCATCGTCTCCGGCGTCTCCCGGAAGCCCACCTATCTCCCCTTCAACTTCCGCCGCCAGCTCATCCACCGGCGTGATGTCCTCCACCGGCTCGTGGGGGTCCGCCTCTTCCAGAATCGGGTTTTCCACGACTTCCTGCATGGCGAGTTCGGCGAGGTCGGTCAGCGTCATGCTGAGCATCTCGATGCGTTGCCGCATCTGGGGCGTCAGCACCAACCCAAGACGCTGTTCCGTGCGGGGCGCAAGTTGCGGACGCAGGTTCATAGCCAATGACACCCAGCCTAAAGACGAAAGTTCTCTCCGAGATAGACCTGCCGCACTTCCTGGTCGGAAGTCAGCTCTTCCGGCCGGCCTGACCGAAAGATGCGCCCCTCACTGATGATGTAGGCACGATCAGTGATGGCCAGTGTTTCCCGTACGTTGTGGTCGGTGATCAGAACACCGATCCCCTTTTCCCGCAAGCGGGCCACGATGCCCTGGATTTCAATCACGGCCTTGGGGTCAATCCCGGCAAAGGGTTCATCCAGCAGGATGAACTTGGGTTCGATGGCCAGACAACGGGCAATTTCCGTCCGGCGGCGCTCGCCGCCCGAAACGGCATAGCCCATCGTGCGGCGGACGTGCTTGATGTCGAGTTCATCGAGCAGGGCTTCCAGGCGCGTCTGGCGCTCCATGGCCGACAGATTGAGCGTTTCGAGAATGGCGAGAATGTTGTTTTCGACGGTCAGTTTCCGAAAAATCGAAGCTTCCTGCGGCAGATAGCTGATCCCCCGGCGGGCGCGCCGGTACATCGGCAGCGCCGTGATGTCCTCGCCATCGAGGGCAATGATGCCGGCATCCGGTGTTTCCAGTCCGACGATCATGGCAAAGGTCGTCGTCTTGCCGGCCCCGTTGGGCCCCAAAAGCCCAACGACTTCCCCGCGCCCGATGTGCAGGGTGACATCTGAAACGACTTCGCGCCCACGATAGGATTTCCGCAGCCGCTGGGCGGCCAGCGTCTCCGTCTTCTCCGGCTGCATGACGGGTGCGGGTGTGGCGTCAACGACCTGTAAACGGGCAATTTTTTTCTTGAGCATCAATCGTCACAGACGACACACAAAGGATTCACACCTGGACAGCAGGCAGTCAGAGGCAGGAACACCGCGAATGTAGTGAGAAGCCTGCCGGGGCGTCAATCAGCCGCAGCCCGCTGGATTGACGCCGGCGCCGGAAGCACGGCTCAGCGCCGGGGCAGCCGGGTCAGGGGGGCGGCGGCCGCCACAAACCGCTTGATGCCCTTGCCCGGAAAAGCGATGTCGAGCTTGCCGTCGGCCACCCGGACGACCTGCCCTGCGCCGTAGGTTGCGTGTTCCACCCGGTCGCCCAGCCGGAAACCCTCCGCCGTGCCGGTCGCCGGCTGACTCCGCGCCGGCTCCACGGACGGTTTGGCAGCCGATGGTCCGGCCGGTGCACCATACGACGCGCCATACGACAGGGGCGACCGCGTGATGCCGCCGGATGAAGGCAGTGCACCGTCGAACTGCACGATCTGTTCCGGGACCTCTTCCAGAAAGCGGGAGGGATCGGTGATCCGTTCTTCGCCATACACCCGGCGGCGCTGCGCCTGCGTCAGATAGAGCTGATGCCTGGCGCGGGTGATGGCGACGTAAAAGAGCCGCCGTTCCTCTTCGAGTTCCTCCGCGTCGTCCACGACGCGCGCATGCGGAAACAGCCCTTCTTCGAGACCGACGACAAAGACCAACGGGAACTCAAGCCCCTTGGCGCTGTGAATCGTCATGAGCGTGACGCGGGCGTTGTCCACGAGGTCATCGGTGTCGGACACCAGCGCGGCCTGGTCCAGGAACTCCCGCAGCGAAGCCCCCCGTTCGTCGGCTTCGGTTGCCGCCGTGACGAGTTCTTCCAGGTTCTGCCGACGACTTTCGGCTTCAAGTGTGCCTTCCTGGGCCAGCATCTCCAGGTAGCCGGAGCGGTTGACGACGGCCGACACCAGAGCCGCCAGCGGAGCCCCCTCCAACCGGGCTTGTAGGTCACGAATCAGACCGGCAAAACCGGCCAGCGCCGTTGCCGCACGTGGATTCAGTGCGCCTTCCGCCAGCACCTGCTCCATGGCGGTCCAGCGTGAAAGCCCGTCGCGTGCGGCCCGGGCGGTGATGATTTCCAGGGTGGCCTTGCCGATGCCCCGCGCCGGCACATTGATGATGCGCTCGAAAGCGGCGTCGTCATGCGGATTGAGCAGCAGCCGGAGGTAGGCCAGGGCATCCTTGATTTCGGCCCGCTGGTAAAAGGAAAACCCGCCCACCAGAACGTAGGGCACGCCACGCCGCCGGCAAGCTTCCTCAAACAACCGGGACTGGGCATTCGTCCGGTACAGGATGGCCGCACGGGTTTCGGCTTCCGGCAGGTGCGACCGCTGGCGCTGCCACTGCAGCAAGGCTTCCACAACGAGGTCGGCTTCGGCCTCGGCCGTCGGGGCGATGAGCCCCCGAATCGGCTCCCCAATGGCATTTTGCGTCGTAAGCTGTTTTTCCCGGCGGGCGCGGTTGTGCCGGATGACGGCATTGGCCGCCTGGAGAATGACTTTCGTCGAACGGTAGTTCTGCGCCAGAACAATGGTTTTGGCCCGTGGGTAGTGCCGCTCGAACTCCAGAATGTTACGGATGTCCGCTGCCCGAAACCGGTAAATGGACTGGTCGGGATCGCCCACGACGCACAGGTTCTGATGGCGTTGCGTTAGCAGCCGCACCAGGTTGAACTGCGGGGGATTCGTGTCCTGGTACTCGTCAATGAGGATGTAGCGAAAACGGTCCTGGTAGGCATCCGCCACGTCTGGAAACCGCCGCAGAAGTCGTACCGTCAGCAGCAACAGGTCGTCAAAATCGAGCGCATTGGCCGCCGCCAGGCGCGTTTCATACAGCCGGAAGGTTTTGATGATGGCATCCCGCTTCGGATCGGAGGCCGGGGCCATGGTTTCCGGCGTCTCCCCCTGATTCTTGGCGCGGCTGATGGCGTACTGAATCATCCGGGGCGGAAACTGCTTTTCGTCAATCTGGAGTTCCTTCAGACAGGCTTTGATGAGCCGCCCCTGGTCGTCGGTGTCGTAAATGGTGAAGTCACGGGTGTAGCTCCCGCCAAAGCGGTCGAGATGGCGGCGCAGGACGCGGACACAGAAGCTGTGAAACGTCGCGACAAGCAGTTCTCCATAGCGGCGGGAAGGCGGCAGAAGCTGGTGGACGCGCGTTTTCATTTCGAGCGCGGCTTTGTTGGTGAAGGTCACGGCCAGGATTTGTTCGGGCCGCGCCAGCCCCTGATCGAGCAGGTAGGCCATGCGGTGAACGATGACCCGGGTTTTCCCGGAACCGGCGCCGGCAATGACGAGCAGGGGGCCGTCCGTCGTGGTGACGGCGGCGCGTTGTTCGGGGTTGAGTCCATCAAGCAAAGCATTCATAGCCATGTTCCAGGCAGCGGAGAGATTGGATGTCAGACCGGCGCAGGGGCGTCACCGGGGAAATGTCGTTGCTCGGCCAGCGCCGCGTTCGCAATCCCTTCCTGTCTGCCCGCTGGCGAACCATCCTTGACCGTCAGCGGACGCACAACCAGCCAGACGCCTTCGCTTCCGACAACCTTCACCGCTTCCCCACGCCCAACAGGAAATGGAGACCGGGCGGCCCACAACTCTCCGGCCAGGCAGACGAAGCCCTGTGGGGCCAGGGCGGTTACAGTCTGCCCGGCAACGCCCGGGCCGACCGCCGAAAATCCGGTGCGCTTGTTTTGCCAGCCCCGCCACCAGCCGGATGCCCAGCGCCTACAGACGGAGAAAAATGTCTTCATCGAGTTTGGCCAGCCGGAACCGGACATCCCGGAACTCAATCCGCTGCTTGAACTTGCCATTTTCGTACAGTTCCTTGCGCATGGGCACGAGCAGGTTCTGTACCGGGCGAAAATCATAAAACGACTCCCGAAACCGCAGCGGCTTGTCGTCCGGTGTGGGTTGCACTTCATATTCGAGGTGCAGAATACGGTAGGTCTGGCTGCTGATGAAGTATTTCGTCCTGGCTCCATCGCGGTGGGTCAGTTCCAGGCCAATCGTATCAATGCCCATGATGCGTTCGCCGGGAACGCGCGTTACCGTCGTTCCGTCTTCCTTGTAGCGCAAGAGAGCAAAGTAATCGTGCTTGAGCGAGGCCAGAAACGTCGCCTGGGCTTCCGGGGTCAGGGTGATGGACTGGCGGTTTTGTGCCGCCCAGTTGGTGTAGCCGTTGAATCCAAACACCAGTTGCTGCGGTTCATCCCCCTGTGGGCCGGGGAGTTCCACCTCGATGCGGACACAGTTGCGGTCAGAAGTCTCACGGCGCAGGATATGTTCCACGATTTTGCCTTCAATCGGCGGACGGTTGTCGTCGGTGGCAATCCTGATGCTGCCTTCAAGCCGCGCATTCGTGAACACATAGTCTATGACCGGCCGGCTGCCATAGGCATAGATGACGATTTCGGCGACGGTTTCGCCATCCCATGTTTCAGGTTTGTTGAGCTTGACGGCCTTGGGCTTTTCAACCTTGGGCGTCTTGTCGCGGGCGGCCTCGTCCGGGTTGTCGCTGCGCTTCTTCCCGCCGTTTTTGCCGTTCTCACCCGGTTTGCTGTTTTCCCGCGCTTTTTCCTCATCCGGCCTGGCCGGGGTTCCCGGATTCGGCGTCTGCCCGGCCGGAAGCCGCCCGGCAGCCGAGCGTACCGGTGGCGGGGTCAGGGCAACAACGAAAAAGTAACTCCACAGAGCACAGAAGCAGAAAAGCGTCCACCGCTGAAAACCAGGCATGTTTTTCCTCCACAAACCGTCTTTTGGGATGCCGTCGGCACGAGTCATCCCTGTTTTGCCGTCACCGTCGCATCCCAATCTCATCCGCAAACCTTACACACAACCCGCACAGCTTACACGTGCGAACCGGTCCATGTTCCACAGAAAGCACAATCAGGGTCTCACGCCAGCGGCGGAAGCGGTTTTTTTGCTCCGTCACGCCAGACCTGTGCTGAACATGTGCTGACGACGATTTGGCTTCCGTCATCGGCTGGCCGCCGCCCAAAAAGATGTTTGTTTCCAGTCCGGGGGTTGCGCTATATCTGCACCACACCAGACACGTTATCCCGCTGCCCAGTCTCATTCGTCCCCCAATGAAGAGTACGACGGCCATTTTCTGGAAGTCTTTCGTCAAGCATCCGCGCTATACCGGCGCCATTGCCCCCAGTTCACAACGCCTGGCCCAAGGCATGCTCGCCAGAACCGACTTGCGGACCGCCCGCTTCGTCGTGGAGTTGGGACCCGGGACAGGGGCGTTTACCGCGTCCATTCTGGCCGCCCTGCCGCCCGGAGCCGAGCTGCTGGCCATCGAGCGCAATCCCGAACTGGCCAGCTTTTTGCGCTACCGCCTGCCACGTGCCCGCGTCGTGTGCGACGACGCCGCGAACCTGGAACGGCATCTGGCGAACCGCCCCCACCCACCAGCGGCAATTTTCTGTGGGCTGCCCCTGTCGTGGCTTCCGGCGCGCGAGCGCACGCGGATTCTCGACGTGGTCGCGGACGCGCTGCCGCCGGGAAGCACGTTCACGCTGTTTCAGTACGTCCACGCCGCGCCAACCCCACCGGGGCAGCAGGTTCGCCGGGCGCTTCAGGCACGCTTCCAGCACGTCGAGCGTTTCCCGGTCTGGTGGAACTTGCCGCCGGCCTATGTTGTACACTGCATCAAATGACCCCATCGCCAGTCCTGCCGATGATCTGTATCTGATTTCTGGAGACCTTCCTGCATGTCCAAGCGCCATCTGGTGACGCTCCTGACCGACTTTGGCACGATGGACCACTTCGTCGCGGCCATGAAAGGCGTCATTCTTGACATCCACCGGGACGTGGACATCGTGGACATTTCCCACGACATTCCGCCACACGATGTCTTCGCGGCAGCGTTCGTCCTCAACAGCGCCATGTCGTACTTCCCACGGTTTACCACGCACGTTGCCGTTGTGGACCCGACGGTTGGCTCGGCGCGGCGGCCGATTCTGGTGATGACCGACAACTACAACTTCATCGGCCCCGACAACGGACTGTTCAGTTACGTTTACCAGACGGAAACGGTCAACCGGGTCATCCATATCACCGCTGACTATTACTTCCGCCAGCCGGTGTGTCCAACCTTTCACGGGCGGGATGTCTTTGCGCCCATTGCCGGCTATCTGGCCAAGGGCGTGGACCCCCGGAAAATGGGCGAGCCGATTACGGACTACGTGCGTTTTGACGTGCCGCGCCCGGATGTCTCCGACCCGAAACGTCTGCGCGGTGCCATTCTGCATATTGACCGCTTTGGAAACTGCTTTACCAACTTCACCAAAGAGCACATTCAGTTGGCCGCCCTGCGCGCTGGCGGCCGGTTTCTCGTCATCCACCCGCAGGACCCGGCCAAGAGCCGCGAGGTGACGAAGTTCGTCACCCACTACGCCGAGGCCCAGCCCAATGAGTTGTTCGCCCTTTTTTCGAGCACCGGCTACCTTGAAATCGCAGCCCTGAAGGTCCCGGCGGCGCGCGTCCTTGAAGCCCGCCGGGGGATGGAAGTGCAGTTTGTTGTGCCGTAGGCAGCCAAGCCCGAAAGGCCGCCGGGGAGCCTGCTCCACCGGGTTTCCCCGCTCCCTGGGTGAAGGGCAAAGCGCGCGGGCCAGCGTGGTCATGGAGTGTCGAGCAGGCGTTTGAGCACTTCGTTGACCACCTGGGGATTGGCTTTGCCCTTCGTGGCCTTCATCACCTGCCCCACAAAAAACGCCAGCAGGGGTGTTTTTCCGCCCCGGTATTCAGCCGCCTGCTTCGGGTTGGCGGCGATGACCTCGGCGGCAATGGCTTCAATCTGCCCGACATCCGACACCTGCCCGCCACCCAGTTCCTGGACAATCTCCCGGGCCGCTTTGCCGGTGGTCAACATCCGCTCGAAGACTTCCTTGGCCAGCTTGGTGCTGAGCGTGCCGTCGGCAACCAGGGCGATGAGTTCCGCCAACGCCGCCGGGCTGATGGGCGAGCTTTCCAGGGAAAGCTTTTCAGCCGGGATGCGCGCCAGCAACTCATTGGCAATCCAGTTGAAAGCCGCGCGGGCGTTGCCGCTGGCTTCGACACAGGCTTCAAAGAAATCGGCCATTTCGCGGGTCGTCGTCATCAACGAGGAATCTTCAAACGACAACCCGTAGCTTTCTGCAAAACGCCGGCGGCGGGGTTCGGGCAGTTCCGGCATCCGACTGCGCAAAGCCGCAATGGTTTCGGCGGTGAGGACCAGCGGCGGCAAGTCAGGTTCGGGAAAGTAGCGGTAGTCGTGCGCCTCTTCCTTGCTCCGCATGGTGTAAGTCCGGGCTTCACGCTCATTCCACAGGCGCGTTTCCTGCACGATGTGCCCACCTTCTTCGAGAACCCGTATCTGCCGGGCAATTTCGTAGTCAATCGCCCGCTGGATGAACCGGAACGAGTTGAGGTTTTTGGTCTCCGTACGGGTGCCGAGCGTCGTGCTGCCGCGCCGCCGGATGGAGACATTGGCATCACAGCGCAGGCTGCCTTCTTCCATGTTGCCGTCGCAGGCATCCACATACAGCAGGGCGCGCCGCAGGTACTGCACATAGTCGTAGGCTTCCCAACTGCTGCGGAAGTCCGGCTCGCTGACAATCTCCACCAGTGGCACACCGCTCCGGTTGAGGTTCACATAAGATGAGGTATCCGAATCCGGCATCCCTTCGTGAAGGCTTTTGCCAGCGTCTTCCTCGATGTGCATCCGCTGGATGCGAAACGTCTTCAGGCGCCATTCCACCGGACGGCCGGTTTCATCCCGTTCGCTGGTCGGGATTTCCACGTACCCGGAAACTGAAAAGGGCTGGTCGTACTGGGAAATCTGATAGCCCTTGGGCAGGTCCGGGTAGAAGTAATTTTTTCGCGCAAAAACCGAAGTTTCGTTGATGTGCAAATTGAGGGCAAACGCAGCCAACGCAGCCTTTTCCACCACCAACTGATTGAGCACCGGAAGCGCTCCGGGCAGCCCCAAACACACCGGACAGGTGTTGGCATTCGGTTCCGCCCCAAAGTCAGTCGGGCAGGGACAAAAAATTTTTGTACGGGTCTTCAATTGCGCGTGAATTTCCAACCCGATGACCGGCTCGTACTTTTCACGCAGGAGCTTGGCAAGGTCTGTCATGGAACGAAGTTCTGTTACAGGAAGCGGGAACAAACGTTACGGACGATTGCGGGTCGCCGCCTTGACAATCGAAAGAAGCTGCGACGGCGAAAAGGGCTTGCGGAAGTAGGTGACGACGCCAGCCTGCAAAGCATCCACTTCAGTTTTCACGCTCGTGTTTCCGGTGAGAATGATGACCGGCAAATCAGACAGTGCCGGTATCTGCCGCAGCCGGCGATAGGTCTCACTGCCATCCATTTCAGGCATGTCGAGGTCAAGCAGAAGGCAGGCAAACTGGGGATCGCGCTCCAGCATTTCGAGCGCCAACCGCCCGTTTTCCACCGTCACCACGTCGAATTCACGCCCCAGCGTGCTCTTGATGACGGCCCGAATCCCGATGTCGTCGTCGGCAGCCAAAACCCGTTTCATTCCAATCCGTTCCTCCTCACGGCTTTTTCTTTTCCACAGCGCTACCGGAAACTGTACCGGCTGCCGCAGACAACCATTTGGTCCACTTGCCTCATGGGTGTCCCCCTGGACGCCGCGCCCCCCGGTCTTCACGGTTCATACGCTCTTCGAGTTCGTCCCACATGCGCTGCATTTCGGCCTCGACGACGCGGAAGTTCTTGTACTTGCGCCGGATACGCCAGCGCCGCCAGGGTCCCGTCACCCACTCCCAGGTCGCCCGCAGTGGCGCCACTTCCCCGCCCCGGATGGTCAGAAAACCAATCCCCAGGGCCCACAGGGCTGAAACGGAATCCGGGTAGCCATACAGCAGAAAGACGATGTCTATCGCCGCTGAAACATAGAAAATCGTGCGCCCGCGCAACAGCACGAAATTGAAAAACGTCGGGGTGTTCCACAGGCGCGCAGCAAAGACGCCCACCATCAGGGAAAACAGCGTGGCGGAACTCGCGGCAAAAACAAACGAGGGAACCGGCGAAGGCAGGAACTGGCGTACCACCAGCGCCATCAGAAAGGTGCCCAGGTAGGCGGCCGCCCCGCCCAGGAAGCACAGCGCCAAAAACCGCCCCGTGCCGAGCATGCGCTCCACAACGTTGCCGAAAAGGTAAAGCACAAGCAGCCCGATCAACCACCCGAACGGCGTCAGCGGGGTAATCGTCGCCGTGAAAAACTGCCAGACCGCACCCTGGAGAACTGCTTCCGGCAAAAAGAAAAACGGCACCGGCACGAGCGCCCGCACAATGACCACCACGGTCGTTGCTGCCATGAGGAACAGCGTACCAGGCAGTGGGCCACCGACATTCACCGGCAGATCATCGAAAACACGGCGCATAGAGCAGACTGGGAAGCCCCTGGCAAAGTGGAGCATCTGCCGGACGGCATCGCACAGGCCGGCAGAAACGACGTGACTATGGCACGGAAACGCAGTTCAAGGCAATGAAACCTGTTTCCTTCTGCCCACTTCATCCCAGGGTTTTCATGTCGCTCAGGAACGACATAGAATGCGGCGGCCTCAGTTTCGTGAACGAGCCCCCTTCCGTGGAGCGCACGTTATGCTGACCACAATCAATCTGCACCAATGGATTGCAGACCACCGGCATCTTCTCCGCCCACCGGTGGGGAATGCGCAGATATGGAAAGACCGGGAATTTATGGTGACAGTCGTGGGCGGCCCCAACCAGCGCAAGGACTACCACATTGATCCCGGTGAAGAGTTCTTCTACCAACTCGAAGGCGACATGACCCTGCGCCTGATTGAAAACGGGGAGTTTCGGGATTTGCCCATCCGCGAAGGTGAAATCTTTTTGCTCCCGCCACTGGTGCCGCATTCCCCCCAGCGCGGCCCGAACACCCTGGGGTTGGTCATCGAGCGAATCCGGCGACCCGACGAACAGGACCGTTTTGAATGGTACTGCGATCGCTGTGGGCAGCGGTTGCACGAAGTCGCCCTCCACGTCACCGACCTCACAACCCAACTCAAGCCGCTGTTCGATGCGTTCTGGGCTGATGAGCGCGCCCGCACCTGTACGGCCTGCGGCCACGTGCTCCAGCCATGACCAACGCTGACGACAACGCCGCGCAGCCCTAACCTCACAACCCGTATGAAAGCGAGCTACAACTGGCTTGAAACCTACGTCAAGCCCGATCTCCCGGCTCAGGAATTAGCCCAGCGGTTCACGGCCGTCGGGCTGGCCGTGGATGCCGTCACCGCCGCCGACGGCGACTTCATCTTTGATTTCGACCTCACCACGAATCGCCCGGATGCGCTGTGCCATTTCGGTCTGGCGCGGGAGGCGGCCGTGCTGACGGGCACCCGGTTGTCTTTTCCTGACATCCACCTGACGGAGCAAGCCGTGTCCGGCGGACCAGCAGTGCACGTCCAGATTGCTGCGCCTGATCTGTGCCACCGCTATGCAGCGCGCCTTATCCAAGGCGTACGGGTTGGCCCGTCGCCGGACTGGCTGGTACGCCGTCTGGCCGCGGTCGGGCAGCGCAGCATCAACAACATCGTGGATGTCACCAACTTCGTGCTGCTCGAACTGGGACACCCCCTGCACGCCTTCGACTTCGAGCGGCTGGCCGGACGGCGCATTGTAGTTCGCACGGCCAACCCCGGCGAAACCCTTGTGACGCTCGACGGGGTGCAACGGACGCTCACGCCGGACATGCTGATGATTTGCGATGCCGAACGCCCGGTGGCCGTCGCCGGCGTCATGGGCGGCGCGGAGAGCGAGATTTCCGTCGCAACCACGCAGGTGCTGCTCGAAAGCGCCTGGTTCACGCCGTCCACGGTGCGCCGCACGGCGCGCCAGCTCGGCCTGCACACCGAGGCGTCACGCCGCTTTGAACGGGGTGCGGATTTTGAAAACGTCCGGCGTGCCATTGACCGCTGTGCCCAGCTTATCGTCGAGGTTGCCGGCGGGGTCGTGGTTGGTGGGCCGGTTGACGTCATCGCCCGGACGCGGACGCCCCACACCGTCCGCCTCCGCCATGCGCGCATCGCGGCGCTGACTGGCGTTGAAGTCACACCTTCCAGAGCCGCCGACATCCTGACGGGACTGGGCTTCGAGCTGGTGACGGAAGATGAGGGCGAAAGCGAATGGATTGTGCCGGGCTTTCGGGTGGATGTGAGCATCGAGGAAGACCTCATCGAGGAAGTCGTGCGGCACGTGGGCTATGACGCCATTCCGGCAACGCTCCCCGGCTGGAATGACGCCGGCGGGTATCTGCCCGGCGAAGAAAAGCGGCGGACACTGCGCCAGACGCTTCTCGCCCACGGCTTCCACGAAGCCATCTCGTTTAGCTGGTGCTCCGGCGAGACACTGGCCGCCACCGGTGCGCCCGGCGGACGACGGATTGCCAATCCGCTTGACCAGCAGGAAAACGAACTGCGCACCTCCCTGCTTCCGGGACTGTTGACGGCTGTGGCGCGCAACTTCCGCTTCGGCACCGAGGATGTCCGGCTCTTCGAGATGGGCAAAGTCTTCCACACGGTGGACGGTCAGCTTACCGAGAAGGAATGCCTGGCGCTGGCCACGGCCGGCCGCGCCATGCCGGAGGACTGGCGTGGGCAACCGGCGGCCGAGAGTTTTCACACCCTGAAGGGCATGCTGGAACTCCTGTGTGATGCCGTGCGCTGCCCTGCTGTCACCATTGCCGCCCCGGCGGCGGACAGTGCCGTGACGGGCTTCCTGCCCGGACAGGTTGCCCTGCTTCAGATTGGCGGCCAGCCCGTCGGGCGGCTTGGGCGCGTCAGCCAGGCGCTGGCCGCGCATTTTGACTTCAAGTTGCCGGTCTATGTGGCCGAACTCGAACTGGCCACGCTGCTGTCCGGCGCGACGACCTTCTCGGCCTACCGCCCGCTCCCCCGCTATCCACGGGTCGAACGCGACATTTCGGCGCTGTTTGACGCCACACTGCCGTTGGCCGGCATTCAGGACTTCATTGGCAGCCTGGCCATTCCAGAACTGGAGCAGGTCCGGCTGCGGGATATTTTTACCGGCGCGCAGATTCCAGCGGGACAGCGGGCCATAACGCTCAACTTGTGGTATCGTGCAGCCGATCGCACGCTCACAGACGAGGAAGTGTCCGAGCGTCATCGCCAGGTGGTGGAGGCGCTGTGCGCACACCTCGGCGCGACGATTCGCTGAGCGTGTGGCGGGAACGCGGCCTGTCGCGCCAGGAACGCATCGGGTCAAGCCGGACAGAAGAAATCATCGAACCAGAACCATAAGACGACCGAGCCAGAGGGAAAGCCGTGACGACGCTCAACGGAATGGAGAAATTCAATCACCTGGAAGACAAGCTGTACCGCATCGTCGAATACGCCAAGCACCTACGCCAGGAAAAAGAATCGCTGGAACGTGAAGTCGCCGCACTCAAACGCGAGGCGGCGGCACGCGCCGAAGAAAATGAACGGCTCAACCAGCGCCTGCACCAGATGCTCAATGAACGGGATGCCATCAAGAACAAGGTCGAGGCCATGCTGGATGCCATTGCCCTGGTGGAACCGGAGCTGACAGAAGCGGCGCGGCGGGGATGAAGTCAACCTTTTCCAGCCTGGACATGGGACAGTGGATGGATGTGAAACGGGCCGGCGGTGACGCCCGGCCCACCCGATGAGGACACGGAGAACAAGCCAGGGCACCCCACAACCAGAGCCCCCATGGGCTGGGACGGCAAGTGATTTTCCCCGTAACCCAGTGCCAATGTAGAGGTTATGTCCGATGGCAAATCCACGTGAAGCTGGCACGCAACCGGTTGAAGTCCGTATCTACGGGCAGGTCTATAACATTCGTGGTGACGGCAACAGCGCCTACATTTCCGAGCTGGCAGCCTATGTTGACCGCAAGATGCAGGAAGTGATGAGCAGCACCAACACGGTGGACAGCCTGCGGGTGGCCATCCTGTCGGCGCTCAACATTGCCGATGAGCTTTTCCAGGCCAACCGACGCATCGAGCAACTCGACGCCATGGTTGGGGAGCGCAGCCACGACTATGCCAACCTCATTGACTCCGTGCTCCGCAAGGAAAAGTCCCCAACGCCCGAAACCAAGGCCCAGTAACTGCAATGCACTTCCGGCCGGTCAGCGACGACTCACAGACGAGGTTGCCCATGACACCTGAACAGTTCGACACCATCAACCGCCTGTTTCAGTTGACATTCCAGGTGGGAGACCGCCTTGGCTCGGAGTCGAGCGATCCGGCACAACTGCTGCTTACGTCGCAGCCGAATCTGGAAGGCTGTCAGGCGTACTTCCCGGCCGAATACACCCTGGAGCCACTTGAAGCCGGGCAGTGGCAGGAACACCTGGCCGATGCTCCCGCCCTGGCCGAAATGGTCTGTATCCTGGACGCATCTCCGCTGTCCTGTGGGCTTTACCGGCAGGATGAGGTTTCCTGGTGGGTCTGCGCCTTCTGGGCGGCCCAGGAACAGCTCGGCACGAACCTCCTGTTTCGCGCCCACCGGGTCGAAACGTAGGCGTACCGCGCGGCATCCGTTCGGCAATGTGCCTGCGACGAAGTGGATGACTCCGGGCTAACTGATGGATTCTTCTGTCCCAAAGCCCAAGTAGTCGCTCACACTCATGCCAATGCGCTTGGCAAAGAGCTGTCCCATGGAGTGAATCTCGCCCAGGGATTCATCGAGCAGTATCCGCTCGACGCGCCACATGGGGAAAAAGCTGTGGGTCAGTCCAATGTTGCTTTCCCCATTGGCAATGGCGCTGAGCCAGTCATCGAAAGCGTTGATGTCAAGCCCCCGCAGATGGACCCCGGATGGCTCCAGGCTGGTCAAAATCCCCCAGAGTTTTTCGCGCGGGCTATGCAGCCCAAGAACCACACAAGCGCCTGGACGAATCATATAAGCCTCCTGGGATTCGGTTGCGGCACGTCATTCGGAGTCGAGGACCTTGCTCGTTTCAAAGATAATTTCGCTGCGCATCACCCGCACGGTCGCATTGCCCGATGTTGGGTTGGCTTCATCGGGCACTGTCTCCACCTCAGCCGCCAAATCGGACAACTCGGTCACCGGGGGATCAAGCTCAAAGCGAACCAGGGCCGTGCCCAGACGCAGGATGTCGTCATTCTCCAGCCGGATGCCGGTGGCATCACCCGGTGGCGTCTCGATGGATTGCCCGGCCCGCTCGACGGCCGTCCCATTGGCGCTCCCGGTGTCAAACAGGTAGAAGTCACCATTGTCAAAAACAATCGAGGCATGCTGGCGGGAGACGCTTTTGTTGGGGGAGCCGCTCTGGTCGTGGCGTGCATAGACAAAATCATTCCGCCGCAACACTTCGCCGGATTTCAGATCGAGTACCGTCCGCAGGCGGCCCAGAAACGTCGTGCGCTTGGTGATAATGAACGGTGAGCGATAGACCTCACCGTTGAGCGCCGTCAGACGCGCCAGCCGTGGAATCTGCGGCTTGACGCCTTTGACCTCGACGATACGCCCGGCCTGCTCATCCACCGTGACGGCAAGGCCTTCGGCCGGCTCAGCCGGTGAGGACCATTCAAAACTCACCGAACAATGGGGCGGTGCGCCGGCCGCAGCCACCAGGGGACGAATCTCAACGACCAGCGGCTCCAGCAACCGGAAACCCGACCCCGTAATGTAGTCATAGACCATCTTCGTAAACACGATGGAGTTGAACAGCACTTCGAGTTCTTCGAGCTTGGCCGGGCGCAGGTTGGGCACCGTAAAGACCATGCGATTGGGCACGAAGGTCTGGTTCCCAACCCAGATGAAACGCTTGAGCGAAAGCTCGTCCAGAATCTGCCGCACCAGCAGATGGGGCTTGACATCCTCCGGCGTCAGCACCGGATTGACACGGATGGCTTCGGTCAGGAAACGTTCGAGTTCAAGCAAACTTCGGCGAGTGTCACTGTTCATCGGAAGGCACCCACATCACAGGAACATTGCAAAAGCCAACCGGGACGCGCTGCCAGTCGCCACGGCTGGCAGCCCTCCCGCAACCACCCCTAAGCCGAAAAGTCCGCAAGACACGGAATCTCGATTTCGTAGGCTGAAACCGGCAGCGTGGGATACTTCTGATAGACCACCTGGGCTTCAACGTGGAGACAGCTCAAACAGTCTTCCTCCGTGCAGCCGGTATCCAGCCCGATGGCGCTGCCGAAGACATAGATTTCACCCGGATTCCGTACACCCTCCGCTGGCAGCAGACGCGCCGGAGTATGCCCAAAAAAACAGGGCTTGCCGTCATAGAGCGTGAAAAAATTCAAATCGCGGGTCCACATCAGCACTTCCGGTTCACATTCCGCCGGGTGCTTGCCGGCGGCAATACCGGCGTGAACATACAGGGCCCTTTCATCTTCGTAAAAAAACGGCAGACTCCGCAAAAATTCAATGTGTGATTCGGGAATGCCAATGGCCAGTGAAGCCGTATTCTCATCAATGTCAAAGCCGTACTGCTGAAGGGTCTGAATACCGCCGTTTTCGGGAATCAGCCACAGCGGATCGCCGTAATCGAGCAGGTCCAGCAACATCTGCTCGTGATTGCCGCGCAGACACACCACGTTGGGATTGCGGCGGCGCAGTTGCAGGACGCACTCAACGACTTCCGGTGATTCGTCTCCCCGATCAATGAGGTCTCCCACAAAGATCACCCGGTCATGACGCTCATCATAATCCACGGCTTCGAGGATTTCCCGCAGTTGCCGGGCGCGCCCGTGAATATCTCCAAAAACGTACGTGTTACCCATACCCTGAACCCTGTTCAAGCCCCGGAAAATTACGTGTTTCCACCCGCCAATTGCACCTGTGCAATTGCGCATCAGCCAAAGTCAACCTAGTGCGCCAGCTCCTTCCCCGGCTTGAAACGGATGGTCTTGCCGGGCGGAATGTCGGCAATTTCACCCGTGCGCGGGTTCCGCCCGACGCCACGTTTGCGGGGCTTGACCACAAACACCCCAAACCCGCGCAACTCAATCCGTTCGCCACGTTCGAGCGCCTGCTTGAGGCCCTCGAGCAGGGCATCTACGGCAACCTCCGCCTTGGACTTGGCAATTCCGGTGGCCCCGGCAACGCGATTGACGATGTCAAGCTTGATCACGGTTCACTCACACCCAAAACGTCATGATTGATGACCTGTCCCCTGCTGCGGCGCGGGGCAGCCCAGTCCACCTCGTGGACAGCCTTGTGTACGGCGTGTGAAGGCAACGTAAGGGTCACTTGAAACGCTGTCAAGCCGGAAGTGACTCATCCAGTGTTTCCCCGTCGCCAACTCCCGTTTCTTCTGTCAATTGCCCCCAACTCAGGCGTTCACGCAGAAACAGAATCAGCCCCAGCAGGGTCAAAGGGACATACCACACAATATGGGAAACAAACGAAAATGCGAGGGCGGCTTCCTTCTCAACACCAAAGGCGCTGAGGCTGTGCGTACAAAACCACTGGTATGTGCCCACATAGCCCGGTGCGGAAGGCAACATCGCCCCCAGGTTGACATAGCACATGACGTAGAGGATTTGCGTCACCCCTACGTCCAGATTGCAGGCCAGCGCCACGAACCAGGTCATGTAGAGACTCGCGATCCAGATACCGAACGAATCCACCCAGACCCAGGCCAGCGTACGCAGGGAGCCGCCGCAACTGACCCCGCGCAGAAAACGGTCGGTCATATCCGCAAGGCGCGCGGCATAGCGTCCCAGGCGGACGGCTGTCAGACCGCGCTCGACCAGGCGCACGACGGTTGGGCGGAGGACGATAGCGGCCACGAGGCCGGCGGCACACCCGAAGCCCAACCAGGCCACGCCGGTGGCAATGACCTTGCTTTCCGGCGGGAGCTTCAGGGTCAGCAGCGTGAAGGAAATGAGTAACAGCAGCATGAGCACGTCAGCCAGCCGCTCGGTCACGATGGTGCCAAAGGCAAAGCTTTTGGTCGTCCGGGTTTTGCGCCCGACCAGATAGGCACGCGCCACTTCCCCGATGCGCGCCGGCAGGATGTTGTTGGCCATGTAGCCAACGGTCATCACGGAAAAGCAGTCGCCAAAATGAATCGCATCATCCGCCGGGCGTCCGACATCGAGCAGCCGTTTCCAGCGCACGGTACGCCAAGCAAAACCGGCCCACATGAGAACAAAGGCCACCGCCAGGTAGGGCCACTGGACAGCCCGCAGCGCCAGCCCCGTTTTTCGCCAGTCAATGCCGTAAAACGCAAGTCCGGCAAACACGATGCTGAGCAGGATACCGAGCCAGATTGTGACCGTTTTGAGCTTGCCCTTCATTTGGCTTTGGAAAGGACTGGAAGCTGGTCTCCCTGCGGTTCAGCTAAGTGGCTGGCTGACAGCTTTAGCCCCCGGCGGCGCACGGCAGCCAAGCGTAGGGCGCACGGTTCAGCGGTCATAGTAGCCACGGCGCGTACGGATGATGACGCCGGGACGCCGGGACGTTACCTTGACCCGCCGCCACCGGCTGCTGTGTTCGACTTGGGTGGGGTAATAGGCCAAACCATACACCGTACGCAACTCGGCAATGACTTTCTGGTACACGCCGGCGAGGTCCTCGACCCGTGCGGCGACATAGAGCACAGCGCCGGACGCATCCGCCACCTGCTGGAGTTGCGTACGCGCCAGCGCATAGACCTCGGCCGTCTCCCCCCAGTGATTCCGAAAGTTTTCCTCTTCGGTGTCCAGGTAAATGGGATAGACCAGCGTGCCGGATTCCAGAATCGCCTCCAGCATCTGACGAAAAGAAACCCGCGACGGCGCCGGGTAGGCGGCGCTGATGCTGTTGTCCACGCCATCGGTCATGACGACGACGGCGTTGCGTTCGTCCTGAAACGGAGCCAGCACTTCGGTAAGGGTAAACCACATGGCTTCGTAGTAGGCGGTTCCCCCGTCGGTGGCGCGCATTTCGGCAATCCGCTGCTTGAGCAGCGCACGGTCATTCGTCGGGCGGCAGAGCACATGCACGCTGCGGGTGAAGGTGACGATGGCAACCCGGTCCTGGGGACTGGTCAGCTCGACGAAGCGCCAGGCGCCTTTGCGGATGGCTTCGATCTTTTCGCGGGTGCTGCCGCTCAAATCCAGCAGCAGCACCAGATTGAAGGGCGTGTTGGTCGGCTTGAAGTGGGCAATTTCCTGCTTGGTTTCTTCGTCGAAGATGGCGAAATCCTCGGCTGTCAGGTTGGTGACAGCCCGCCCGTCCTGGGTGGTGGCAATGACGTTGAGGTTGACCAGCCGGGCATTGAGGCGAATGGTGTCCGCATCAACGCCCGTCTCGTCGGCTTCATCCACCGGAATATCCAGGGCGCGCCGGCGGAGTGTCGGGCGACCGTCCGGCGTTGTGCGCAGGGGGTCGCGGCGTGGCAGGTTGGCCAGTGCCTCGTCAGCAGCCGAGAACTGTCCGGCGTCATGGTTTGGCATATCTCCGGTGCTTCCGCGGTTGTCGCCGCCGGCCGGTGGCAGACCGCGCATTCCCGCAGCGGGGTCCGAAGCCGGGCTGCGGCCCCCCGGTGGAGGGATGATGCGCACGCCAATACCGCCTGACATGGTAGTGTCATCCCCGAAACGTCGCTGCTGCCGTCCGATACCACCCACGCCGCCGTAGGTGGCGCTGGAGTCATCCTGTGATTGCGTGCCGCCGCCGAAAATGGGCGTCAGCGGACGGTCAGACGGTCGCTCATCAGGCGGCGGGAAGCGTGTCGGTTGCGAGGGAATGGCGTCATCCGCCACGGCCACAGAGGGCGTTGAAGCCGGTTCCACGATGGCGACACTCGACCGCAGGGACTTGAGCGCAACATGACCGGCGGCCGACCGGACGATGATTGCACGCCCGCCGCGTCCCAGCCGCCCCTTGATGGCCCGACTGCCTTTTTCGTCATACCTTGCCAGGCTGAGGTGACTGGTGGCCGTCCCGTTGGCTGAAGAGAGTTCAACATCGGCATCGAACCAACGTGGGACTTCAACAGCAACATCACCGCTGTCGGTTTCCACCGTGGCGCTGGCCACCGGACCAATGAGTTCGATTGTCCCGGAATGGGACAAAAGACGGACGTGGGACTCGGCCGGAATGTAGAGCTTCAGATTAATCCCGCCCATTTTCGGGATGCAGCGCACCGTGAACTGCGAGGGAGTGGCGACAATTTTGATGTCCCGCTCATCCACCCAGCGCCCATCGGGGCGGGCCGCCATGATGTGGATGAGGTCTTCGCCCCAGACCTCCACTTTGGTCGTCCCGGAAGTATTTTCAACCTGAATGGTGCGTCCCAGGCCGGCCTCGAAACTGCGCTCAAAGACCTTGAGCTGCCCGGTCGCCGGGCGCTGGGCGCTCACCGGCAGACCACCCAGCCCCGTACATGCCAGCAGGGATAACAGAACCCACGTTGCCCGCTGCCGCCACGTCCATCCGTTGGTTGCCATAGCGACTGTCTCCTTCATCCACCGCGCCGAAAGCCCCGGAACAACAGCTCCGTCCCATCGTCCGGTCAGCGCAGCCAACCGGGAGGGACCCCCAGACGCCGGGCTTCTTCCTGCAGGACCGTGTATTGCACATACAACCCGGTCAGCCGCGCCTGGGCATCCCGGATGCGCTCATTGACGTTGATCAGTTCCCGTTTTTCAGCCGTCATGACTTCCTGTGGCACCAGCACCCGGTTGCCGAAAGCATCCCGCCCCAAAAGAAAGGTTGTTCCTTGTTGGTCAATCCGGCGTTGCAGCCCCTGAGCCTGGCTGGACAGCGAACGGATGATTTCCTGCTGGGTATAGATTTCCATCAGAAGACTCCGCGCCCGCCCCCGCCAGTAGGCTTCGTCATTCGCCCTCGCCAGGTTCGGGTCCGGGCTGGACGAAACCGAACCGGTCGTCCGTTCCGCCGTATTTGGCACCGGCGCACTCTGCCGGGGACGCGCCGCCGCATGGCGCATCGTGCCGCCAAAATCGGCATTGGTCAGCGTGCGCACCGGCTTCTGCGCCGCTGTGGAAACCGGCCTGGAGGGGATCGGCGGGGGCGTCGCCGCGGCCAGCGGCGTCGTGTGCTCATCGGCGCCAATGGCGCGCGGCGGGCGGGCCTGCGCCCGAAACGCGCCATCCCCCTGCCCGTTGACCCGCTCGGTAGCCGCAATGTCAATGTTGGCCAGAGCAATCGAAATCCGCTGCCCGTCGGAGGTCGTAAAAATCGCCACTTCGTTGACGATGCGGTACTCGTTCCGGACTTCCAGCCGTTTCCCATCCCGGAGCACCAGCACGTAATCAGCGGCCAAGGCCACACCTGACCACAGTGCCATCCCCAGCCAGACGACCGTTGCGGCTACCCAGCGTGTCATCGCGTTCCTCCTCATCGAAAGCCGGCTTTTTCCTGAAAACGCTTCCCTGGATGGGCCCTGAGTGAGCGATTGTTATCCAACGATAGCACGTCATTTTGCCATTCGGCGATATAACGTGCTTAGATAGTGCCAGGTTTCACCCCAACAACGGCGGCCACGCCCGTGATTCATTCGGAAATTGCGCTCATTCTTGACTTTGGCTCGCAGTACACCCAGCTCATTGCCCGCCGCACCCGTGAACTGGGGATTTACTGCGAGATTGTTCCGTGTCACACGCCACTGGATGAAATTCGCTCCAAATCCCCCCGCGCCCTGGTGCTCTCTGGCGGGCCGGCTTCGGTGTATGCCGCCGACGCCCCGCACTGCGATCCCGGTGTGTTCGCGCTGGGCGTCCCTGTCCTTGGCATCTGCTACGGCTTGCAAACCATCGCCGCCCGGTTTGGCGGAACGGTGTCCCCTTCAACCCGCCGCGAGTTTGGCGCGGCACGCCTGCGGCAGTACCAGACCAGCCGCCTGTTTGCAGGATTGCCGGAGGAATTCGATGTCTGGATGAGCCACGGCGACCACGTGGTGCAGCCACCGCCGGGATTTACCGTCACTGCGCAAACGGAGGACGCACTCGGCGCGCTCGAAGACCCGGCGCGGCAGCTTTACGGCTTGCAGTTTCACCCGGAAGTCGTCCACACCCCGCTTGGGCGGGACATCCTGCGCAACTTTTTCATCGGCATTGCCGGCATGCGGGCCGACTGGAACATGCAGAGTTTCGTCGAGGCCGCCATCGCCGACATTCGCGCCCGGATTGGACCCACCGGACGCGCCATCTGCGGACTTTCCGGCGGCGTTGACTCAACGGTTGCGGCGGCGCTCGTGGCAGAAGCCATCGGCGACCGCCTGACCTGCCTGTTTGTGGACAACGGCCTGTTGCGGCTGGGTGAGTTTGACGAAGTGCTGGCGATGTTCCGGGATGCGATGCACCTGAACGTCAAAGGCATTGCCGCCGGCGAACGTTTCCTGACGGCCCTGGCGGGCGTGGACGATCCCGAAGTCAAGCGCAAAACCATTGGACGGGTGTTTGTCGAGGTCTTTCAGGAAGAGGCTGCCAGACTCGGTCAGGTGGAGTTTCTCGTCCAGGGCACGCTCTACCCGGATGTCATTGAATCCGTGTCGGTCAAGGGGCCGTCAGCGGTCATCAAGAGCCACCACAACGTCGGCGGTCTGCCCGAAACGCTCCACCTGAAACTGGTCGAGCCGCTCCGGGAACTGTTCAAGGACGAAGTACGCGCCGTCGGCCGGCAGCTCGGCCTGCCGGAAGCCCTGCTGCGCCGGCATCCTTTTCCCGGCCCGGGGCTGGCCGTACGCATCGTCGGAGAAGTCACCCCGGCGCGGGTGGCCCTGCTGCAACGCGCCGATGCCATTGTCACGGAGGAAATCCGCGCGGCCGGGCTGTATGACGACATCTGGCAGGCTTTCGCCGTGCTGCTGCCGGTACGCAGCGTGGGTGTGATGGGCGATGAGCGGACGTATGAGCACGTCTGCGCCATCCGCGCCGTCACCAGCCAGGACGGGATGACCGCCGACTGGGTTCGCCTGCCCTACGACGTACTGCACCGCATCAGCCGCCGCATCATTGCCGAAGTGCGGGGCATCAACCGCGTGACGTACGATATTTCCTCGAAGCCGCCAGCCACCATCGAGTGGGAATGAGCCGGCGCGGGGCCGGTTGGAACCTGTCCACGCCCGGAAAACCCGGTCAGGCTGCCGTAACACCCGGGCTGTCGGGCGATATGGTGGAGAATGGCGTATGAGCACAAAGTCAGACCGCTTTCCCGATGACGATGCCAACTGGTTGGCTGGCATCAAGCAACGCATCGTCGCCGCCCGCCAGTGCGCGGCCCTGCGGCCAATGCCGAATTGATTGGGCTGTATTGATTGGGCTGTACTGTGGCAGGTTGGCCGCGAGATTCTGGAGCGGCAGGTAGCACAGGGCTGAGGCAGCAAAGTCATCGAGCGGCTGGCGCGTGATTTATGCACGACGTTCCCGGACATGAGGCAGGCACACCCGAGGAAAACCAGGCATGAACCGTGACACGGCAACCCAAACCTGTCCCGGGCCAGGCCCAGGCTACAGCGGTGTTTTGGCGTGACGTGGCGGCACTTTCCGGCTCCCACGGCGCGCAACAATGACTTGATGTGCTTTCCGGGACGACTGAAGATTGAGCAGGAGTAGATAAACGATGTTCGTGGATTCACACTGTCACGTGGACTTTCACAGCTATGACGACGACCGGGAGGAAGTCCTCAACCGGGCACGCGCTGCCGGCGTCGGGATGATGCTTGAAATCTGCGGCGGCGACATTGCCCGTGGCTCGCTTGACATCGGTATGCGCATCGTTGACCGTGAACCCGACATCTACGGCGCGGTCGGGGTGCATCCCCACGATGCCGCCGCCTACGGGCCCCCGCTCGAAGCCCGGCTGCTCGATCTGATGACGCACCCGAAAGTCATTGCCTGGGGCGAAATCGGGCTGGATTACTACTATGACCGCTCACCACGTGACGTACAGCGGCGCGTCTTTGCCCGCCAGATGACCCTTGCCCGCGAACGCCAGCTTCCCATCATCCTGCACATCCGGGACGCCGACGAAGACATGATCGCCATGCTGCGCGACTACTGGACGGAGGTTGAACGGCCCGGCATCTTCCACTGCTTCAGCGGCTCGTGGAAACTCATGGAAGCCGGCGTCGAACTGGGCTTCCACATTTCCTTTTCGGGCAACGTCACCTTCAGGAAAAACCACGAGTTGCGTGAGATTGCCCGTGCCGTGCCGCGTGAACGTCTGCTGATTGAAACCGACTGCCCCTTCCTGTCGCCGGAACCCTACCGTGGCAAACGCAATGAGCCGGTGCGCGTCATTGAAGTCGCCCGCCAGTTGGCACAGCTTCACGAAATGGATGTCGCCGACCTCGGCCGGCTGACGACCATGAACTTCTGCCGCCTTTTCCGGCTTGAAGCCGCCGTGCCCTCGGCGGTAACCACTGCCAAGGCATGAATGACCCTGCTGCGTCAAGCCGCCCTTGATCTCGTCATTGTCGGGCTGCTGTTTTCCGGCCTTCGCTTTGGCGGCCGGGTGTGCCGGCGTCTGCTCCTGCCCGGCACTGTCCACAGCGCCCTTGACGATCTCGCCTTGGGGAGCATCGGCGCGGGCTGGCTGGTCTTTGCGGCCCAGACGTTTGGCGGTTACGGGCGGCCGCTGGCACTGCTGTTCCTTGGCCTTGGCGTGCTGGGGCTGCTTGATCGCGCGTGGTGGACAGCCCTTGCCGGGGGCTGGACGCACTGGCGGCAGATGCCTTGGACGAACCGCGCCGCGCTGGGGGTCATTCTCATCAGCTTCGGCAGCGCCGGCCTTGCCGCTTTGGCTCCGCCCACAGCCAAGGACGCGCTCGTGTATCACCTTGCCGTCCAGAAAACCTATCTGGCCGCCGGGCGCTTCGTTGAACTTCCCAACAACATCTTTGCCTACTTTCCACAGTTGGTCGAAGGGCTGTACGCCTGCGGCATGAGCGCCGGGAGTGACCGGACGGCCGCGCTCATCCACACCGGCTTCGGACTGCTGCTGTGCCTTGGTACATACCGGCTGGCCCGCGCCACGGGGCTGTCGTCCACCGGCGGATGGCTGGCGGCCGCCGTTCTCGCCAGCACCCCCATGGTCTGGCTCGAAGCCGGCTGGCCCTATGTGGATTTGGCGCTGGCGTTCTACGTCGTACAGGCGCTGCACCGCCTTCTGGACTGGCACGCCACAGGCCGCACTTCGGCGCTGGTGCTGGCCGGCGTGTTTTTTGGCGGCGCGGCCAGCATCAAATACCTGGCGCTGCCGCTGGCGCTGGCGCTGCTACCGGTACTGCTGGGATGGCTGGCCGTCACCTCTCCGGCACCTTCTCCGGGCCGCGTCATTCGGACCCTGGCGCTGTTTTTCGGGCCGCTGCTGGTCGTCGCAGCACCCTGGTACGGGCGCAATCTGTGGCTGGTTCACAACCCGGTCTTCCCGCTGCTCTACACCCTGTTTCCGACGCAGAGCACCGGTTGGGATGCTGACCGCGCCCGCCTGCATCTGCTGTTTCTGCAGGGCTACGGCAGCGCCACGAAAGACTGGCTCGACTATCTCACCCTTCCCTGGCGGGTGTGCTGGCTGGCCCGCACTGACGACATCCGGCACTACGACGGCGAAGTTGGTGCGGTTTATTTCCTGTTCGTTCCGGCGCTGGCGCTGTGGCGGTGGATGGACAGCCGCCTGCGGGGACTGACCGCCTTTGCTGGCCTGTTTTTCGGGCTGTGGGCGCTGTCGTCGCAGCAGGTACGCTTTCTGCTCCCCGTCCTGCCGCCGGTGGCGGTGGTGAGCGTCTGGTTTGCCGCCGACTGGCTTGGCATCAACCGGAGGTTGCGCCGGATCGGTCTCGTCTGCCTGGGACTGTTCATCACGGCCAATGTCCTGCGCACCGCTGATCTGGCCGTTGAAGGACAGGCCGTGGCGGCGGGGCTGGGCCTTGTTCCGGCCGGGGATTACCTTCGGTCGAAGCTGCCCGAATACGGACTGTTCCGCTTTCTTGCCGAACATACCGAACCGCAGGCGCGCATCTGGCTGGTCACGACGGGCGCCCGGACGTACTACCTCGAACGCCCGTTTCTGACCGATTACGCTTTTGAGGACTACACCCTGGCGCGCCTTGTCTGGGGCGCCCGCACGGCGGACGAGCTGGCCGCAGCCGTGGCCCGGCTCGATGTGGACTGGCTGCTCATCGCGCCCGGCATCGTACTCGATCCCAAGACAACGCCGTTTGAAAACGAAGCGGAACGGGCACGATTTGTGGCGTACCTGCGGAGGTACGCCACACTCGTCCGGCAGGATGGGCAACTGGCCCTGTTCTGGTTGGAAGGGGCAGGCGCGGAACCTGCCCGTTAGCGATTGGGTGGCCGTGACCTTCAGGCGGCTCTGGCCCCCGTCAGGATTTCCTGCATCCGGGCGCGGGCCTTGTGCAGTTGCGACTTCGATGTGCCGGCGCTGATGCCGAGCAGGCCGCCGATTTCCTCGTGTTCATAACCGTTCAGGTCGTGCAGGATGAGCACGGTACGATACCCACGGGGCAGCTTTTTGACGGCGGACAGCAGCGCCAGTTTGTCCACGAATGGCGTTTGCGATTGCCGGATCGTGACCGGCGTGACTTCTTCCGGCATATCGCCTTCTTCGGTCACGCTCTCCATCCGGTTGGACTTTTTACGGAAGTGCATCAGCACCTGATTGACGGCAATCCGGTGCAGCCAGGTGGTGAACGCCGCTTCGCCACGGAAGCTGTCCAGCTTGCGGAGCACCTGTACAAACACCTCCTGGGTCAGGTCTTCCGCATCATCCGGGTTGCCGGTCATGCGCAGGCAGATGGCATAGACCCGCCGGTAATGCTGGCGATAGAGGGTGTCAAAGGTTTCGGCTGCCGCCGGCGAGGGCGGCTCCGGTTCCGTCGTGGACTCCGGGGTGACATCTTCTTCCAGTTCTGCAACTTCATCCAAACCGGGAACGCCCGGTTCGAGACCAAATTCGCGTCCCAGCAGATGGTTTTCAGATATATCGCCAAGTGAACTGTCGGCAAAGTCAGATGAGGGAGGAAACGTGGCAGGCGAGGGGGTAAAGGCAACTGACAATAAGGTGTCTTCAGTCGTCAAACGGCACATGATGGAAAGCCTCCTAATCGTGAACTGGCAATCACTGGCTTTATGTAAAAACAAATCACGTGCCAAAGTTCCCGGAAGGCCGGGCAGAAAACGACAACCTCTTTGCTTTCAACCACCTGGCAGGCAACAAAGAACCGCCGGCCGACCGTGGTCAGAAAACAACCACGGCCGGCCGGCTCATTCGGGCGCACGATTTGGTGCAGTGGCAGCCCCTAGCGCAAACCGGTGCTGAACGTAATCGTCGGGCCGAAGATCAAGCCGTTGAGAAACAGGCGGCGCTGGGCATGCCAGATGCCCCGGTAGTGGGGGTCGTCGGCAAACAGAATGACGTGCCCGGCGCCAATCTGCTCCTCGATGACGGGCGCCGTCTGACGGACAAACCGCTCCGTATTTCCCTCCCAGACGAAGCCGGACAGTGGCTTGGGATTTTCGATGGTCAGCACGTTGGTGCCGGTTTTTGAGGGACGGAAGAAACGCTGGGTCAGCAACACGGGAAGCTCCGCCTGCTCATGGCTGAAGGTCAGAAAATGCTCCCGATTGACCACCGCCCGAAAAATGGCTCCCGGCAGCGGCAACGGTTCCTTGCCCAATCCGGCATCGGGGGAGGTCGCCGCATCAGCCGTTGGCTCAACGGTTTTCTGGCTCTCCCTGGCGGTTGTTTTTTTGCGCCCCTGCTCCCGATAGCGTGCTGGTGTGCTGCCGGTTTCCGGTGCTCCGGCAGCTTCATCCGACGCCGCGCCGGGCTTGTCAGCCGGTGCTGACGCCGGGCCGTCTTTTTCGGCGTCGCCTTCTTCTCCAACCAGCCGCGCGCCCGTCAGGTCAACGTCCTTGTGGGCGGCAAAGGCGGCAGCGCCCCCAAAGCAAATCAGCGTTCCGCCTTCGCGGCACCAGAGCTTGAGCCGCTCGATACCCTCCTTGCCAAAGGCCCGCCGGTACGCCCCCGGTGAGCCATCCGGCAGAATGAGTACATTGAATTCACTGAGGCGCAAATCCAGAAAGGTCTCGACGGTGATGGGCGTAAATTCCGTCCCGATGTCCCTGGACAGCATAAACCACAGCGCCCCGTATGAAGTCTGGCTGACGCCTTCCTGGGCAATGACGGCAATGCGTGGCGGACGCAACGTGTAAACGCCTTCGGAGCCGACACCCGTAATGCCGGTGTCGGTGTAGGCGGAGTTGATGGCCTGCACCTCAACCCCGCATTCACCGGCCAGCAGGGACAGGCGGGTGTGGAGGGTTTCAGGGTTGCGCTCGGTGCGCAGGATGAAACTCCCACGCGGATAGGTGCGCTCTCCGGCCCGCAGGGGGCGAACCGCCGTCGCCAGCCGGTAGCCTTCCTGAAGCAGGCGCAGCGCCAGTCTGGCCTCGGCATCCGACGTGTAGCCAAAGACATACGCCGTTTTGGCCGGGGGCGGAAGCGGCGGTGCCGGTGGCACGACCGAGGTGACCGGTGTGGTTTGGACCGTCGGCCGGCTCCCCGCCCAGTATGCCGGCACGTCCAGCGCCAGCGGCAGTGACCAGGCCGTGATGTCGTAAAACTCGGTTTCTTCCTTGGGGGCGTTGGGTCCGCGTTTGGTATTGCGCCGCGCCTTTTCAAGCTGCCGCTCGATGAAGGCCTGGTCCTGCCGGGTGTCCGGTTCCAGCAGCGCCCGGGCCATGCGTCCCCGTGGCTGATCGAACGTGACCATCAGTGTGCCGGCCGGAAACTCCCGCGTCGGCTGGACGCCGCCGAAGTAGTCGTGGACGGCTTTGAGGGTGAAGGGAGCTTTGGCCATCTGAATCTCCACGCCCTGGTGGAGCAGGGCCTCCACGAGCCGCTGGCGACGCCCCGCGTCCCCTTCCGGTGGGAACACCACACACTGCAGGGGGCCCTGCCGCCCTTCGGTGATGGAGCGGACGAAAAACGCCCGGTAGTCCCGCAGCCGTTCCACGCGGTGCGCCGCCGCCGTTTGCAGTGTCGCCAGCGAGGCCGTGAAGTGCCGGGCGATGCCGTCCCGCAGCGTGAGAATACTTTCGTCGTCCCGCCGCCAGTTGAGTCCTTTCCAACCGCCGCCGTCGGTCTCATACGTCATGCCGGTCGCGCCGTTGAGCGATGACCAGCTATCCCAGTAGCCCGGATAAAACAGATCGAACACATCCCGGACGTAATACTGCCACCCGTGACGATCAAAGGCGGCCGCGTTGCCGCGCCCGAAAACCTCCAGCCACTTGTCCGACTGCCCACGGTCAAGATTCGGATTGATGGGCAAAGCCGCCGGCGGGAAGAAATAGTTGACCGTCTGCCCGTGGTGGTCGGCGCAGACCTGCGGATGCCATTCCAGAAAGGACTGCATGGCCGACTGCGATTCCACCTGCGAGGCCATGACCAAATCCCGGTTGAGATCAAACAGGTAGTGGTTCAGCCGCCCGTAGATGCTCCACGGCTCACGGTGCTCGATGGCAAAGGGTTCAGGACGACCAATGCCGACGGCGTTGTACCAGGTGACGAACCGCTCGTGGCCATCCGGGTTTTGACACGGATTGATGACCACCACGGTCTGGTCGAGCAGCTCGGTAATCGTCGGATGCTGGCTGGCCACGAGCGTGTAGAGCACTTCGAGCATAGCCTCGAAGGCCGCCGACTCATTGCCGTGAATGCTGTAGGCCAGCCAGACGATGATCGGCAGGTTTTGGATGAGCGGCTCGGCCGCCTCGTCCGAAAGCTGGCGGGGGTCGGCCAACCGGGACGCGTCGGCCTTGATGGCTTCCAACCGGGCCAGATTTTTCGGGGCGCTGATGACCAGCGTGTAGAGCATCCGGTGTTCCTCCGTGCGTCCGCGCTCGAAGACACGCAGGCGGTCGGACCTGGCGGCATAGTCGCGGAGGACACGCTCAAAGCCAGCATAGTTGGTGTGAAAGCTGCCAATTTCGTAACCCAGCGTCGTCCAGGGAGAAACGAAATCCGGGGCGTAAGGCGCAAACTGCCGGAAATCGAAAGCGACGGTGGCTGTCGTGGGCGGCGACGGAAACTGGGCAAAGGAAGGGGGCAGCGGCATCAGCAGAAACAGGCAAAGCAGCGCAGTGAAGGAAGCTTTCAAAATTTTCATGGACGTGGCGCAGGCCGGGCACCGCCCAAGGCAGCGCGATGGAAGCGCCGGCCCTGACGCATGCCGGGAGAAAAGATGAAAATACGCGCAAAGCTAGCGGGGCGGCTGGGCTTTCGACTTCTTGCTTTTCTTTGGCTCGACAACTTTGGGCGTCGGTTCGTCCGCCCGCTTGGGCGTCGGCTCGGACTCGGTAGCCGTTGGGCGCGCGGCCTCGGTTTGCCCGTTCGTGGCGCGCTGCCCGTAGGTCTGGATTTGCTTGCCCTGTCCGGTGATGGTGGATTCGGGGGTGATGACATCCGTCCGCACACCCAGGCTCACCAGCAACTCCTCGACTTCAGGATCAATGGTGTCGTCTTTCTTGAGGATGATGCCTTCCTTTGTCACGCTGGCGCTGGGGCCGAAAATTTCCTCGAACTTGCGTTTGATGAAGCTTTTGCGCACCACCTGCTTGACTTCGGCACCCTCGGCGGGAGCTGGCACTTCCACGCCAAACCGTTCGAGATATTCCGCCGCCTTGTCGCGCCACTCACTGTTGGGATACTCCCGCACGATTCGGGCAAAGGACTTGGCCGCTTCGGGCGTATCCTCCAGTTGGGTCAGGGAGACGCCATGCAGAAACAGCGTCTCGTCCATGTAGGTGAAGTCAGGATAGTTCCGAATGATGCTCTCGCAGCGTCCCTTGACGGCGACGTACTTCTGTTGCTTGAAGTACAGGCGCGCCACGCCCAGGCTGTGCATGCCAAGCTGCTCGCGGGTGAACTTCAGGTATTCCTGCACCTGGGGCTGGAGCTTCGACTGCGGATACTCCCGGACCAGCCGCAGCAACTCCCGCTCTGCCCGCCGTGCTTCCGTGTTGTCGAGATTGGCCGGGCCAATCTGCCGGACGTGAATCTGGGCGATCTTGAGCAGGACATCATCCGCCAGCGGATGCTGGGGAAAAAACTGCAACCACTCGCGGTATTCCACATCGGCCTGCGCCAGACTGGAAGCGCCACCTTCCCGGTAAAACGAGTCGGCAATCAGAAGCTTGGCGAGCGGAAGCAGCGGGCTGCCGTCGTAGCTTCCAATCAGGGTGCTCAGCAGCAGGCGGCCTTCCTCGTAGCGCCGCTTGCGCATGGCGCGCAGCCCTTCGGCATACAGCTCCCGGTCGCGCCCCTCACGAACTTCCTCAGTCGTGACCTTTTTCTTGGGGCTTCCACAGGCCAGGGAAGCCGCCAGGCAGGCGGTCAGGGCCAGCAGCGCCCAACTCCGCTTCAGCGTCGGCTCAAACCATTTTGACATCAACAACTTCCAAGCCCTCCACCAGAGAAGCACGGGAGACAGCCCCCGGCTTCGATGACTTCATACAGCCGCCGGCACGGCCTCGCCGGACTCACCATCGGGCGACGCGACACCCAGCGCCGCCGCCCGGAGTTGCCTGACGGCCAGCCCCGGATCAGGCGCGCCGAACACGGCCGAACCGGCGACGATCCACTGCGCGCCGCGCTCCACAAGTGCGCGTACGTTGTGCTGACCAATGCCGCCATCCACCTCAATGGCCACGTCCAGACCACGTTCGTCAATCATCCGGCGCAGGCGGGCCACCTTGGGCAGACAGGCTTCGATGAAACGTTGCCCGCCAAAGCCCGGATTGACCGTCATCACCAGTACGAAATCCACAAAGGGCAGCACCTCTTCCAGCAGGACCAGCGACGTTCCGGGATTGAGCACCACTCCAGGCCGCGCTCCCAGTGACCGGATGGCTTCAAGGGTGCGATGAAGGTGATGAACGACCTCCACATGGACGGAAATGCTGTCGGCGCCGGCATCCCGAAAGTCCTTCAGGAAGGCATCCGGGTTGGTCATCATCAGGTGCACGTCGAGCGGCAGGCGCGTCACCCGGCGCAGCGCCGCCACCACGGGCGGCCCAATCGTCAGGTTGGGGACATAGTGCCCATCCATGACATCCACGTGCAGCAGGTCCGCGCCGGCCGCTTCCACCCGCTGGATTTCTTCCGCAAGGCGCGCAAAGTCGGCCGATAGAATCGAAGGCGCTATTTTGACTTCAGTCTGACCTGTCATTTCCCACCAAACCGTTCATTTTAGTGGCCGCACGGGCGAAAAACGCGCCGAGGTCACTCACTGGGGGCGACTGACATTGATCTTCACCGGAAAGGGACGGCGGACGACACTGCCCGCCTTCGGGTTTTGGCGCACGACCGTGCCCACCGGCTCCGGCGCGTTCGGCACTTCAATGATCACGACGCGCAATCCCTGCTTTTCCAGTATCTCACGGGCTTCAGGTTCGGTTTTTCCGACCACGTTCGGAACCGTCACCCGCTCCCCACGTGTCACGTAGCACGTGGCAATGCTGCCGGTAATGAAAGCCACAACGAGCAGAGACACAAACATCACCCGCCATACAAGGCGCTTCAGCCAGGACCCAATCGTGCGCTGCGGCTGGCTACTGCTGACTACGCTCGCCATGGGGCGCGACTCTATCACCCACGCCAGAACAGCGGCAACCGATTCGTTGGCCCCACCTTGCCAGGTTGAAACGCCAGTGTGACCCGGAGGTACATCACCCACTCCCGATTGCCTGGCGGGCACGACTTCCCGGCTGCACAGGCGATGGACAGCGCGGTGATTTGCTCTAAAGTTGTCCGCCATGAAAGACCTGCTGCGCCTTCTGGGCTATGCACGCCCCCATGCCGGACGGATTGTCATTGCCGTCCTGGCCGCTGCCGGTGTTGGTCTCTTCGAGGCTGGCCGCACGGCGCTCATCCAGCCCATTTTCGATGGTCTGGGCCTCGGCAGTGATACCTTCCCGACGACCATCGGGGGCGTGACCGTACCCCGGTTGCAGACCTGGCTCCCGGCCGGCAGCGCCTACTGGATGGTCGTGCTGGGGCTGCTCATTGGCTTCAGTCTCCTGCGCGGGCTGGCGGAATTTGCCGCCAACTTCCTGCTGACCTCCGTGGGGCAGTCGGTCATTGTCACCCTGCGCATGGCGCTCTTTACCCATGCGCTCGACCAGTCGGCGGCCTTTTTCGACCGCCGCCGAACGGCCGAACTGACCAATGCGCTCATCACCGATGTGGAGAAAGTACAGTCCGGGGTGGCGCAATACCTGGCGGATGCCCTGCGGGAAGGCTTCACGCTGGTCTGCCTGCTGGCGCTGGCGCTTGTGCTGTCGTGGAAGCTGACCCTGCTCACCCTGTCCGTCGTGCCGCTGCTGGCGCTGCTGACGGCGACGTTCGGACGCCGCCTCCGGCAGTCCAGCCGCGCCACCCAGCAGGCGATTGAAGACGTGCTGGCGCTGGCGACGGAAGTGCTGTCCGGCTACCGCATCGTCCAGGCGTACGGCGCACAGGCGACGGAGCAGGCGCGTTTTCAGGCGGCCGTTCAGCGGCTGCGGCGCTTCAACCTCCGTACGGCCCGCGCCCTGTTTCTGCCCTCCCCCCTGCTGGATGTGCTGGGCGTCGTGGTGGGTGCGGGCGTCATCTTCTACACCCACCACCTCATAGCCAGCGGCGAACTGACGCCCGGCGCTTTTACCGCCACACTGCTGGCGCTCGTGCGCCTGTATGACCCACTGCGCAAGCTGACCCAGACCTACCAGGCCTATCAGCAGGTGATTGTCTCTGCCGGTCGGCTCTTTGCCCTGCTCGATGAGTCTTCGCCGGTTACGGATGCGCCAACGGCGCTGACGACGGCCACCTTCCAGCAGACTTTGGCGCTGACCGACGTGGTGTTCACGTATCCCGAAACGGCGCGGCCGGCGCTTGATGGCGTCACCTTCAACATCCGCCGGGGGGAAACTGTCGCGCTGGTCGGGCCGAGCGGCGGCGGGAAAAGTACGGTCTTTGCCCTGCTCCTGCGCTTCTATGACCCCGTCCGTGGAAGTATCACCCTGGATGGCGTGGACATCCGCCACGTCACCCGCGCGGCCCTGCGGCAGCTTGTGGCCTATGTTCCCCAGGAAACGGTCCTTTTCGACGGCACTTTTGCCGAAAACATCGCCTATGGACGGCCCGGCGCCACCCGCGCCGAAATCGAGCAGGCCGCGCGCGCGGCCTACGCCCACGAGTTCATTCTCGAACGGGGCGGCTATGACGCGCGGATTGGCGAAGCCGGACGGGCACTTTCCGGCGGACAGCGCCAGCGGATTGCCATTGCCCGCGCCCTGCTGCGCAACGCCCCCATTCTGCTGCTCGATGAGGCGACCTCGGCGCTGGATGCGGAATCCGAACACCTCGTCCAGGCGGCGCTGACGACCCTGATGCAGGGACGCACCACGCTGGTCATCGCCCATCGGCTGGCGACGGTCCAGCGCGCCGACCGGATTTTGGTCTTTGAGCGCGGGCGCATCGTCGAAGCCGGCGACCACGCCACCCTGACGGCGGCCCAGGGAACGTACCGGCGGCTCTACGAGCTTCAGTTCACGTCCCAGAGCAGCTAACCGGCCAGAGCAGCTAACCGGACCGGACGGACGCCCTACTCCCCGGCCGGGCCCGTCGGCTATAGTCACCGGCTATGCCAACTGCCGTTGTTTCATCCGGTCTCACCCTGCCCCTGGCCCTGCTCAAGGCGATGCGTCCGCAGCAGTGGACGAAAAACGTGCTGCTGTTTCCGGCGCTGCTCTTTTCGCAAAACCTCTTTCACTGGCGGGAAACGGTGCTGGTGTGTGCCGCATGCGCCGTGTTCTGCCTGCTGAGCAGCGGCGTCTATCTGCTCAACGACCTGCTCGACATCGAAAATGACCGCGCCCATCCGCTCAAGCGCCACCGGCCGCTGGCCTCCGGGGCGCTGCCAGTCCCGGTTGGCATTGCGGCCTGTGGCGGTCTGTCGGCGGGGGCGCTGGCGGCGGCCTTCTGGCTTTCAACGCCGTTTGCCTGGACGGCCGTGGCGTACTTCCTGCTGCAAGTCGCCTACACGGTACGCCTCAAGCACGTCGTCATTCTCGACGTGGGGTGCATTGCAGCCGGATTCGTGCTGCGGGCCGTTGCCGGCGGACAGGTCATCGCCGTGACGATTTCTGCCTGGCTGCTCATCTGCGCCATGCTGCTGTCGCTGTTTCTGGCGCTTGGCAAGCGGCGGCACGAACTGCTGCTGCTCGAAGACGGAGCAACGGCCCACCGGCGGATTCTGGGTGAATACACACCCGATCTGCTTGACCAGATGATTTCGATTGTCACGGCCGCGACCGTCGTCTGCTATACCTTCTACACCGTCGCCCCTGAAACGGTGGCCAAGTTTGGCACGACGCGGCTGGTGTTCACCGTGCCGTTCGTGCTCTACGGCATCTTTCGCTACCTGTATCTCATCCACCGGCGGCAGATGGGCGGCAGCCCGGAAAAGGCGCTGCTCAACGACGGCGCATCGCTGGCCAACCTTGTGCTGTATGGGCTGGCGGTTGTCGCCATTCTCTACTGGTTGCGCTGATCTCTACTGGTTGCGCTGAGCCTCGCCGGGCGTCTGGCGCACAATGGCGCATCCAATGGCCGGCCGGCACAGGACATTGACCGGACGCCCGGACAAAACCGCTTCCAGAGCTTCCTGCAACAGGTGGGCCGTCACCCGCTCCGGGTGATAGGTGTTGTCGTCAATGCGCCCGTGGTACTGGAGCCGCCCGGCGGCATCCACCAGAAAGCATTCCGTCATGCACGTAGCACCCAGCAGGTCAGTGGCCTGACGGCCTTCATCCACGACGACCGGAAAGACGAACGGCTTGGCCTTCTGCCGCTCGCGGATTTCCGTCAGGGACTCATTGGCGTTCGGGTTGAAACCGATAAAGACCACCTGGCGCGGGGCATAGGTGCCGGCCAGGGCGTTGAGGCGGGCGCGGTAGGCTTCGACGCACGGGCAGCGCGTTCCAATCGCCACCAGAACGACGATGCGGCCACGGTAGTGGCTCAGGCGGACGGTCTGCCCGTCGAGGCTCTTGAAGGCGACATCCGGGACCAGCGCGCCAATGGCGATCAGGCTGTCATCACCGGAGATGACGTGGCCAAGGTGATCGAGATCATCGCCCAGCGCGCGTCCGGTGAACACGTCGTAGCCCAATCCGGCCGCAGTCAGCACCAAAGCGGCCACGGTCAGCCCTCCGGCTGCGCCGGAAGCGGCCAGCGGCTGGAGCCGTTCCCACCACCGGCTGTTGGAAAACAGCGACCGCGCCACATCTCCGGGCAACGCGCCAAAGCCAAAGCACAGCATCGCCACGGCTGCCTGCCGGATTTCCCAGGTCGTCAGGGCAAGCAGCAGGGCTGCCAGCAGCAGCGAAGAAACCCGGATGACCACGGCAAACGGATGTCCCAGCCGGGGTGCAACCCAGGGGCGGCGTCCCAGCCGCCAGCGCCAACCCAGCCACCCCAGCGCCAACAGCAATAGCCCCACAGCCGGGACGAAGAACACCTGCCGCCCAAAACCCATCAGGAACGCCGCTTCGGCCACCCAGACACCAAGCTGTCCGGCGAGAATCCCCAGCGCCCCACACCACAGCAGGCGGGCCAAGGATTGCCCCAGAAGGACCCGAACCGGCCAGACCCGTTCGCGGGGCGGCGACCACAAACCATCCAGAATTCCCAGGACAAAGGCACAGGCAAGGAGAAACATAGATTTTGTATTGTTGATCACTGTCGGCCACAGAACAACCCGGTGTCCCCGCGCCGGCTTTCCCGGCCGCCCTTGTGCAGCCAGCATCTATGGCACCGCGCTGAAGTTCGGCCGTAGCGCCGGGCACACTTTTCGACTATTTTTTGCCGCCATGTGCTGACTTCCAGCCAACAGACGCCCGACCCAGACGCAATGTATTCCCTCGTCATTCACCTGCCCAACACACCACCGCGCCGGATATTGCTGGTCAAACCCCGCTACACCCTTGGGCGCAGCGTGCGCGCCGACATCATGGTGCCGGACTCCTTTGCCTCGCGCATCCACGCTGCACTTCAGCAGGATGGACAGACCTACATCCTGGAAGACCTCCGCAGCGCCAATGGCACCTACTACCAGGGACAGCGCCTTGCGCAGCCCATCCGCCTCCACCCAGGGGAACGCTTCCGCATTGGCGAAACCGAACTCGAACTCGTCCCCGAAACGCACTTTACCCAGACTGCCGCGCCGTCGGTGACGTACTCCCAGACTTCTGCGGCTACGGTCCCGGAAGCGCAGATCGGGATGGGGACGGTCAACACAGCAGAAGAAATTCTGCATCGCGCCTTTGAGCGCAGTTCCGGGGGACTCCCCAGAGGTTCCCAGTCTGTGCCGGAGGAAACCATCCTTCTGACCGCAACACCAGGTGCAGCCCCGGCGGAGACTTTCCCGAAAACAAAGCTGGAGCCGCAGCGCCCTGACCTGCTGGCGCTCGTGAGCAAGGTTGGTGTCACGCTGCTTTCCAATGCCAGTTTCAGTGAAACGCTGGAAGAAGTCATGAGCCTGGTCTTCGAGTCGCTGCCGGCGGAGCGGGGATTCCTGCTGACCTACAACCACGCGCAGTATCAGCTTGAATGCCGTGTGGCGCGCACCCGCACCACTCGCCTGCCTTGTGAGGAAGCTGTCGTCTGCCAGAGCATCACCGAACGGGTGTTGACAACCAAAGCGGCAGTGCTGACCTCCGACGCCCGGCAGGACCCGCGCTTCGCCGGCAGCCAGTCCATTCTGCTCGGCGACATTCGCTCCGTGATGTGTGTTCCGCTGTTGTTTCGGGAGCAGCTCCACGGGCTGATTTACGTCGAAAACCCCTACCAGCGCCGTTTTACGCCGGACGACCTGGAGGTGCTGACCACGATTGCCAGCGTGGCAGCCGTCAAGATTGAAAACACACGCCTTCTCGAAGAAGAAATGAAACGGCAGCGGCTCCAGGCCGAAGTGGCCCTGGCCGCCCGCATCCAGGCTTCAATGCTGCCCCAGTGTGAGCCGCTGATTGCCGGCTTCGAGGTGGCGGGGCTGTCACGTCCGGCAGAAGACATCGGGGGTGACTATTACGACTACATCCACGTCGGCGAGGAACGGCTGGCCGTGGTCATCGGAGACGCCTCCGGCCACGGCATCTCTTCGGGACTGCTGATGGCGCTGGCCAAAGGCGCGCTGTTCAACCAGCTTGGTATCTCGCCCGACCCGGTGCACGTGATGCAGACCCTGAACAAACTCATCCATGAAAATGGCACGCGCCGCGACCTGATGACGTTTTGCTACACGCTGCTCGACGTGCCGACCGGACATATCACCATCGCCAATGCCGGACACCCCTACCCCATGGTGTACTGCGCCGCCACGAAAACCGTCCATAGCCTGGAAGGGGGAGCTTACCCGCTGGGGGTACGGCCGATGCTGGGCAGGCTCCCCATCCTGACCCACGTACTCAACCCACAGGATGTCCTCGTGATGTACAGCGACGGTATCCCGGAACTCAAAAACCGCACGGGAAACTACTTCGGCTATGATGGGCTGAAAGCTGTCATCCACCGCCATGTCCACCTGCCGGCGCGCGAGCTGTGTGAAACCATTGTCGAAAAAGCTCTGACCTTTGCCTCCGGGTCCATCCCGGAGGATGACATCACGGTGGTCGTCGTCAAGTGCACGCGCTGACCGGGAAGGCAACCCTGGTCATCATCTGGTAAGGTTCGGGTGGTAAGGTTCAGGGCCGTCATGAGTTTCTCGAAATCATACGGAAAGGAATGTTCCATGCTGCACAGGAGTCGGACGCTGTGCGCCAGACTGGCACTCGTCATCGCATGTTTACTCGTGGGAGCCGGGCTTCCCGCCCCGATGTTTCCCGACGCCCACGCTGAAGAAGTCATCCGCCCCCAAAAACGGCGTGCGGCCGGTCAGCAGCGCGCCCAGAGCCGACGGGCCCGGAGCGGCCGCAGTCGTGGCGCAGCGGCACGGAGCCGCCGGGGACCGTCTGCCCGTGGTCGGGCTGCCCGCGGTCGGGGACGTGCCAGCCGGGCACGTGGACGTAGCGCACGGATGCGCAGTACGCGGGGCCGCAGTTACCGCAGTCGCAGTTACCGCAGCCGCCGGGGGCGTGTCGTGCGGGGACGGAGCGGACGCGCCTACCGCGTCCGGGGCGGACGCTACGGCCGCCGGAGCCGCGTGACGGCCGCCTATGGCACAGGGGCGGCTGCGCCAGCGACGCCCTACCGCCCGCCGCGCAGTCTGGTCATCCCGGAAGCGCGTACCCGCGAAATTCAGGAAAAGCTCAGGGAAGCCGGTTTCTACCAGGGCGAGATCACGGGGCAGTATGATGAAAGCACCCGCGAAGCCATGCGGAACTTCCAGCGTGCCAACGGTTTGAAAGAAACCGGCACGCCAACGGCGCCGGCCCTGCTGCGGCTCGGACTCACCCGACACACGTCGGAAGCCGGCGACACCTCGGCCCCGCCCGTCCAGCTTCCGCCGCCGACCGATCAGCCACCGCCGCAGTGAACGGTTGCCCGGCCTCCGGCGGCCCGCCTTCGGCAGCTACGTTTCAGGGAAGGTGGGCCGTCTCCGCTTTGCCGGTTTCCTCGGTCACACTGGTGAGCAGGACGGACGTGGCCTCGGCTGTGGAGAGCTTTTCCAGCCGGTGTTCAAGTTCCAGAATGGCCAGCCGACGGTTGAAAACCGCTCCGACCAGGAACACGAAGGTGATGACGTACATCCAGACAAGCAGCACGATGACCGTGCCGATGCTGCCATAAATGCGGCCGTAGGCGCTGAAATTGGCCACGTAAATGCCGAAACCCAGCGTGGCCAATCCCCACAGCGTCGTGGCAAAAACGGCCCCCGGCAGAATGTGCCGCCAGCGTGGCGGGCGGCTCGGCGCCAGGCGGTACAGGAGCATCTGAATCAGAAACACACTCAGCACGACCAGAAACCACCGCCCGGCGGCCCACAGATAACCAAAGGTGACGTAACCGCCGCTCCAGCGGGTGATGAGGTGTTCCAGATGGGCGCCGACCACGCCGGCAATGGACGCCAGCACCAACGGCAACCCGACGACAAACACCAGCTCCAGGCATAGCAACTGCTCCCGCCAGAAGGGGCGCCGGGGGGAAATCCCATAGATGCGGTCCAGCGCCCGCGACAGCGTGGCAATCAGCCCGATGGCCGGCAGGAGCGTGGCGACAAAGGACAGCAACGCCACCCGTCCGGGCCGTCCCTGCATAAGCTGCTGCAAGTAGCTTTCCACCACGCTGAACGTTCCCGGCGGCATGATGCGCCGCAGGGCGTCCAGAATCGCCGCCGTCTGCTCGCTGCCCAGCGCCGCAAACGCCGCCACAAAAAAGAGCAGCAGCGGGAAGAAGGTCAGGACGAAGGAATAGGCCGCTTCCTTGGCAAAGCCGATGCAGTCGTACTCAAGCGTATCGAGCGTCGTTTTCCAAAGCAGTTCCCGCAGTTGCCGAAGTCGGCCCATGGCAGCCACTCCCTTCGTTCCTGCCGCGTTCAGATGGTGGTGTTGTCCGGGATAACGGCTTCCTTGGGGATAATGATGATACCGTCACGGATACAGTAGTTCGGACCGTCGGCCTCCCTGACGCCGCTTTCATTCAGCAGACGGACGTTGTTGCCAATCCGCACCCCCTTGTCGAGGATGGCGTTCCGCACCGTGCAGAACTTCCCGACGCCAATATCCGGCCGCCCGGCCGCCCGGTTCTGCTGAAGTTCATCCACGGTTTCATATTCGTCAGCCCCCATCATCAGCACGTGGTCAAAGTGGGTGCCGCTTTCAATCCGGCTGCGGATGCCAACAATCGAACGCCGAATCGTGGCTTCGTTGATGATGCACCCTTCGTTGATGATCGAGTTGATGATCTGGGCGTTGCGCACCTTTGTACCGGGCAGAAACCGGGGCCGGGTGTAGATGGGCGCAGACATGTCGAAGAAGTTGAAGCGGGGCAGGACATCCGTCAGCTCGATGTTGGCGCGGAAGAAGGCACTGATCGTCCCGATGTCTTCCCAGTAGCCGTTGAAAAGATACGCTCCCACCCGGTGGGTTTCGAGGGCGTGCGGAATGACCTCCTTGCCGAAATCCACCCGGCTGGTGTCGCGCAGCAGCGACTCCAGCACATCCATTTTGAAGACATAGATTCCCATGGAAGCGAGATACGGGCGCTTGGCCGCTTCCTCCGGCGCAAGGCCAAACCGGGTCGTGTCCACGCGCATCTCCTCAAGCGCCGCACCCGTGGGCTTTTCCCGAAACTCAATCACCCGCCCGTCTTCATCCACCTTGAGCAGCCCGAATTCCGAAGCCTCGTCGGGAGGGATGGCCGTGACGGAAACCGTGATGTCATTGTCGAACGACTCGTGGTAGGCAATGAACTTGGCGTAGTCCATGCGGTAGAGATGATCGCCCGACAGGATGAGAATCGTCGTTGCGTGCGTGCTTTTCAGATGGCGGAAGTTCTGACGGACAGCATCGGCCGTGCCCTGAAACCAGTCGGGATTTTCCGGCGTCTGCTCCGCCGCCAGGATTTCGACAAAACCATTGGCGAACTGACTGAACCGATAGGTACGGGCAATGTGGCGGTTCAGGGACGCCGAGTTGAACTGTGTCAACACCAGTATCCGTGAGATACCGGAGTTGATGCAGTTGCTGATGGGAATATCCACCAGACGATACTTGCCGCCGAGCGGGACAGCCGGCTTTGAGCGTTCCCGCGTGAGCGGATACAGGCGGGTGCCTTTGCCGCCGCCCAGAATAACAGCCAGAACTTTTTCCATCGCGCCAATCATCGGACTGCTCCCACAACGTAGTCGTTGTCTTTGGTCTGAGATGCCGGCCGGGTCAGGTGGCTTTGGTGAAGGCTGGGGCGGGTTCTCTCAGTCCTTTGGCAGACGTGGACGCGACGCGACGAAAAGCCGCCGGTGGCGATGTGTCCACGCGCGACGCCCACGTGGCACCGGAGGTGTCATACTGCCCCGGCGCAGCAGGGCTATGTCGGCCGACAGACGTTCAATCTGCGCCCGCATGTACCGCTGCTCGGCCTCCAGCTTTTCCAGTACGTCAATCGAGCGGGACTGCACATTCACCAGGCGTCCGAGCGTTTGCTGAAGGGAGTTCGAGAGGCGCGTCCCGATTTCCGCAAACAGACGCTCGACACACTCCACCAGATACGCTTCAAACCGCTGCTTGGCCACGCCATCCGACCGCTCTACCGCACCACCGGACAGCGCACCCGGCGCATCCGGCCCGGCATCAGAAAACGATTCCTTGGACATTGGATATGGATGAGAACTCTTCCACAGAATTTTTGCGTCCGAGGTGTCGCCCCCGGCACGCCTCATGCTAACACTGCCTGACCAGCCGTGACCAAGCCCTGACGCATTACCTGCATAACATCCGGCGCTGCGCGCGCCTGTCATTCAGCAGCTCACCAATCAAACGGGCGACGTATCGCCGTCGTCACCAGCAGTAGCAGCGTCTTACCGTGGCCAGGTCGGTGGCGTCGTTGTCGTACGGCGGGATGAAGGCGGCGTGGCAGGCGCGCCCGGGCTTCCTGCACGGCCCCCGTCGCGCGCCACATCCGGCGACGCGCCCGGTTTTTTCGGGCGCAGCGCGGTTTCCTTCATCCGGCGCAGTTCGGCAATCCCCTGCTCGAAACGGTTTTTCAGGTCGGCTTTCCCAAGTTCGGTCAGAAGCCGCGCGCCGGGTTTGACCAGCGGCGTGACCCGCGCATGAAGCACAAACGCCGGTTGCGCCGGAAAAGCCGTCAGCACCAGATAGATGACCGACAGTACAAGCCAGGCACGTCCGATGCCCAGCGCGCCGCCACCCAGGCGGTCAAGCGTGGCCAGTGGCGTTTTGCGGAAGCGCCGGCGCAGATGACGCACCAGCCACCACCCGCCCAGCCCTGCCAAGGCCACCGGCAGCAGGAACCCCACCCCGTAAGCCACCGGTGCCGTGATACCCAGGTGCTTCAGTCCGGCAGCGAGGTCATCGTAAAACACCAGCGCCAGCGCCAATCCCATGAGAAAAGCGACGCTGGAAATGACCGTTTTCGTCAGCCCCCGGACAGCGCCGCTCACGGCCGAAAACGCCACGACCACCAGCGCCAGCCAATCAAATGCCGTCACGAGCAACCTCCACGTGGAAACACTCCCCGTCACACACGCCTCGCCTCTGCTTTCGCCCGCCGGGGCCCATCAGAAGGGGCACATCAGAACAGGACATCGAGCGCCTCCAGAACCGACCGGACGCCAATGACCTGCAACCCGTCCGGCCATTCCAGACCTGGCACATTTCCCGCCGGCATCACCACCCGCGCAAAGCCCATGGCAGCCACTTCCCGGAGCCGCGTGGCCGGCTGGCTGGTGGCACGCACCTCGCCCGCTAGGCCGACTTCCCCAAAGACGACCGTCGTCGGATCAACCGCCGTGTTCCGAAAGCTGGACGCCAGCGCCGCCACGATGCCCAGGTCCGCCGCCGGCTCGGCCAGCGTCAAGCCGCCGGCCACGTTGACAAACACATCATCACCCAGCATGTGCAGCCCGGCCCGTTTTTCGAGCATGGCAATGAGCAACGCCACGCGGTTGGGTTCGACGCCTTCGACCGTCCGGCGACCCGTCCCGTACTTGCTGCTGCTGACCAGCGCCTGCAACTCCACCAGCATCGGGCGCGTGCCTTCCATGCAGGCCACGACGACCGACCCGGCCACGCCAACCGGACGCTGCTCCAGAAACAGCGCCGACGGATTGCTCACCGGCACAAGTCCCGCGCCGGTCATCTCAAACAGGCCGAGTTCGTTCGTCGCTCCAAAGCGGTTTTTGGTCGCACGAATGAGGCGGTGGTTGTGGTGGCGCTCCCCCTCGAAGTAGATGACGGTATCCACAATGTGTTCGAGCGTCTTCGGCCCGGCCAGAACGCCATCCTTGGTGACGTGCCCGATGAGAAAAATGGGAATGCCCTGCTGCTTGGCAATCAGCAGGCACTGCCCGGCGGTTTCGCGCACCTGGGAAACACTGCCCGGTGCACTGTCCAGCCGTTCGGAATAGGCCGTTTGCACCGAATCCACCACGATGAGCGTCGGCTTGAGGTTCGTGACCACCTCCCACACGCGCTCCAGACAGGTTTCCGGCAACAGGTGCAGATCGCCCGGACGCAGGCCCAGCCGGTCTCCCCGCAGCTTGATTTGCCGCTCGGATTCTTCCCCGCTGACATACAGCACCCGTTCCCCGGCAGCGCTTAGGCCCGCGGCCATCTGAAGCAGCAGCGTGGATTTGCCAATGCCCGGATCGCCGCCGATGAGGAGCAGGCTGCCCGGCACGATGCCCCCGCCCAAAACACGGTCCAGCTCGGCGATGCCGGAGGAAAGGCGCGCGTCATCCTGGCTCGGAACCTGCTCGTAGCGCGTCGGCGCAATTTTTGCCTTTGCGCCTTTGCCGGACGCCCCGCCCAGCCCACGCGCCAGCGCCGCCGCCGAAAGGGTGCTGTCTTCGCGTTCCTCGACCAGCGAGTTCCACGCGCCACAGTCCGGGCAGCGCCCCAGCCACTTTCGGCTTTGGTAGCCACACTGCTGGCAGGTATAAACGGTTTTTTCTTTCGGCATGGCGGCTTGCTTCCGGCGCCTGATTTCAGCAATGAACCACTGGCCCGATGCCAAAGCTTTTCACGAACCCGTGCTTTCCGACAACGCCCCGTAACCAATGCGCCTTTCCGACCTGCACTACGACCTTCCCCCGGAACGCATTGCCCAGCATCCCTGCGAACCGCGTGACCAGGCCCGCCTGCTGGTGCTGGATCGGCGCACCGGCGCACTTGAAGATGCACACGTCAAGGACCTTCCCCGCTGGCTGTGCGCTGGCGATGTTCTCGTACTCAATGATACGCGCGTCTTCCCGGTGCGACTCATCGGCCGGCGCGAACCGACCGGCGGACTCGTTGAGGTGTTCCTGGTACGTGAAACCGCCCCGCAAACCTGGACGGCGCTCGTCAAACCCGGACGCCGGGTGCGCGTCGGCGACCGGCTCACCTTCGGTCAGGACGAGCTGCGGGGTGTTGTCACGGGCCGGCTGGAAGACGGACGCCGTACGATTGCTTTTACCTGTGAGGGTGATTTTTTTGCACTGCTCGACCGGATCGGGCGCACGCCGCTACCGCCCTACATTGCCCGTGAAGCCGACACCCCGTCCGACCGGGAACGATACCAGACGGTCTATGCCGCCACGCCCGGCTCGATTGCGGCCCCGACGGCCGGCCTGCACTTCACGCCGGAGCTGCTCTCCACTCTGGCTGCCCAGGGCGTGGAGATTGTCAAGCTGACCCTGCACGTGGGTTACGGAACGTTTCAGCCCGTCCGCACGGAAAATCTGGCGGCGCACCGCGTCGAACCGGAAGTCTATGTCGTGCCGGAAGCCACAGCGCAGCGCATCAATGCAGCCAGGCGCGAAAGGCGCCGGGTCATCGCCGTCGGAACGACCTCGACGCGCACGCTCGAAACCGTGGCCCAGGACGGCGTGGACGGCAACCTTGTCCGTGCCGGCCAGGGCATGACGGATTTGACGATTGTGCCGGGCTTCCGCTTCCGGGTTCTCGACGGACTGCTCACCAACTTTCACCTGCCGCAGTCGTCCCTGCTGGCGCTGGTCGTCGCCTTCGGCGGCTATGAACCCGTCATGCGCGCCTACCGCCATGCCGTGGCGGTAGGCTACCGGTTTTACAGCTATGGCGACGCCATGCTGCTGATATGATTCGGTGTTGCCATAATCTCTCTGAAACCCTTACAGTCTGCCCACGTTTGTAGCGTTGGCAATACTCAATCATCCTTTCTGTCCGAGGTTTCCCGCCTTATGAAGTTCGCCTTTTTGCGTGGGCTGGCCAGTGTTTGTCTGGCAACCGCCCTGTGCCTGCCAAGTCCCCTGCTGCTTGTGGTCGTCAAGGCCGACACGCCGGCCAAAACCATCACCCTGCCGCCTGGCGTCACGCGCGTCACGAGTGTGGAAGGCATCACCGAGTACCGTCTGGAAAACGGGCTGCGGGTGCTGCTCTTCCCCGACGAATCCAAGCAGACCATCACCGTCAACATCACCTATCTGGTCGGTTCGCGTCATGAAAACTACGGCGAAACCGGCATGGCGCACCTGCTGGAACACCTTGTGTTCAAGGGCACCCCACGCCACCCGGACATTCCCAAGGAACTGACCGAGCGTGGCGCGCGCCCGAACGGGACCACCTGGCTTGATCGCACCAACTACTTCGAGACCTTTCAGGCAACCGAGGACAACCTCCGGTGGGCGCTCGATCTGGAAGCCGACCGCATGGTGAACAGCTTCATTGCCAAGAAAGACCTCGATTCGGAAATGACCGTCGTGCGCAACGAGTTTGAGGCCGGGGAAAACAGTCCCTACCGGGTGCTGCTGCAACGCACGCATGCGGTGGCCTACGACTGGCACAACTACGGCAACTCGACGATTGGCGCGCGGGCGGACATTGAAAACGTCCCCATCGAGCGGTTGCAGGCGTTCTACCGGAAGTATTACCAGCCGGACAACGCCGTGCTGCTCGTGGCCGGGAAGTTCGATGAAGAAAAGACCCTGAAGATGATTCACGAGTATTTCGGCCCCATCCCGAAACCCACCCGCGTGCTGGAGCCGACCTACACACTCGAACCAACCCAGGATGGCGAACGCACCCTGACGATTCGGCGCGTGGGCGATACCAAGGTCATCCTCGTCTGCTACCACGTGCCGGCCGCGGCGCATCCCGACAAACCGGCCGTACAACTGCTGGCCGGCGTCATTGGCGATACCCCAAGCGGACGGCTCCACAAGGCGCTGGTCGAAACCAAAAAAGCCGCCTTTGTGCAGGGCTTCAGCTTCGATACCAAAGAGCCGGGGCTGGTCAATTTTGCGGCCATTTTACCGACCAGTGCTGACATCGAAGCCGTCCGTCAGACCCTGCTGGCGACCATTGAAGAAACTGCCGGCAGCAAGCCGCCGACGGCTGAAGAAGTGGAACGCATCCGGCGGCAGTACCTGGTCAGCATCGAACAGACCCTCAACAACTCCGAGCGGCTGGGGCTGGAACTCAGCGAGTGGATTGCTGCTGGCGACTGGCGGCTCTTTTTCCTCAATCGGGACCGGCTCAAGGCCGTCACGGTTGAAGACGTACAACGGGTGGCCAGAACCTACCTCAAGCCCGACAACCGGACGGTTGGCATGTTCATTCCGACTGACAAGCCCGACCGGGCCGAAATCCCGCCGACGCCGGACATCACGGCGCTTCTGGCTGATTACAAAGGAAGTGCGGCTGTTGCTGCCGGTGAAGCCTTTGACCCCACCCCGGAAAACATCGAAGCGCGATCCATCCTGCCCAAAGCCCAGGGTGGTTTACAGATGGTGCTGCTGCCGAAAAAGACCCGTGGCAATACGGTAACGTTGACGATGTCCATCCGGTTGGGCAATGAGCAGGCCCTGCGCAACCAGCGGGAAGTCGGATTCTTTGCCGGAGCCATGCTCGACCGTGGCACGAAGAAGAAAACCCGGCAGCAGATCAGCGATGAATTCGACCGCCTCAAGGCACAGGGGGGCGTTTTCGGCAGCGCCAGGCAAGCGAATTTCAGTGTCACGACAACCCGCGAGCATCTCGCGGACGTCATGCGGCTGGGCGCGGAAATTCTGCGGGAGCCATCGTTCCCGGAAAGCGAGTTTGAGCAGCTCAAACAGGAGATCATTACCAGCACCGAGCAAAACCGCCGGGAACCGACCAGGGTGGCCGTCAGGGCCTTTTCACGCCACCTCAATCCCTATCCCAAAGAAGATGTACGCTATACCCCTCTGCCAGACGAGGAGATCGAACGCATCAAGGCCGTGACGCTGGACGATGTCAAACGCTTCTATGAAACGTTTTATGGCATCTCCAACGCCCAGATTGCCGTCGTCGGGGACTTCGATCCGGCTGAAGTTGAAAAACTGGCGACGGAACTCTTCGCCGGCTGGACCGCCAAAACGCCCTTCGCACGTCTGGAAAACCGGTTTCGTCCCATTCCGGCTGCCGATGAGACCTTTGAGACGCCAGACAAAGCCAATGCCTTCTTCATTGCCGGCATGCCGCTTGAAATGCGCGATGATGACCCGGACTACCCGGCGCTGGCGCTCGCCGTGTACATTTTCGGCGATGGTTTCCTGAACTCCCGCCTGGCCGTCCGCATCCGGCAGAAAGAGGGCATCAGCTACGGTGTCGGCGCCGGGTTGCAGGTTGGTTCACTGGACCGCCTGGGCACATTCACCGTCTCGGCCATTTACGCGCCACAAAATCTGGCCCGTCTGGAAGCGGCCTTCAAAGAGGAAGTCGAGCGTGCCGTGCGTGAGGGCTTCACAGCCGAGGAGGTCGAAACCGCCAAGACGGGCTACCTGCAGGATCAGCAGGTGTCGCGGGCGCAGGACCGGGAACTGGCGTCAAGACTGGAGAGCTATCTCTATCTCGGACGACGTCCCACCTGGGACGCTGAATTCGAGGCCAAAATCAAGGCCCTGACGCCGGAACAGGTCTCGGCGGCCTTTGCCAGGTACATCAGCTATGAGCGGATGAGCCGCTTCAAGGCCGGCGACTTTGCCAAGGCCAAAGAGGCCAAAGCCACGCAGCCGTAAAGCCACGGTCAGCGGACAGACTGACATAACCCCTGCCAGGGTTTGAACAGCTTAAATAAAAGTTGACCTTTATTGCTCAGTAGTGTGCATTTTGCGCATGTCGCGCAAGATAGTCAGCACTTTGGCGCGGAACTGGTGTTCGCCATCTGCGAGGCGAAGAACGTCGCAGTGGTGATCCTAAACCAAGGCGAGGACACGCGCTTCGAGGAAGACTTGGCGAAGGACGTGCTGGAGATCATCACGGTCTTCAGCGCCCGGTTGTATGGTAGTCGTTCGCGCAGGAATCAGAAGCTGCTCGATGGCGTGAAGGCCGCCGTGGAGGCTGCGCAGTGATCATCGCACACCGCATCGCGCTCGATCCGAACAACGCGCAGGCAACTTACTTTGCGCGCGCATGTGGCGTCGCGCGCTTCGCCTACAACTGGGCCTTGGCCGAGTGGCAGCGCCAGTACGAGGCGGCAAAGGCCGATCCAGCGCTGCCCAAGCCGTCGCAAGCGGCGCTGCGCCGCCAGCTCAACGCCATCAAGTGTGAGCAGTTTCCGTGGATGCTGGAAGTGACCAAGTGCGCGCCGCAGATGGCGATCATCCAGTTGGGCAAAGCGTTCAGGAACTTCTTTGCGGGCCGGGCCCGCTATCCGCAGTTTCGCAAGAAGGGCGTGCACGACCGCTTTACGCTTTCCAACGACCAGTTCGACATTGACGGCTGTCGCATACGCATCCCCAACCTTGGCTGGGTGCGCATGCGCGAGTCGTTGCGTTTCACTGGCAAGATCATGTCGGCCACCATCTCCCGTGTGGCCGACCGCTGGTATGTCAGCATCACCGTGGACACACCAGACCGTTCGCATCTGCCCAAAGCTGAGAACCAAGGCGCAGTGGGCGTGGATGTGGGTGTCTCTGCGCTGGCCACGCTCTCGACGGGAGAGACCATCCCCGGTCCCAAGCCGCACACGGCTTTGCTCAAACGCCTGCGCCGGCTTTCAAAAAGCCTGTCCAGAAAGTGCAAAGGCTCGCAGAACCGCAAGCGGGCTAAGGCGCGGCTGGCCAAGCTGCATGCGCGCATCGCCAACATCCGCCAGGACGCCTTGCACAAGCTCACGACCAGCCTCACGCACCGATTTCACACCATCGGCATCGAAAACCTGAATGTGCGCGGCATGGTGAAGAACCGGCATCTGGCGCGCTCCATCATGGACATAGGCTTCTACGAATTTCGGCGGCAACTGGAATACAAGGCCGCGATGCGAGGCGGGCAGGTGGTGGTGGCGGATCGCTTCTTTGCCAGCAGCAAGACGTGCTCGGTATGTGGGCACAAGCTCGATGATTTGCCACTCTCAGTGCGCGAATGGACTTGCCCGGATTGTGGAAGCATCCACGACCGGGACGTGAATGCCGCCAGGAATCTCCTGGCGTATGGCTTGGCCGCCCTCAGCGGGCCTACGGCGAGTTCCGCCGGATGTCAAGCCTGTGGAGAGGAAGGCTCTGGCCGCCGTCGCAAGACGGCAGCGAAACCGGCCTCTGTGAAGCAGGAAGTCAGCTTTGTTCCTGTGTGAGCAGGAATGAGTAAGTCTGATGGAACGGTTTGCCAAACCCTGGCAGGGCACACCACCGGGCAGGAATTCCCTGGAACTCGCTTTGATGGTCGTCGTGTGTGAAGGCAGATGACTTCACGCTGTGGGCAGCCCTGGTGCCCGCACGGTCAGGCTGCCACAAGTTTTTCCATGTTGAGGCTCAACACCATGTCGTCCACCTTGTCGTCGTTCACTCCCGTTTCCCACAGTCCGGCGCGGCTGATTCGGCGTTTCTGCCAGACTCTGTTGACGCTGGCGCTTCCACTGTCGCTCGCAACGGCCGCACTGGCGGCCGATACCCGGCCGGTGGAGGACGCACCGGCCGGACAGGGGCCGCAAACGCCCGGCGCGTCACCGGCTGAACCCCGGACGCCCGGCATCTACCTGGGTGTCTTTCCACAAACGCTTTCCGAGCAGCAGGCAGCAGACCTTGGCGTATCACCGGCCCAGGGGGTACATCTGATGAAGGTCATTCCCAGCAGTCCGGCGGACAAAGCCGGGCTTCAGCGTGGCGATGTGATCGTTTCCATCAACGGCCAGCCGGTCGTCAACGTCGAGCACTTCCGGGACCTGCTGCGCAAACAGACGCCGGGACAGGCCATGACGCTGGGCATCGTCCGCAACAAACAGCTCAACACGGTCACGGTCGTGCCGGAAAAGCCGCAGGTCAGCGTCATGATGCTGCCGGACGGACCATTTTCCATCACCGTCCACCCGCCACTTGACGCCGCACAGCTCCAGGAAATTAAGGAGATGGCTGAGCAGATGCGCAGGCAGGGTGAACAATTACGGGAAAAACTCAAGCCGCAACCGGAATTTTTCACCTTCTCAGTGAGCGACCGGGGACGGCTCGGTATTCGGACGCAGCCGCTGTCCGAACAGCTTGCGCGCTACTTCGGCGCACCTGGCGGTCTGTTGATTACAGAAGTGAGACCCGGCTCGCCGGCGGACAAAGCCGGTCTGCGCGCGGGAGATTGCATCCTCAAAATCGGCGACCGGGAAGTGCGCAGCAGCCGCGACCTGCTCCAAGAGTTGCGCCAGGTTGAAACCGGTGACGTCAAGTTGACGCTCATCCGTGACAGACAGCCGCTGGTTGTCACCCTGAAACCGGAGCCGTGCGCTCCGCAGGGCGCTTACCGGTACGATTTCCGTGTGCCGTTGAACGGGACCATCACCCTGTCCCCCTCCGTGCAGGTCTGGTGGGGAACGCTCATTCCGGGTCTGATGTGAGCACGGGCACAGGGCACTATGATGCCGGGTCGGGGGAAATTCCTCCGGCCCGGCAGTTTTGTGTCCGGCGGTTTTTGTCAGGCTTTACGCCGCCGGTTCGGCCAACGCGGCTTCAATGGCCTTTGTCAGCTCATCCGACATCGGATCAACGCTTGATGGGAACACCGCCCGCAGCTTGCCATCCCGTCCGATGAGATACTTCTGAAAGTTCCAGCGGACTTCGCCGGCCAGCTTTTCATTGCCCCCGCCAGAGGTGAGGTACTGGTAAAGCGGGTGCTTGTTCGGTCCCTTGACGGTGATTTTCGAGAACATATCGAACTGCACACCATAGTTTGAGGTGCAGAATTCCTTGATTTCCGCATCCGTGCCCGGCTCCTGGGCGCCAAAGTCGTTGGCTGGAAAGCCCAGCACCCGCAGCCCCCTGGCGCGGTACTTCTGGTTGAGGGCTTCGAGTCCCTTGTACTGCGGCGTGTACCCACAGCGGGAGGCGACATTGACGATGAGCAGGACGTTGCCCTTGTACGCACACAGGTTGATGTCCTTGCCATCAATGCTCTTCATCGTGAAGTCGAGCGCCGGTGGGCAGCCGGGCGTAGGATTGGGATTCGTGTCAGCAGGGCTGGTCACAGGTGAGGTACCTCCTTCGGGTTGGGACGTTGCGGATGACCGCGCCGGGTCGGCCGCGGCCATGCAGCCGGCACCGAGCAGTGCCGTCAGCACCAGTGAAAACAATACATTTCGGTTCATGACGAACTTCCTCAGCAACCGAATCCGGCATCGTCGGGGGGATTCGGCAGGTTTGACGCGAGCGGGTCAGGAGCAATGTGCTTCGTGGGCGCGAACCTGACCGTACGTTTGCCCCCACTTGGCTCACTGAAATGGCTTTCTGAAAAAGCCACCCGTTTTGGAAACACGCAACCTGTCCGTCCTATGTCTTGGGCCTATGCCTTGGGCGAGGACTGATAGGGATCGTTGAGCAGTTGCGTCGTGTGCTCGGTCACACTGGGCGGCGCGGCAACGGTTGGCGGCGCCGGGAAGGCTCCCCGGTAAGGTGTCTCGCCGCCGGAAATGGCGGAAGGTGGCGCAGCGGCACTCCCCAGCGGACCTGGCGGAGGCGTCGGAACGATGACGACCTGCGGAAGCGGTTCCGGCTTGAACGCCATGCGTGCATACACGAGCAGGAGGATGCCGGCAAAAAACATCAACCCGCCAAAGCCACTGAAAGACACAACGAAACGGGCCAACCAGTGGCTGATGTGCTCCAGTACCGAGGCGGAAATGCCGAGTGCCGCGGACAAAAGCGGGCCGCCGACCACAAGCCCCCACTCGGCCCGGCGCAACTTTGTTCGCCACAGGCGGTCTTTTGAATGCTGGAGGCTGGCCAACTGCCCGGCCACCGCTGCTGCCATATCGCTGCCTGCACCAGATGGACCGGGACTCGCCTGCAAGGCACTGGTGACGAGGGTCAGGTTCAGGCCGCAGGCCTTACAGAAGTTTTGCTCCGGCAGTTGGGTCGGCGTACCACAGGTCGGACAGAACATAAGCGGATAAAGCCCCGAGAGGAGATAGTCAACAAAAGCACAATCCGTCGCGGTTGGCTACGTTGACGGGGCACCACGGGTTTCACCATTCGTTCGGGCTGCGGCAGCCGACGAGTGAAAACGCGGGATGAGACCAGCATCCCGTGTTTGGCATCCCGCGTCTTTCCTTTGGTCCAGGCAGACCTCATTGGGGCAAGATACCTGGGTGGAGTCCATGGCATTCCTCCCTGGTTGTAAAATAGATTAAGGATATGCTACGGACACCGCCAATTTCTTCAACTTTCAGCCCCTGTCACGGTTTTGCGAACACCTGCCTAGTAACTCGTGGAATACTCTTTTTTGTGGTGTACGCGAATTTCCAAAGATAGTTTGTAAGGAGAGGAATTATGCGCTTCAAAGTTGTACTTGAGGCAAGCGACGAAGGTGGGTACACAGTTTACGTCCCGTCTTTGCCTGATTGTATCAGCGAAGGAGAGACAGTAGAAGAAGCCTTGAGAAATATACAAGAGGCGATTGAACTGTGTCTTGAGCCAGTCGAAGATGATCTGGTTATGGATGAGAACACGCTGGTGCACGAGATTGAATTGTGAAAGTGCCCAGTCTGCCATATCAGCAAATTATTCGTGCCTTGCAAAGAAACGGGTGGGCCGTGGTACGTCAGCGCGGCAGTCACACTCGGTTACAGAAACACACAGGGATCGAAGTGCTCAAGATAACGGTAGTCCAGTCAAATGCTCTACATTGGTACATATTTTAAAGCAAGCACGACTGGAGGTTGATGATTTCCTGAAATTGTTATGAGTAATACAAAAGAGAAAAAGCCCGCTCAACCGGCATCCAGCCGACGTCACTCTGCTGCGCCTCGTGGTGCGGCTGAAGTGCTGGCCGTTGGTCGCACTTTTAGGTATGCTATGTGTACGGTAGCGAGATATGGAGCGAAGCTTTATGAAGACCCTTCAAGAGATTGAACAACTCCTCACCAAGATCACACCTGCAGAAAAGGCGCAAGTATTGCAATGGATTGTGCGTGATTTGGGAGATGCCTTTCCTGGGGTCGAGAGTATACCGAACGTTTGTGGTAGTGAACCGTGCATTGTACGTACACGAATCCCTGTGTGGGTGTTGGTGCAAGCCAGACGACTGGGCGCGAGTGAGGCAGACCTATTGCGTAGTTATCCCAGCCTGCGGTCAGAAGATTTGGTCAATGCCTGGGCTTATTACCGCCTCCATCGAGAAGAAATTGAACAACAGATCGCTGAGAATGAGGCGGCGTAAACAATGGCACGTTTATATGCCAATGAAAATTTTCCTCTTCCAGCCGTGGAGGCATTGCGACGGTTAGGACATGATGTGCTCACCAGCTATGAAAGTGGTCGGGCGGGGCAGGCAATCCCCGATGAAGAGGTGCTGGCGTTTGCTGTAGCGGAAGCGCGTATCCTGATAACGCTCAATCGTAAGCATTTTGTTCGTTTGCATCAAAGGTATGTGGACCATACGGGTATCATTGTCTGTACCGTTGATCCAGATTTTAAGGCTTTGGCGCAGCGTGTTCATGCTGCGTTGATGACTCAACATCAAATGGCAGGACAACTGGTGCGCATTAATCGTCCCGGATAACCAGCAGGATATGCACCCAACAGGCGCTTGCAACCGAGGGACCGCTCGGTTCCGGTAGCAGCATGCTGTTCCACCTTGTATCTTGTGGACAAGACAACCAATCGTTCAGGCTGCGGCAGCCGACGAGTGAAAACGCGGGAGGTATTCAGCCTCCCGCGTTTGGCACCAATGCCTGGGGTTGCCCGTTCAGACCTCCAGCTTGGCTTCGATCTGGGTCAGCTTGTGCCGGGCCAGCGCAAGGTTGCCGGTGTCTTTCTTGATGGCCACGTAGAGAAAAAGATTCGGCGCGCTTTTGAGCAGGCGGATGAGGTGATACTGGGTGTCGAGGGTGATGAGAATGTCCTCGATGGTTTCCTTGAGGTTGAGATTGGCCATGGCTTTCATTTTTGCCCGGATAACCTCGGTATTTCCCGCAGCGGCAATTTCGAGGTTGTAGGTCGGCGTGCCGCCAATCGTGCCAAGGCACATGCCGCTTTTCCAGTCGGCCAGTGCCGCACCGACGGTGCCTTCAATTTCCATAACAGCGACCAGGGATTCTTTGATGTTGCCCATAGTGAAGTTCTCCTGTGAGATGTGACCGGCCCGGGGGCCGGTGGGTTGAAAGGGTTCGACCGGAGGGCCAGATGTTTGGCCTTCCGGCGAAAGAACCTGTTCCCGCACCTGCTCATCCAGCATCTGGTGTGCATTCAGCAGCAGGTGGTCGAGGGGGGTATGCACGTTTACCGGCTGCTTTTTGACAACGCCGGACATCTCGATTTCAGGCTGTGACCAACCGATGACCTCATAGACCGCCGCTTCACCTTCCCGGTGTTCGGTCCGGGCATTCACCAGTTCGCCTTCCTGGAAAATGAGTGTCGCAAGCTGTTGCCCCTGGCGGATGTTGAGCGTGCAGGTTTTGCGTTCGATATTGAGCAGTTGCAGGAAACTTGACAGGTTGATGCCCCGCAAAAAACCCGCGCTGCGTTTGGCCAGCGTGTTCTCGACGAGGCTGGCCAGCGCATGCAGATCAATGGGCTTTTCGATGTAACCAATGGCCCCGATTTCCCGGACGCGCTTCTCGATTTCGCTCGTTCCAAAGGCGGTCATCACAATCGCCGAAACCTGTGGCTGCTCCGACGCCACACAGGCCAGCAGGTGAAAGCCATCCATCACGGGCATCTTCAGGTCGGTCACAAGCAGGTCCACACCCCCCTGACGGATGATCTCCAGCGCCTCAGCCCCCTGGTTTGCCGTCAGTATCCTGACCCCATCCAGGAGATTGGCGATCCCTTCGGAAACACTGCTGAGGAACAGCTTTTCATCATCCACGATGAGCACGGTCGGCATTGGCTTTACCTGCACCACAGAACGGTCTGCCCACTTGCAGCGCAAGCTCTGTGCCAGCACCGGAAAAATCCGTAAACCACTGGAAATCAAAGATGTATTGGGAAAACACCGGCTGACTTCGTGGCGCAGATGCCAGCCTGACGTGTCATTTTGAAAGGGGGGCTTCCAAATTGGCAGGGGATGCGGCAGCCGTGGGGCGCACCCCATATTCGGTCAACTTGCGCCGGAGCGTGGACAGGGAGATGTCCAGTGCTTGGGCCGTCGCCGTCAGGTTGCGGCCGCAGCGTTCAAACACGGCGAGGATGTGCTGCCGTTCGACATCAGCCAGACGCCGGAGGGGTTCCGCCGGGTGCGGCTGGGACGCCGCCGCCGGGTTGAAAATCAACCGGCACGGGAAAATGTACTGCCCGTCGTGGAGGATCAGGCTGCGTTCAATGAGGTTGCGCAGCTCGCGGACGTTTCCGGGAAACGTATATTCAGCCAGGCGCGCAATTTCGTCCTCCGGGATGTCCACGGCCCGTCCCGGCGCCAAGGTGGCGATGAAGTGCCGGCACAGGGCCGGCAAGTCGTCGAGCCGTTCCCGCAGCGGCGGCAGGTGGATGTGGATGACATTCAGCCGGTAGTAGAGATCACGCCGGAACGTGCCCGCCGCAATGGCCTTTTCCGGGTCAACGTTGGTGGCGGCCAGAACGCGGACGGACACCGTGCGCTGCACTTCACTGCCCAACCGGCGCAGGGACTGGTCTTCGAGCACCCCAAGCAGTTTGGATTGCAGCGCCAGCGGCATTTCGGTGATTTCGTCGAGAAACAGCGTCCCGCCATCGGCCAGCTCAAACAGTCCCTTGCGGGTGGCTGTGGCCCCAGTAAAGGCCCCCTTTTCGACGCCAAACAGCTCGGCTTCAATGAGCGATTCCGGCAGGGCCGCGCAGTTGACGCTGATGAACGGTTTTTCGGCCAGACGCGAGGCGTAGTGAATCGCCTTGGCGACGAGGCTTTTTCCCGTCCCCGTTTCACCGGTGATGAGCACCCGCACCTCGGTGGCCGCCGCCCGTTCGATGAGGCGGTGGATGTCAGCAAAGCGCGCCCCGGCGCCAACCAGCAGCGCCGTCCGGCTCTCCTGATGCGCCTGAAAACGGTGAACTTCCTCGACCTTTTCCAGCGCCGTCGTATGCAGCAGCCGCTCGACGGTCAGGATGACTTCCTCCACCTCGACCGGCTTGGAAAGATAATCGTGAATGCCGGACTTGAGCGCCTGGACGGCATTTTCATAACTCGGAAACGCCGTCAGCAGCAGGATTTTCACGGCGTCATTTGACCGCAGAAGTTCCGGGACCAGCGCCAGTCCGCCGCCATCCGGCAGCTTGTTGTCGAGCAGTACGATGTCAAAGGGCATCCGGTGCAACAGTTGCCGCGCCGCCGCCAGGCTCGACGCCAGGGAAACCAAAAAACCCCGTCCGCTGAACACCTCGGCCAGGGTTTCCCGAAACAAAGGCTCGTCATCAAGGATGAGCATCCGCCTGGACATCCGGCCTATTCCTTCGGAGCAACGGCTTCGAGCGTCACAATGGCTTCACATCCGCCGGTCGGCCCGGGACGCAGTTCGACCGTACCGTTCATCTTGGTGATGAGCTTCCGGGTGATGACGAGTCCCAGACCTGTGCCGTGCGGCTTCGAGGTGTAAAACGGCTTGAAGAGCTGGTCAAGCTGCTGGGGCGTCAACCCAACGCCGTTATCCGCAATGACAATACTCACCAGATGCTCGCGCCGAAAAACGCGCAGCGTAATGGTCGGATCATCGCAGCCCTCAAGGGCATCCGCTGCATTGGTGACGAGGTTGAGCAGGGCCTGATGCAGCGCCCGCTGGTCGGCGCGGACCGTACCGGCATCCTTTTCAAACCGGTATTCCAGCCGGATGCCGCGCTTGGCAAAGTCCTCCTCGATGAGTGAACAGAAACGCTCCAGAAACGGCGCAACCGGCAGCGGCTCCAACACCGGCGTTTCGTACAGGCTAAAGGAACGCAGGGTTTTGAGCAGGTATTCCACCCGGCTGATTTCTGCCAGCGAACGGTCGAGATACTTTGCGATGGTGGCGCGCGAAGGATTCTCCATCTGCTTCAGTACTGTCAGTGCCGTTTTGACAGAGTTGATGGGATTGCCCATTTCGTGCCGGATGCCGGAGAAGATATATCCGGTCGTCTCCATGACATTGACGGCCTCGGCAATGGATTCGTAGCGGAGCTGTTCGGTGACATCCCGGCACACGGCGACAATGTTCTGGAGACGGCCGGCTTCGTCCCACACGGGAGACACTGAGGCTTCTTCCTGGTAGGTCGTGCCGTCTTTGCGGCGGGCCGTGTAGATACCGTGCCACTCGCGCCCGGATTGCAGCGCCCGGAAGATTTCGTCGCGGAGGCTGGCCTGAACGGGGCCCACCGGCAGCTCAAAGAACTGGCAGCCATAGGCAGACTCACGCACCAGCCCCGTGGTCTTTTCAAACGCCGGATTGACGTACTGGACATAGCCGGAGCCGTCCAGCATGACGACGGCCTCGGCAATCTGCTCAATGGCCGCCGTCAGCCGCCGCATCGCACTGTCTGCCTGACGGCGTGCAGTGATGTCCTTGATGACGTGTACCCATCCTGTTCCAATCCCGCGTTCCTGCGGAATCCAGTAGCTGCTCATCTCAAACCACTGATCGCGGCCGGGAAACTGAAACTCCGGCTGGTCGCCGACGGCTTCACGCAGGGTTTTGGCTGTGGCGGACAGATGCGGAAAGAAATAACGAACGGTCGGCTGGCCGATGAGGCGCTGGTAGGTCGCGCCGAGAAAGGTCGTTACCGCCCGATTGCACCGGCGCAGCCGTCCTTGGGAATCCTCCAGCAGGATGAGGTCTGAAATGGCATCCACCGTGGCCGACCATTCCTCATCGCGGCGGCGGAGCACCTCCACCATGGCCTTCTGTGGCGTCAGGTCTTCGACAATGACCACGAGAGTCTGGTCGGACATCACCGGCACCAGGGACAGCCGAACCGGCACAAAACATCCATCCTTTCGGCGTACACTGGTTTCGATGTCTTCGACGCCACCACCCTGGTGCAGCAGCCGGCGGACGGCTTCCCGCAGGGCGGGGCGACGGTGACGGGTCAGGAAGCCGCTCACGCGCTGACGGAGAAGTTCTGACGCCGGAACGCCCAGGATGTGGCTCAGCGCCCGATTGGCAAGCTTCAGGCGTCCGTGGGCATCCAGCACCCCGATGCCGTCGGGAATGGCCTCGATGACCCGGCGCATAAACTGGTTCGCCTGCTGGAGTTGCTCCCGCGCCAGGTGTTGTTCAGTAGATTCCTCGTGGGCCACGACGATCGGCGCTTCCGGCAAATCCGCCAACCGGGCAACGCGCGCTATGAACCACCGTCTGGCCCATGGGCTGTGACGGGGATACTCCAGGGTGTAAGCCGCCTTTCCAGCCATGACCTGCCGGATGCCACGGGCCAGGGCGTGAGCAACCTCGCTTTCAGGGCCTGTCGCCTGCTCACACAGGGCCAGATAGTTCATCCCGATGCCGAAGTTGCCAGTCTGAAGCCCGTTTTCCCGCGCAAAGCGTTTCCACGCTTCATTGACCTCCAGAATGACGCCGTTCTGATCCAGAACGGCAATGTGGGCGGACAGGGTATCGAGCGTGGACTGGAGCATCACCTGCCACTCCCGAAGCTGGTTCTCGGCCTTTTTGCGCTCGGTGATGTCCCGGACAATGAGGGTATAAAACCGCCTGCTGCCGGAATGAAACTCCCCGGCTGTGACTTCAACCATCCGCCCCGGCGCACCCGGAAAACAACTCTCCGTCTCCACCGGGAGCGCGCCCAGGTTTTCCGGTGCGATGGCAAGCAGTTCACCAATCGACCGTCCGATGAGATGCTCCGTCGCCGCAGCAAACAGGTGCGCCGCTGACGGATTGGCGGAAACGACGGTCAGTGTCTGGTCAAGTGTCAGGATGGCATCCGACGCATGGCGAATGACGGATTGCAGCCGGGTTTCTGTTTCGCGCAGTTGACGGTTGCGGCGGTGGGCATTGATCAGTCCGGCAGCCCGAAACCGAAGTGCCAGCGGGCTGGGCGGTTTGGTCATGTAATCGGTCGCGCCGGCGACAAACGCCTGCTCAATGCTCTCCTCCTCAATGACCGCCGTCAGCATCAGGATTGGCGTGTGGGCGGTTTTCGGCCGTTTGCGAAGCTCGGCGCAGGTCTGGATGCCGTCCAGGTGCGGCATGTGGATGTCGAGCAGCACGAGGTCGGGGGTGATGGTTTCCACCAGCCGGAGGGCTTCCTCACCATTCCAGGCTTTCAAGACCTCAAAGCCGTCACTTTCGAGCAGGTCGCCGAGAAACTCGCAGAGCTGAAAGTCATCATCCACCACCAGAACGACTGGTGTCCCATTCGGTGCAGAGGTGGCTTCCACAACCGGATACAGTGCCGGGTTTGAAGTGGCGCAAGCCGAAACCATGGTGTCAACGCAGCATTTCCGATGAGATACGGCATCCCGGAACAGGGCCAAGGCCAGCGGGGGCGCTTCCCGGAGTGTATTCCACTTGCTGACACGTTTGCACGCCTTTTTGTGATAAAAAACACACTTGATATAAACAGGCGAGGTATATCTGGAAAACACCACGACGCAGCGCATCCAGCAACGTGTATCATCTGCCTTTGCAACTGCGCCACGGCGGGAACGTCCTCCCCTGGCGACGCCTCCTGTCCCCTGGCCCAAACCAACGATGCCGCACCCAACCCCACCACTTCTGCCCGAAAGCACCACGCCCGACGACGGGATTCCCATCGAGCAGCTCTCCGACCTCGTGGATGAGCTGCCGCCCGCGCTGCAACCGCCCCAACCGTTACCCAGTGTGGTCATCCTGGGGCGGCCGAACGTCGGCAAATCCACGCTGTTCAACAAGCTGGTCGGCCGTCGTCAGGCTATTGTCGGCGACGAGCCGGGCATTACCCGTGACCGTCACTACGGCGTTGTCGAATGGCTGGGGCGCAGCTTTGAACTTGTGGACACCGGCGGCATCGTGCCCGATGAGGAAGCCATCATCCCGGCCAATATCTTCAAGCAAGCTTCGCGCGCCATCGGGGAAGCCGATTTACTGCTGTGGGTGGTGGACGCGCGCGAAGGCATCACACCGCTTGACGAAGAACTCGCGCGGCATCTCCATACCACGGGCAAGCCGGTGTTTGTCGTGGCCAACAAGGTGGAGTCGGACCAGGTCCGTACGGCTGCCGGTGAGTTTTACCGGTTTGGCTTTGACCAGCTCTTTCCGGTCTCAGCCGAGCATGGGACCGGCACGGCCGAACTTCTCGATGAGATTCTCGCCGTGACGAACGCTCCGGCAGCGGCACCGCCGCGGCCGGAGCGCATCCGGGTGGCTGTCATTGGTCGCCCCAACGTCGGCAAGTCATCGCTGGTCAACGCCATCCTCGGCGAGGAACGGGTTATCGTGAGTCCGATTCCCGGCACGACCCGCGACGCCATAGATACCGACCTCATCCACAACGGACGGCCCTTCACGCTCATTGACACGGCCGGCATCCGCCGCAAAGGACGGACCACCGCCATGGCCGAGAAACTTTCGGTCATCATGGCGCGCAAAGCCCTAGCGCGGACCGATGTGGCCATTCTGCTGCTCGATGCCGTGGAAGGCCCGACCCATCTGGATGAAGTCATTGCCGGCTACGCCCTCGAAAGCGGCACATCCATCCTGATTGCCCTCAACAAATGGGACCTCGTGGAAAAAGACACCCACACCGCCAGACTCTACGAACGACAACTGCGCGAGCGGGTGAAGTTTCTGGATTATGCCCCGGCGGTCTTCGTTTCGGCCCTGACCGGGCAACGGGTGACGCGCCTGCTTGACCTTGCCGCGCGTGCCTATGACGCGCGTTACCGGCGGATACCCACCGGCGAACTCAACCGTTTCTTTGCGGAATACCTCGAAACACCGCGCGCCACCCTGCCGAGCAACACGCCGGTCAAGGTGCACTATGTGACGCAGGCGCGCAGCGTGCCGCCGACGTTCGTCCTGTTTACGAACACGACCGAAAAGCTCCATTTTTCTTATGTCCGCTATGTGGAAAACCGGCTGCGCGAAAACTTCGACTTTTTTGCGACGCCGCTGCGCATTGTGTCGCGCCCCCGGACGGCCAAAAAACGCTAACCCCCCATCGTTTGCATCTGCCCATGCCGCCTCCTGCCGATGACCAGCCAGCGGCGGTAGCCGCGTTTACAGCCCGCCTCAAAGCCCAGGCGCTGGCGCTGGGGTTCTCCAAAGTGGGCATTGCGCGCGCCGAACCACTGGCGGCCGAAGGCATGCGGCTCCACGAATGGCTTGCCCGTGGCTACCACGCCACCATGCACTGGATGGCGCGTACGGCGGACAAGCGTACGGACCCGGCTCAACTCCTCCCCAACGTCAAATCAGTAGTGGCCGTGGCGCTCAACTACGACACGCCGCCGCGCCACGTCGAAGCCCCGGACATCGGCAAAATTTCGCGCTACGCCTGGGG